>SVKM01000133.1 GCA_015068465.1 Oscillospiraceae bacterium | reverse complement strand
CGCGCCGCCCTGGAATTTCTGATAGCCCTCCTTGAGGATCAGCTCCTTCGTCAGCGGGTCGCGCTCGAAGTTGCCCTCGGAATTCTTCCTGAAATACTTCTCGAAGCCGTCCTTGAGAACATACTGGGTCGGATCCTTAAGCTCCGCCTCGGACAGGGCGTGTCCGTCCGCGCCGAGGAAATTGCCGTCAGAGTCCTGCTGGTAAAGCGTCGCCTTGTCGACGTAGATGTTCGGCACGTACTTGGTCGGGTCGGTCTGATCCGCAAGGACGTCGCCCTTGTAATCTACAAACTTCCCTTCATCGTTCTGCTTGTAGTATTTTTTGTAGTCATCCTTGAGAACAAAGTTCGCTCTGGCGTCGGCAGCCGCAACACTCGCGTTCTCGACCGTCGTGCCGTCGGCAGCCAATTTCGTATAGGTCTCCCCGTCGCCGTTGAGCTTGTAGAGCATGTTGTCCTTGCCCTGAAGCAAACCGTCCTTGTTCGTCTCGAACATCGTCTTGTCGTCAAAATCGGCAACGGGGCTCGTGCCGACGAGCGTGTTGGCGTTGTTCAGCTTCTCGGCGAAGACGTTCGCCAGCGTGTCGAGCGCCTTCTGATAGTACGGGATGCCGCGCTTCGTGCCCGCCTCGGGGTCGTAGCGCAGATCCTCCGGCTCATACGCCGTGGCGTACTCGCCCGACTCGGTGAGCATCTCGCGCATCGCCTGCAGCCCGCCGGAGAGCTCGGTATCCTTGAGCTTGGTGACCATCGGCGCGGAGACCTCAGTATAGCGGAAGGGGTTGACAACGTAACCCGCCGCGGCATTTTGCTCCGGAGTCTTCGCGCTGTCATAGGCAACCGGTTTTCCGTCGGTTCCCATCTTTGTGTCGTGCTGGTGGATATAGAACGGGCCTTTTGCGCCGGACGCCGCGCCGTCCTGATCCGTCGCGTCGCCGACGTGATAATAGTACGCCTTGTCCGGGTCGTTCGGGTTCGTGTAATACGCCGGGTCGCTGTTGAGCAGCTCTGCCGCCTTGAACGCCTCCTCATAGGTCTCAAAGCCCGTGGCGCCCTCTTTTGTCAGCTTGACCGCGAACTTGTCGATCACCTGCTCGAGCTTGTTGGGATCGGCGGGATCCGATTTGCCGCGCTTGTCAACAAGCTCGGAGATCGCGAGGTCAAAGTTGTCGTTGTCGATATTCTTCTTGTCGTAAACCTGCCTGCCGTCCTCGTCGAGAACGGGATTGCCCGCCTTGTCCTTGCGCGGCACATCGTCGCCCTCCTGCACGATGGACAGCTGTGCGCCGTAGATGCCGTCGATCAGTACGCGGGACGGGTCGCCGCTCGTGGTGATCTTGAGCTTTTCGACCTCGACGCCGTCGCCGAGATTCTCCATCTCATAGATGACGTTGATGCCGATTTTTTTGGACAAATCGTCGATAAGCAGGTTGCGCTCGTCCTTGAGCGTCAGGCCCGTGCCGCCGAAGATCTGCGTCTTGCGGATCGTCTCGTTGAGATCGCGGATCTTTTCGAGCGTTGTATTGGTCTCGTCCAGCTCCTGCTTGAACTGGGCGGTCACATTCTCCTTTAAGGTCTCCAGCCTGCCGGCATAGGTGTTGAACTGGACCGCCAGCGCCTCCGCCGACGAGCGCACGAGCGCGTCGATGTCGTCGTTGCCGGCATTCTGGTCCTTGCTCAACTCCTGCAGTTGCTGGAGAAAATCATTGAAGCGCGCTTCGAGCACGCCCTCGCCGTCCTCGCCCTTGGCGACCTCGTCAAGGATCGCGTCAAGCTGCTTGAGTCCGTCGAGCTTCGCGTCCGCCGCGCCGACCTTGGTCATCTCGTTGCGGTAGCGGATATCGAGATACTGGTCGCGGATCTGGTCGACGCCGTTCGCCAGAACGCCGCCGTTTTCACGGATGTCGTACTTGGACTGGTAGCGGTCCGCGCCGCCGAAGTACATGGACGACTGGTCCAGCTTCTCGCGGGTGTAGCCCTCGGTATTGATATTGGAAATGTTGTTGCCCGTCACGTTGAGGGCGTGCTGCGCGACGAAAATGCCCAGGCGCGCCATCGTAAACGTGCCGAAAGTCGACGTATTGCCCATAGTCCGACACCCCTTTCCGAAACACGAAAAGCGCCCTAAGGCGCTTTACGCGCGAATATCTGCAATCGTGCCTCCGCCGAGCGGCGCGTCCGCCTCGTCGGCAAGCATACGCTCGATCTGATGGAGATTCAGTTCCAGCGTCGTGCGCGCCGCATCCGACGCGCTGCGGTAGAGCATATACCGGGTGTGAAGCGTTTCCGCGGCCTCCTTCGCCTCTTTCTGAAGCTCCGGCGGACAATGCTCCGCAAAGCCGGAGAGCGTCACGTTCTCCAGTCCCATGCCGGAAAGCAGGACGTCCCGCTTCTTGTCCATGGCGCGCAGGCTCAGGCTCAGCGCCTGCTCCTGCTTCATGCACTCGTCCACGGTAAGCAGGTCGTCATGGCGCACAGCCGCAGTCTTCTTCTTTTCCAGCTCCGTCAGCTGATCCAGCAGATGGCCCAGCTGCTCCATGAAGCCGAAATACTCCCGGTAGGCGTCGCGCATCTCAGACAGCCTCCATCAGGAGCATCTTCCTGGCGATCTCGCGCGGCTCGACCTGATAGGTGCCGTTCTGGACCTGCTCGCGCAATGCCGCGATCTGGCCGGACGACGTCGCCGTGCGGACCTCCTGGGAAATTTTGCCCCGAAGCTCCATTTCATAGCTGCCGCGCATGCTGCCGTCCGAAAGCGTCACGCTGTCGAACCGTCTGCTTACGCCGCCGCGCTGTGTTTTTGCCAGGCCGGATTGTCCCTGATAGATGCGCCCGGCCGTCTCCGTGGCGGAGATGTTGGCTCCCGAGATCTTCATACTCGAACGCCCCCTTCTTTACGTCATAGGCCGCCGCGATATGCGTTTGAATGCCATAACGCGGAGTCCTTCAACCTTATCATCGGTCCGAAGTTGGAAAAATTAATAGTTTCGGACGGAAAATTATTTTTGTTTCAAATGGCGCAGCAAAACGCCCGCCACATCCTGGCAGGACGCCTGCGTCATCACGGCGCCGATGTCGTTGGCAACGCCGGGCATACCGTAGACCACGCAGCTCTCCTTGTCCTGGCCGATCGTGAACGCGCCCTTCTGGCGCATCTCCAAAAGCCCCTTGGCGCCGTCCGCGCCCATGCCGGTCATAATGATGCCGACCATCTTGCACTGGACGTTCTGCGCCATCGAGGTAAACAGGGCGTCCACCGACGGGCGGTGGCCGCTGACCTTCTCGCCCGGCTGGCAGCTGACGCGATAGACGCCCCCTGTGGGGCGCTGGACGCGCATTTGCAGGTCGGCGGGCGCGACGAGCGCGAGGCCGCGCTTGATCTCGTCGCCGTCCTTTGCCTCGCGCACCTCCATCTTGCACAGGCGGTTGAGGCGCTCGGCGTACATCTTGGTGAAGCCCGTGGGCATGTGCTGCGTGATGAGCATGCCGGGAATATCCTCCGGCAGGCGCTTCATCACCTCAAGCGTCGCCTCGGTGCCGCCCGTGGAAGCGCCGAGGCCGATGATGACCCGCTCGGAGACCGAAGGGCCGAGCGGCGGGGGCGCCATCGTGGTCGGCTGGGTCGCCGCCGCGACGCGCTCGGAATACGCCGGGTCGTGGCGGACCACCCGCGCCTGCGAGGCAATGTGCACCTTCTGGGTGAGCATCGCGATGAACGCCTCGTTTCCCTGCGTCGAATCCGGCTTGCGCACGAAGTCGACCGCGCCGGCGTGCAGCGCGTCGAAAACGCCCAGGTTGAGCGACGAGCAGAGCACCACCGGCAGGTGGTGCTGGGGAAGGAGCTCCTTGAGAAACTCCATGCCCGTCATACCCGGCATCTGGACGTCAAGCGTCATCACGTCGGGATTGAGGCGGGCAACTTTGTTTTTCGCGTCAATCGCGTTGATCGCGTAACCGACGATCTCAATGTCCGGGTCCTTGCTCAACCCGTCGATGATGACCTTGCGGGCGAGCAAAGAGTCGTCCACCACCATCACGCGGATCTTTTTTCCGCCGGATCCGGGTCTTGTCAATCTTGTTGCAAGAGCCATTTCAAGAACCTCCGCTTTGCAGGTTACTTCTGGAATATTGCCGAGGTGACGCGCCTCCACTTGGTATCGGGAGGCAGATTCTCGGAAAGGCTGATGATCAGATAGCCGCCCGGGACCGTCGCGTCATACAGGCGGTTGATCAGCGCCGTTTTCGTGGGCATATCGAAGTAGATCATCACGTTGCGGCAGAAGATCACGTCGAACTTGCGCTTGAACTGGATCTGGTCCATCAGGTTGAACTGGCGGAAGATCACGTTGTCCTTGACCTTCTGCGCGATCTCAAAGCGATTGCCCGAAGGCTTGAAATAATTCTTCTTCCATGCCTCCGGCATATTGTCCGGGAGCTGATAGACCCCGCGCTGCGCCTTGCTGAGCACATCCACGCTCAGATCCGTCGCGAGCATACGCGCGTCCCACTCGCGCCAGTGCGCGCCGAAGTAGTCCATCATGTACATCGTGACGTTGTACGGCTCCTCGCCTGAGGAGCACGCCGCGCTCCAGATCGAAAGGACCTTGTCGCTGAGGTGCTTCTGCTCGATCTCGGGCAGGATCTTTTTGACGAAGAAGTCAAACGACTCCGTCTCACGCTGGAAGTAGGTGTAATTGGTCGTCAGCTTGCTCAGGAGCTCGTTAATGTCGTCGCCGCTGCCGTTGTTGAGCAGATAGTCGACGTAGTCCTTAAAATCGTTGAACCCCTTGTTTTTGATCACGGTGCCGAGACGGCTCTGGATCAGCTGGCGCTTTGCATGGAGGTCAATGCCGTAGTTTTTCTGCACAAAGTTCACCATACGGGTGAAATCGGCATCAGATATGGTCAATTCCTTCAGGTTCACGCTCATGGCCCCAGCGGACCTCCCTTTCTCTTAAGTCAGTACCAATCCGCCTCCCTTGGACAGGGAGGCGGTCGTCTGGCGGGCAGCAGCGGCAAAGATCGCTCTTCGCCGTATCACTCGCCCATATGGATCAGTGCCGGAGCGTCGAGCAGCATGACGGTGCTCGTGCCGCCGGGGATGGTGCACATGCCGTTGACCATCGGATGCTCGTTCTGCGGGGGAACCGGCAGGATGGCGGACTTGGAGATGTCGACCATGCGGTCGACGGTATCGACCAGAATGCCGATGGTAACGCCGTCGATGTCCAGGATGATCGCGCAGGACTCGCCTTCGGGATAGCGGCCGAGCATCAGGCGGAAGTCGATAATGGGCACAACGGCGCCGCGCAGGTTGATCACGCCGGCGATATAGTCCGGCAGCATCGGGATGCGCGTCACGTCGACGTGCGTGAATATCTCCTTGACCACATCCGTGCTGATAGCATACAGAATATCGCTGGAACGGAAGATGAGGTATTTGGATTCATCGGACTCACGGACGTTGTCCGACAGGGCGTGCTCCAGATCGTCCCTTTGAAACAGCATTTCTTCAGACATGGATCTCTCTCCTTTCAGTTCTGTGCCGTGTAGATGTTGGCGACATCAAGGATGATGCTGATGCTGCCGTCGCCGAGGATCGTGCAGCCGGAGATGCCGGAGCTCTTGATGCCGAAGTTGTTCACGTAGTCGGGCAGCGGCTTGACGACCACCTGCTGCTCGCCGATGAGCTGGTCGACAAACAGGCAGAACGAATTGTCGCCGGCCTCCACCCACAAAAGCACGCCGTCGCTGAAATTGTCCACGCCGCCGGCAATGCTGTAGAAGTCCTTCGCGCGGACGATGGAGTAGAAGTTGTCCACGATCTTGATCATCTCGCCATGCGTCTCATCCTGGATGATATGCATGTCGGACGCCTTGAAGATCTGGCGGATGTTGCTGATGGGCACGGTGAAGATGCTCTCGCCGACGCTGACCTCCATGCCGTCCATGATCGCCATGGTCAGGGGGATCTTGAGCGTCGTGGTCATGCCCTTGCCGAGCTCGCTCGAGATCGAAACGGTGCCGCCGCAGTTCTCGACGTTGCTCTTGACGACGTCCATGCCGACGCCTCTGCCGGAGTACTCGGTGACCTCGACGTTGGTCGAGAAGCCCGGCATAAGCAGGAAGTTGAGGATGTCCTTGTGGCTGTAGTCGACGCCCGGCTGGGCAAGCCCCTGGCGGATCGCCTTGTTGAGCACCGCCTCGTCGTTGACGCCGCGGCCGTCGTCGATGACCTCGATGATGACCTCGCTGCCGGTCTGGCGCGCCGCCAGAATGATCGTGCCGACGGGATCCTTGCCCGCCGCGACGCGCTCGTCCTTGCTCTCCTCGATACCGTGGTCCATGGAGTTGCGGACGATGTGCATGATCGGGTCGGAGATGGAGTCGACGATGGTCTTGTCGACCTCGGTGTCCTCGCCCTCGAGGATGAGGTTCGCCTCGCGGTCGAGCTTCTTGCTCATATCGCGCACGATGCGCTTCATCTTCTGGAACGTGCCGGAGACCGGAACCATGCGCAGGCTCATCGCGACGTCCTGCAGCTGGTCGGTCAGGGAGCGGAGCTGGCGCGCCGCCTTGGTGAAGTTGTCGAGCTTGAGGCCCTTGAGGTCGGGGCTTGCCGTGACCTGCGCCTCGGTGATGACGATCTCGCTGACGACCGCCATGAGCGTGTCGAGCTTGGAAAGGCTGACGCTGATGAGACTCTCCTTGGCGTGCTGCTGCTTCGCGGCGGTCTGCGCCGCGGCGCTGCTTTGCTGCGGGGCGGCGGCACTCTCGGCCGCCGCGGGGGCCGCCGCGCTCTCCGCCGCGGCCGGAGCCTCGCTCTGCTGCGCCTGCGCGGCAATGCCGGGGGCGTAATCGAAGGGCAAGAATTCGCGCACCGAGCTGGTCTCGCGCACCGCGCTCTCCGCGGAATTGCGGTCGGCCTCGGTCTTGAAGCGCAGGAAGAAGCCGTTGTCGACGATGAAGCTCGCCGTGTCGGGGTTGAGCTGGACGTCGGGCGGCATGAAGTCGAACTGATTCTCGTCGACGACCTCCTTGACGGCATTGGCAAGCATCATCGCACGCAGGTTCTCCATGCCGGCGCCCTCGTCGAAGAACACCTGCAGGCCATAGGGGAAATCCGC
>SVKM01000132.1 GCA_015068465.1 Oscillospiraceae bacterium | reverse complement strand
TGCCGCCCACGTCGACCTCGACCTTGCCGTGGTACTCCTCGCCCATGCCGGCGATCAGGCCGCCCGCGACCGCGATATCGCCGTGGCTCAGCTCGTTGCAAAAGACGTTGACATACGTCGCGTTCTTGAGCACGAGGTCCGCCGGCTCCCTGCCCGCGGCGACCTCCACCACGTGCACCTTCTTGGCGAATTTGCGATTGATCTTGCCCGCATAGCTCTCCTTTGCCATTCCTGCGCCTCCCGTTCAAAATTATTTTTTGGTTTCATTGATTTTATTTAGGATAACGCAAAAGCATGTGCGGGGCAAGCCAAAATTGCGGCGATATTTTTGGTGAAAACGGCAAGAGAACGTAAAACAGGCGCTGCCTCGCGGCAGCGCCTGTATATGGTTTTTCTGCTTTTCAAGCCCGCTTTGCGGGGTTAAAAAACGCAGCCATATTTCGCGGTTGCCCCAAAGGGGCGAGCGAAATGGCGATCAATCGGTCAAATAATCGCTTCGCGGTTATTTGACCGTTCCGTCGGCGTTGAACACGGGCAGCTTTTCGAGGAACTTGATGTCGCTGCGCTCCGCGGCGGCGCCCTCGGCAAGCACCGCCATGCGCCCGGCGACCGTGCCGCCCGCCTTCTCGACCAGCGCCTCCATCGCCTTGAGCGAGCCGCCGGTGGAAATGACGTCGTCCACGATCAGGATCTTCTTGCCGCGGATGATCGCCGCGTCGTCGCTGCCGAGGTAGAGCCGCTGGAGCGAGAGCGTGGTGATGGACTGGTCGTCCACGCTGATCGGGTCGGGCATATAGACCTTGGGACCCTTGCGCGCGATGAAATACTTCTCAGCCCCGCTCTGGCGCGCCATCTCGTGAATGAGCGGGATGCTCTTCGCCTCGGCGGTAAAGAGATAGTCATAGTCGATCCCCTGCGCAAGCTTCAAAAGGTCGCGCGCGCACGCGACGGTCAGCTCCGCGTCGCCGAACATAATAAACGCGCCGATGTACAGCTCGTCGTTGACCTTGCAGATGGGAAGGTCGCGGGTAAGGCCCGCAACGTGCATCTTATAAGTTGCCATAGAGGAAACTCCCTTCAAAAAACAATGTCTTGTGTTTTCCCACAACATTATAATTATATAATGCCCGATGCAAAAGTCAAGCATTTCTCGGTCAAATTGCCGCTTGCAAGCGTCTCTTTCCTATGATATAAATATAGTTTAGTTGATTTTCACTCTTGCAAAGGAGAAAGCGATATGAAGCAACAATTGGAAGCCATCCGCGCCTCGGCGGTCGCGGCGATGGAAAACGCGGCGGACGCCGACGCGCTCGAAGCGCTGCGCGTCCAGTACCTCGGCAAGAAGGGCGAGCTGACCGCCGTCCTCAAGCAGATGGGCAAGCTCTCCGCCGAGGAGCGCCCGGTCATGGGTCAGCTTGCCAACGAAGTGCGCGCCAAGCTCGAAGCCGCGATCGAAGCGCGCGCCGGCGAGCTCGCAGGCAAGGCGATGGCGGCGCGCCTGCTCGCCGAGACCGTGGACGTGACGATCCCGGGCGAGGCGCACGCACTCGGCAAGCAGCACCCGATGTATCAGGTGCTCGACGAGATCAAGGACATCTTCATCGGCATGGGCTTCGAGGTCATCGAGGACCGCGAGGTCGAGCTTGCCGATTACAACTTCACCAAGCTCAACGTCGAGGAGGGCCACCCCGCGCGCGAGTGGAGCGACACGTTCTATTTCACCGAGGACAGCTCCATCCTGCTGCGCACGCAGACCTCCCCGATGCAGATCCACGCGATGGAAACGCGCTCGCTTCCGATCCGCATGATCGCGCCGGGCCGCGTCTACCGCAAGGACGAGGTCGATGCGACGCACTCGCCCATGTTCCACCAGATCGAGGGCATGGCGATCGACAAGGGCATCACGATGGCAGACCTCAAGGGGACCCTCAACGAGGTCGTCAAGTCCCTCTACGGCGAGGATACGGTCACGCGCTTCCGCCCGCACCACTTCCCGTTCACCGAGCCGAGCTGCGAAATGGACATCCAGTGCTACAAGTGCCACGGCGCGGGCTGCCCGACCTGCAAGGGCGAGGGCTGGATCGAGCTGCTCGGCGCGGGCATGATCCACCCGAAGGTGCTCGAGGGCTGCGGCATCGACTCGAGCGTGTATTCCGGCTGGGCGTTCGGCTTCGGTCTGGAGCGTCTGGCGCTCGGCCAGTACAAGATCAGCGACCTGCGTCTCATCTTTGAAAACGACGTGCGGTTCCTGGAGCAGTTTTAAGGAAAGGAGGGCGCAACCATGATTTTAAGCAGAAAATGGCTCAACGAGTTCGTCGACCTCAAAAACGTCAGCGACAAGGACTTCGACGAAGATATGACGCTCTCCGGCTCCAAGGTCGAGACCGTCACGCGCGAGGGCGCGGAGATCAAAAACGTCGTCGTCGGCAAGATCCTCGAGATGGTCCGCCATGAGAACAGCGACCACATGTGGGTCTGCCAGATCGACGTCGGGCAGGGCAAGCCCGTGCAGATCGTCACCGGCGCGCAGAACCAGCAGGTCGGCGACCTCGTCCCGGTCGCGCTCCCCGGCGCGGACCTTGCCGGCGGCAAGCACATCGAAGCCGGCGAGCTGCGCGGCGTGCCGTCCAACGGCATGTGCTGCTCGTGGCAGGAGCTCGGCATGACCGAGCACGACTGGCCGCACAACCCCGAAAACGGCCTCTTCCTCCTCAACCACGACCCCGACCTCGCCGCCAAGGGGCTCAAGCCCGGCGACGATATCACCGAGGCGATCGGCTATGACGACACGCTCGTCGAGTTTGAGATCACGCCCAACCGCCCCGACTGTCTGAGCGTCCTCGGCCTCGTGCGCGAGGCGAGCGCCACCTATGATAAGCCCTATGCGATGCACTTGCCCGAGGTCAAGTCCGCCGGCGGCGACATCCGCGAACATGTGCGGATCGACATCGACGATCCTGCGCTCTGCCCGCGCTATACCGCACGGCTCGTCAGGAACGTCAGGATCGCGCCGTCCCCGCTGTGGATGCGCGAGCGTCTGCGCGCCTCCGGCGTGCGCCCGATCAACAACATCGTCGACATCACGAACTACGTCATGCTCGAATACGGTCAGCCGATGCACGCGTTCGACTTTTCCTGCGTCGAGGGCGGCCACATCGTCGTGCGCACCGCGCGCGAGGGCGAGACCATCCAGACGCTCGACGGCAACGAGCGCAAGCTCACGCCGAATATGCTCTGCATCTGCGACGAGCACAAGCCCGTGTGCGTCGCGGGCGTGATGGGCGGCGCGAACAGCGAGATCGTCGGCGACACGGCGATGGTGCTGTTTGAATCCGCGAACTTCAACGGCGTCTCCGTCCGCCGCACGGCGGCGGCGCTTGGCATGCGCACCGACGCGTCGAGCCGCTACGAAAAGGGCCTTGACGTGATGAATACGCTTCCCGCCGTGGAGCGCGCCTGCGAGCTGGTCGCCCAACTCGGCGCGGGCGAGGTCGTCGATGGCTTTATCGACGTCTTTCCCAATCCCCCGCAGCCCACGGTCATCCGCATGGACCCTGACAAGATCAACGCCTTCCTCGGCACAGACATCGCGCCCGCCGAGCAGTACCGCCTGCTCGCGCGCGTGGACATCGTCACCGCCGACAAGAGCTTCCCGGGCGGCGCGGCGGATGTGATCGTCCCCTCCTGGCGCGGCGACGTACAGGCGATGGCAGACCTCGCGGAGGAGGTCGCGCGCTTCTACGGCTACAACAACATCCCCTGCACGCTCACGAAGGGCGAGACGACCCGCGGCGGCTTCACCGAAGTGCAGCGCTTCGAGCGCGCGCTCGGCGTCACCTGCCGCGCGCTGGGCTACGACGAGATCATCACCTATTCGTTCATCTCGCCTTCCTATTATGATAAGATCCGCATGCCCGCGGACAGCCCGATGCGCAAGAGCCTGAAGATCCTCAACCCGCTCGGCGAGGACACCTCCATCATGCGCACGACCATCCTGCCGAGCATGCTGGAGATCATCACGCGCAACTACAATTACCGCAACAAGTCCGCGCGGCTCTATGAGCTCGGCAAGATCTATCTCCCGCGCGCGGACGGCCTTGCCGACGAGCCGAAGATGCTCGCGCTGGGCGCCTACGGCGACGGGATCGACTTCTTCTCGTTCAAGGGCGCCGTCGAGGGCGTCCTGCGCGAGGCGAAAATCGCGGACGTGCGCTATGAGGCCTGCACGGACAACGCCTCGTACCATCCCGGACGCTGCGCGAAGGTCTATGCCGGCGGCAGGCTGCTCGGCGTCTTCGGTCAGGTCCATCCGCTCGTCGCGGCAAACTACGGCGTCGAGACCGAGGTCTACGCCGCGGAGCTGAGCTTTGAGGCTCTGTATGAAACGCGCGGCGGCAAACCGGAGTATCAGCCGCTGCCGAAGTTTCCCGCGGCGACGCGCGACATCGCGGTCGTCTGCGCCGAGCATATCACGGTCGGCGCGCTCGAGGAGTGCATCCGCGCCGCCGCCGGCGGGCTGCTGCGCGAGGTCGCGCTCTTCGATATCTACCGCGGCCCCGGCATCCTCTCCGGCCGCAAGAGCGTCGCGTTCTCGCTGGTGCTGCGCGCCGACGACCGCAGCCTCACAAGCGAGGAAGCGGACGCGGCCATGAAGTCCATCGTCGCAGCGCTTGAGGCCAAGCTCGACGCGCATCTGCGCTGAAACGGCGGAAATCGTCAAATTACGATTCTGTTACAGTTGCGAAAGAATCCTTTACTTTTTTTCATAGGTGCGCTATACTGGCTTTGCGAAGGAGGGATGTCCGCATGGATGAATTTACCCGCAAGTTCGACGCCGTCCAGGAAAAGGACGCCGAGATCCACCATATCCTCACCACGGTTTATGCCGCGCTTGAGGACAAGGGTTACAACCCGATCAACCAGATCGTCGGCTATATCCTCTCCGAGGACCCCACCTATATCACAAACCATCACGAGGCGCGTACGCTGATCCGCAAGCTCGACCGGGACGAGCTGCTGCAGGTGCTGCTGCGCAGCTATCTTGATAAATAAGACCGCTTCTGAAAAGGGCTTTTCGCGTACGCGAAAAGCCCTTTTTGTAACATTCAACAAGATATTGTCTCATTTACCGTCACTTTTTCCCACACCCTGCGGTTGACAAGCGCGGGATTAAATGTTACAATTCGGTTACAAATTGTAACGAATTGATACTAGGAAGGAGCGGACCCTATGGCCGAGACAAAGGAACTGATGTATTGCGGACACCCGCTGCGCAGAGCCGGCAACCTGATCTACTACGGCTCGATGGCGGAGAAATATATTGTGATGATGCAGGTGAACGAGAGCGAGGAGCTCAAGGACCTCTCCCTCGCCACACGCGTTTCGATCCAGCTGCAGCTCACCTCGCCCAACCTCAAGTCGCGCGACCGCGTCGTGCGCAGCACCGAGAAAAACAGCATGGCAGAGGCGATGGAGTTTGCCACGATCTGGCTTGACCGTGCGCTCAGCGGCAAGATGTGACCCATCCGGATACGAAAGAGAGACGATTATGAAACACACTCATCACAGCTTTTTGCGTCTGTTCCTCCTCACCGCGGCGATGGCGCTCATCCTCGCCGTCGGCGTGCTCGCGGCGCAGACGGGCATCATCACCGGCGACGTCGTCAACGCCCGCAAGGGCCCCGGCACGGGCTATGAGGTCGTCGAAATGCTCGCCGCCGGCAAGACCGTAACGATCCTCGGCGAGGAGAACGGTTGGTATCACATCCAGTGGAACAACTCCAAGGGCTACGTGCTCAAGGATTATATCAACGTCAACGGCGGCAGTTCTTCGCAGCAGCCCAACGCCACCGTCACGGGCGGCACCACCATCAATGTCCGCTCCGGACCCGATACGAGCTGTGACAAAGTCACAATGGTCGCCGAGGGCAAGCGCGTCGCGGTGCTCAGCCAGTCCGGCGACTGGTATCAGGTGTCCTTCGGCGGTACGACCGGCTACATCCGCAAGGATTACATCATGCGCGACGGCGCTTCCGCGCCCGCAGCTTCTTCCAATTCCGCCGCGCAGACCGTCGACAAGTCTGTCGGCAACGCCACCGTCAGGGGCGGCTCCACCATCAACGTGCGCGCCGGCGCCGGCACGGGCTTCAGCCGCGTCACGCGCGTCTCCGAGGGCAAGCGCGTGACCGTGACCGCTGTCTGCGACGAATGGTACAAGATCTCCTTCGGCGGCACGACCGGCTATATCTTTGAGGACTACCTCACTCTCGACGACGGCGTCCGCGCCTCCCTTCCCGAGGAAGCCGCTCCCGCCGAGCAGCCCGCCCCCGCCGCGGAGCCGCAGAGTGCTGAAGCGGAACCCGCTGCGGAGGAAACGCTCATCCCCGCCGCGACCGCCGAGGCTTCCTCGGTCGAGACCGTCGGCATGGGCGTCGATACGAGCAGCTCGGTTGCCGGCTACATCACCGGCGGCACCATCAACGTCCGCACCGGTCCCAGCACCGACTATGACCGCATCACGACCGTTTCCACCGGCAAGAAGATCACCATTCTCGGCACGGCGGACGGTTGGTCATTCGTCTCGTTCGGCAACACCTCCGGCTATGTCCGCAGCGACTACGTCGCCGAGGGCGAGCCCCCCGTCTCCAGCGTCGGCGAGCAGGTCGCCGCGATGGTCTGGCAGTACCTGGGCGTGCCCTACGTCTACGGCGGCTCTTCTCCGAGCGGTTTTGACTGCTCGGGCCTGACGATGTACCTCTACAAGCAGTTCGGCTATTCCCTGCCGCACACCGCGTCCGGCCAGTACGCCAACTGCGGCTACAAGGTCTCCCGCTCCGAGCTCCAGCCGGGCGATCTGGTGTTCTTCTCCAGCCCCAGCAGCGGCGGCAGCATCAACCACGTCGCCATCTATGTCGGCGGCGGCGAGATCATCCACGCGCGCTACAGCGTCGGCAGAGTCTATCGCAACTCCCTGTCTGAGAGCTACTATTCCACTTACTACGCCGGTGCGATCCGCATCGCGTGAGCAAAGATCCCTACATAAAAAAGACTGACGGCAGCAGCCGTCAGTCTTTTTTGTTTTCCGCTTCAAACTCCGCCTTCGCCTCGGCAAGCAGCTTGCGCTCCTGCTTGGTCGTGAGCCTGCTCTCGTCGAACTTTTCCCAGAGATCCGGGCGGCGCGCCATTGTGCGCTTCCAGCTCTCC
>SVKM01000131.1 GCA_015068465.1 Oscillospiraceae bacterium | reverse complement strand
CCCGGCGCGCGGGAGAAGGCGGAGCGCGGCGAGCTGCTGTTCGGCACGATCGAAACGTGGCTCATCTGGAAGCTCACCGGCGGCAAGGCGCACGTGACCGACTACTCCAACGCCTCGCGCACGATGCTCTTCAACATCCACACGCTCCAATGGGATACGGAGCTGTGCCGCCTTCTAAACATCCCGATGAGCATGCTGCCCAGGCCCGTCGGCAACTCCGAGGTCTACGGCGTCGTCGCGGACGGCATCGAGGGGCTGGAGGACCTCGCGGGCGTGCCGGTGTGCGGCGCGGCGGGCGACCAGCAGTCGGCGCTGTTCGGACAGGGCTGCTATGAGCGCGGGCAGGCGAAGAACACCTACGGCACGGGCTGCTTCACGCTGATGAACGTCGGCGACCAGGCCGTGCGCTCGCGCGCGGGGCTGGTCACCTCCGTCGCGTGGAACGTCGGCGGAAAGACGACCTACGCCCTTGAGGGCAGCGTTTTCAACGCCGGCAGCGCGATCCAGTGGCTGCGCGACGAAATGCACTTGATTTCGACCGCGCATGAGTGCGATATTTTGGCGGAGAGCGTGCCCGACACCGGCGGCGTCTACCTTGTGCCGGCGTTCACGGGCCTCGGCGCGCCGTACTGGGACATGTACGCCCGCGGCTGCGTCGTGGGCATGACGCGCGGCACCTCGCGCGCGCACTTTGCCCGCGCGGTGCTCGAATCCATCGCCTATCAGGTGACCGATCTGATGACCGCGATGCGCCAGGACGCGGGCTGCGAGATCTCCGTGCTGCGCGTCGACGGCGGCGCGAGCGTGAGCGACCTGATGATGCAGTTCCAGGCGGATCTGCTGCGCATCCCCGTCGACCGTCCGGTCATGGTCGAAACGACGGCGTTCGGCGCGGCGGCGCTCGCGGGGCTTGCCGTGGGGCTTTGGAAGAACCTTGACGAGGTGCGCGCGGTGCGCGAGAGCGCGAAGGTGTTTACACCGCAGCGCGAGCAGTTCGAGTGTGAGGAGATCTATCGCGGCTGGAAGCGCGCGGTGCAGTGCGCCTGCGGCTGGGTCGAGAAGAACTGACGAAAACGGGAAAAAGCAACGGAAAGGAGCGGACGATATGCCGGATTTGGAGGAACTCAAGCGCAAGGCGCAAAACGCTGCCTATACGGCAACCGAGAAGGCGCAGGACGCCGCTGCCGCCGCCGGTGAAAAGGCGGAGGAGCTGATGGATTACGCAGGGGAGAAGGCGGCGGCGCTTAAGGGCCTCGCGGATGAAAAAGGCGGAGAATTCATGGATCTTGCCGGGGAAAAGGCGACCGCGCTGAAGGAATCCGCGGGCGAAAAGACCGAAAAGCTCATGGACTACGCCGGGGAAAAGGCGAGCGCGCTCAAGGACTATGCGCTCGGCAAGGCGGGCGCGCTCAGGGACTACGCGGTTTCGAGCGTCGCGCTGATGAGCGAGAAGCGGACGCTGGAGAAAAACTATCAGGCGCTCGGCGAGTGGTACGCCGCACAGTGCGTCGACAGCGCGCCGGACGCGGTGGCGGACATCGTGCGCGCGATCCACGCCTCGCAGGCAAAGATTGCGGAGCTGCGCGAGCGCGGCGCGAAGGAGCCGGAGGAAGAGACGCCATGATACGGACGGTGGGGATCGTCAGCCTGTCCAGCGGCATTCTCGGCGAACAGTTCGTGGCGCACGAGGTGGAGATCGGGCTTCGCAGGCTGCGGGACTACGGGCTGCGCGTGAAGCTGATGCCGAACGCGTGCAAAGGGCTGGACTATGTCCGCGAACATCCGGAAAAGCGCGCGGAGGACCTTTTGCAGGCGCTGCGCGACCCGGAGATCGACATGATCCTCTGCGCCATCGGCGGGGACGACACCTATCGGCTTGCGCCGTACCTGTTCGATCACGGCGAGCTTGCCGCCGCAGCGTGCGAGAAGGTGTTTCTGGGCTTTTCCGACACGACCGTCAACCATTTCATGCTGCACAAGGTCGGGATGCGCACGTTCTACGGACAGGCTTTCCTGCCGGACGTCTGCGAGATCGGGCCGGAAATGCTTCCGTATACGAAAAAGTATTTTGAGGAGCTGCTCTCCACGGGGACCGTCCGGGAGATCACGCCAAGCGACGTTTGGTACGGGGAACGGACGGATTTCTCGCCCGCGCAGGTCGGCGTGAGCCTGACGCCGCGGCCCGACGAGGGCTTCGAGCTGCTGCAGGGCGCGCCGACATTTTCGGGAAAGATACTCGGCGGGTGCATCGACACGATGTACGATTTTTTCAACGGCGAGCGCTACGCCGATATGCCCGCGCTGTGCGAGAGATACCGCCTCTTTCCCGACATGGAGGACTGGAAGGGGCGCATCCTGCTGCTGGAATCGAGCGAGGAAAAAATGTCTCCCGAGAAGTACCGGCGGGCGTTGGAGTATCTGAAGGAAGCGGGCGTGTTCGGCGCGGTTTCCGGCATTCTGGCGGGAAAACCGATCGACCGGATGTATGAAAACGAATACAAGGCGCTGCTGAGCGAGGTCATTGACCGCCCGGAGCTGCCCATCGTCTGGAACCTGAACGTCGGGCATGCGGCGCCGCGGTGTATCATTCCCTTCGGCGTCGAGGCGGCGGTGGACGCGGAAAAGCAGACCATCCGGTTCGCAAACTAAAATTGGGGCTTGCATTTCACAAAAAGCTGTGGTATAGTATCCAACGCGATTGAAAACGCGGCTCTGTCCGCGTGACGAAATAACGGAGGAAAGATAGCTATGTATACGTTTGTGATGATCCTGCAAGTCCTGTGCGGCCTCTTTGTGATCGCCGTCGTGCTGATCCAGTCCGGCAAGTCCGCCGGCCTCTCCGGCGCCATCGGCGGTGTGGCGGACAGCTTTATGGCGAAGAACAAGGCAAAGTCCGTCGACGCGAAGCTTGCGCGCGCGACCAAGTGGGTCGGCGCGGTGTTCATCGTGCTGACGCTCGTGCTGAACATGCTTTAATAATCACGCAGAGGGCGGGTCGAACGACCCGCCCTTTTCTTATACGCCGCAATTTTGCACTTGCATTTGAAAAAGTCTTGTGCTATTGTCTCTATGTTTAATGTCCTTATTTAATATGTATCGGGGAGGGAGAGCATTGGCGGTCGAAACCATCACGAGCCGGCACAACGCGCTGCTGACGCATCTGCGCCGCCTCGCGTCCTCCCGCGCCTACCGCGGCGAGTGCGGGGAATACCTCGGCGACGGCGTGAAGCTGCTCGATGAGGCGATCAAGTGGCGCGCGCCGCTGAAGACCGTCGTCGTCTCGGAGGGCGTGGAGCTTCCCGCGCTTCCCGACGGCGTGCGCGCCGTGCGTGTGAGCGGGGAGCTGATGCGCTCCGTCAGCCCGGCGGAGACGCCGCAGGGCGCGCTGTTTACGGCGGCGCTGGAGCGCCCCGCGCTCCCGGAGAAGCTGGACGGCGGGCGGTATCTCGTCCTCGACGGTGTGCAGGACCCCGGAAACGTCGGCACGATCCTGCGCACGGCGGACGCGTTCGACTGCGGCGCGGTGTTCCTCGTGAACGCCTGCGCCGACCTATACAACCCCAAGACCGTGCGCGCGACGATGGGCGCGATCTTTCGCCAGAGGGCTTACGTCTGCGCGCCGGACGAATTGACGGCGCTGCTGCGCGCGAGCGGCGTCGCGCTCTACGGCGCGGCGCTGCGCGGCGATACCACAGACCTGCGCGAGGCGGATCTCTCCCGTGCCGCCGTTGCCATCGGCAGCGAGGGGCGCGGGCTGAGCGGGGAGCTGCTCGCGCTGTGCGACGGGACGATCAGAATTCCCATGAGCGGGCGCTGCGAATCGCTCAACGCGGCGACGGCGGCGTCGATCGCGCTGTGGGAGATGTACCGATAACAAGCAAAGGAGAAACCGAATGGCGGGAACCAAATACTGGGTCTGGCTCAGCGAGCTCAAGGGGCTTTCGACCCGGGTCAAGCTGCAGCTGCTGGAGCATTTCGGCACGCCGGAGAACATCTACTACGCCGACGCGGAGGAATACCTCCACGTCGAGGGCATGACGCAAAAGCTCGCCGCGCAGCTTTCCGACAAGAACACCGCTTCGGCGGACCGCATTTTGGGCGACTGCGAGCGGCTGGGGCTCCGCATCCTGACGATGCAGGACGCGGACTATCCGGTGCGGCTGCGCAACATCTACGAGCCGCCGTGTCTGCTCTACGTCAAGGGCAGGCTCCCTGAGATCGACGAGGAGGCGGCAGTTGCCATGGTCGGCACGCGCGACGCGACGCCCTACGGCATCGAGACCGCGGAAACGATGGCGTATTCGCTTGCCAAGCAGGGCGCGCTGATCGTTTCGGGCGCGGCGTACGGCATCGACTCCGCTTCTCACCGCGGGGCGCTGCGCGCCGGCGCGAGGACCGTCGCGGTGCTCGGCTGCGGGCTGGACGTCGTGTATCCCGCGGGGAACGAGCAGCTCTACCGCGATATTGCCGCCTCCGGCGCGCTTGTGACGGAGTATCCGCCGGGGACGCCCGCCGTCGGGATGCACTTTCCCGTGCGCAACCGCATCATCAGCGGCTTGTGCCTTGCGACCGTCGTGGTCGAGGCACCTGAGCGCAGCGGCGCGCTCATCACCGCGCGTACGGCGCTGGAACAGGGGCGCGACGTGTTTGCGATCCCGGGACCGATCAACGCGCCGAAGAGCCGCGGCTGCAACCGCCTGATCGCGGACGGCGCGGCGGCGCTCGCTGCCGACAGCCGCGATATTCTCTGGGAGTATGAGGCAAGCTATCCGCATAAGGTACATTGCGGCCAGGTCGAGCTGCCCCGTACGCTGGGCTATCAGGCGCGGCAGGAGGAGACGATCGCGAAGGAGGCGGAGCGCGAGGAGCGCGCGAAGCTGCCCGCGCTCGATATCCGCGAGGGCAAGACGAGTCTCACGGACGACCAGGTGCGCATCCTGCGCCGGCTCAAGGACGGCGAGATGCAGGTCGACGATCTGATCGAGGCGGTCGATCTGCCGACGCGGCGCGTGCTTTCCGCGCTGACGGTGCTGGAGATCGAGGGCTGCGTCGCCCAGAGCGGCGGCAAGCGCTTTTCATTGAATGTAGAACTGATAGAGGAGTAAAAGGGATCATGGCTAAGAAGAATCTGGTCATCGTCGAGTCTCCCGCGAAGGCGAAGACCATCGGAAAATATCTCGGCAGGGACTTCACCGTGACGGCGAGCATGGGCCATCTGCGCGACCTGCCCAAGAGCAAGCTCGGCGTCGACATCGAAAACGATTTTGAGCCGGACTACAAGCCCATCAAGGGCAAGGAAGCGCTCATCAAGGAGCTCAAGGCGTCCGCCAAGGAGAGCGACACCGTTTATCTCGCAACGGACCCGGACCGCGAGGGCGAGGCGATCTCGTGGCACCTCAAGGCGCTGCTCGGGCTCGACGACGAGAAGGCGAAGCGCGTGACCTTCAACGAGATCACGAAGAAGGTCGTCAGCGAGAGCATCAAGGCGCCGCGCGCCATCGACCAGGATCTGGTCGACGCGCAGCAGGCGCGCCGCATCCTCGACCGCATCGTGGGCTACGAGCTCTCGCCGCTGCTGTGGAAGAAGGTGCGCCGCGGGCTTTCCGCGGGCCGCGTGCAGTCGGTGGCGATGCGCATGGTCGACGACCGCGAGAAGGAGATCGCCGCGTTCAAGCCGGAGGAATACTGGACGCTCGAAGCCGCCCTGCGCGACGCGCCGAAGAGCAAGCCCTTTACCGCGCACTATTACGGCAGGAACGGCAAGAAGGTCGAGCCGGATTCCAAGGCGGCGGTCGACGCCGTCATGGAGGACGTCAAGAGCGCAGAATTCAAGGTAAAGTCCATCAAGCGCGCCGACAAGCAGCGCTCCCCGTCTCCGCCGTTCACGACCTCGACGCTCCAGCAGGAGGCGTCGCGCAAGCTGAACATGACCCCGCGCCGCACCATGGCGATCGCGCAGCAGCTCTATGAGGGCGTGGACGTCACCGGCGAGGGCACGGTCGGCCTGATCACCTATATGCGTACCGACTCGCTGCGCATCTCCGAGGAGGCGCTCGCCGCGGCGAAGACGTTTATCCTCGGCCGCTACGGGCAGGACTACTATCCGCACACGACACGCCGCTTCAAGGCGCGCGAGGGTGCGCAGGACGCGCACGAGGCGATCCGCCCGTCGAGCGTCGAGCTGACGCCGGAGCGCGTCAAGGGCGACCTGACCGGCGAGCAGTACCGGCTCTACCGCCTGATCTGGAGCCGCTTCCTCGCGAGCCAGATGGCGAACGCCGTCTACGACAGCGTGAGCGTGGAGATCGAGGCGAACGGCCACGAGTTCCGCGCGAGCGCGAGCGACCTCAAGTTCTCGGGCTACACCGCGCTCTATGAGGAGTCGCGCGACGACGAGAAGGAGGAGAAATCCACGAAGCTGCCCCCGCTTCAGGAGGGGCAGGTCGTGACGCTCGACGGCTTTACGCCCGAGCAGCACTTCACGCAGCCGCCCGTGCGCTACACCGACGCGACGCTGATCCGCGCGATGGAGCAAAACGGCATCGGAAGGCCCTCCACCTACGCGCCCACGGTTTCGACCATCCTTGACCGCGAGTATGTCGTCAAGGAGGGCAAGTACCTGCGCCCGACGCCGCTCGGCACGGTCGTGACGGAGCTGATGGAGGAGAAGTTCCCCGACATCGTCGACACCAAGTTTACCGCGCGCATGGAGGAGACGCTCGACGCCGTTGAGGAGGGCAAGAAGGCGTGGAAGAGCATCCTGCGCGATTTCTACGGCGAGTTTTCCGCGGAGCTCAAGCAGGCGGAGCAGTCGCTCGAGGGCGTCCATCTCAAGGTGCCCGACGAGGTCAGCGAGGAAAAGTGCGACATCTGCGGGCGCAACATGGTCGTCAAGTCCGGGCGCTTCGGCAGGTTCCTCGCCTGCCCCGGCTATCCCGAGTGCACGTTCACGAAGCCGCTCGTCATCGAGATGCCGGGCCGCTGCCCCAAGTGCGGCGGCAGGCTGATGAAGCGCACCGGCGTGAGCAAGAAGACCAACAAGCAGTACACCTATTACGCCTGCGAGTTCCGCGGCAGCCGCGACCCGGACAAGGCGTGCGATTTCACGACCTTCGACGTGCCGGTCAAGGACGATTGCCCGAGCTGCGGCCACACGATGTTCAAGAAGTCCGGCAAGGGCTTCAAGCGCCCGTACTGCATCAATCCC
>SVKM01000130.1 GCA_015068465.1 Oscillospiraceae bacterium | reverse complement strand
GCTTGCTTGAATTACGGTGAAGCGTACTGTCCAAAAGAAATTGAGAAACAGGCCATTTGCCTTGACGGTGACACCGCTGAAGTGCTTGAAAAAATGAAATAGAATCCGATTTGGCAGAAGTGAATAGGTCCCCGCTTTTGAACCGGGTAATCATGGCAATCTGGACCGGATGACAGCACTCCGCCGGAACAAGAGAACACTGTAATAGCAATATGTCCTCGCGCCGCATCCGGCGCGAGGACACGTTCCTTTAGTTCTCCAAAAAACTCTCAAATAGTGCGCCGTCGCTCAGAAAGGTATCCATCATAAATCTGGCTCCCAACCGGAAGCCGGTGATGAAACCGTCCAGGGTGGAATCGCCGTTGAAGGTGGACCAGGCGTCGGCAAAGTCGAGGAAGCGTTTCTTCTCCTCGCCGTTCAGTACAGCTTTTGCAGATCGAGGGCGATCAGCTTTTCCAGCGGGACGTCGCCGATGCGGGGCTTGATGTGGTGCGCGATGTAGCCCCGGTTGGACGCCCGCGCTCGCGCAGGTGCGTCTGCGGAATCTGTTTGAGGTCGCGTTCGACGGCATGGAGCGCGCGACGCAGCGCGAGCGTTACGAGCTGCTGGCGTCCACTTATCCTTCTGCTGTCGGCAAATACTATCCCGCGCGGCAGATCGCAGATGCGGGCGATGTTCCATTCGGCGCGGCGCTGCGGTCGAAGTTATAGAGCGCCTGCGCCAGCATTCCGCGCGTCATGGCGGCGTTCGGCGTGATCGTCACAGTCGCTTCCGCCGCGTACTCGCCGCTGCCCGTGCCGCTTGCGGCGTCAGTTGCCCCACGCGGCGCAGAGCGGAGCGTAGGTCGCCTTATCCACAAGCATGATCTTGTAGGTGTTTCCGCTGGCCATAGCAAGCGTGTCAAAGGTATGCGTTCCATTGTTCACCGCCGCCGTGACCTCATAGGTTTTGGTGTCCGTCATTTTTCCGCTGCTTGCGTAGCTAACCGCGATCAGCACGGAATCCTTCGGTGCGGTGACGGTAGCGACCAGCTTGCCGCTGCCGTCAAAGCTGCCGGACACGGTCGGCGGGGTGTACGCCGGGACTTGCACCGTCGCCGCCGCGCCCGCTTCGTGCGTCGCGGTTTCCTGATAACGCACATAGTACGTTCCGGCGCTCAGGCCGGTGATTTCCGTGCCGGAGCAGGCCGTATAAGAAGAACCGTCCGCGCTGTACTCCATCTCGGTCGTGACGCCGGTGATCTTTCCGTCGCTGCCGCCGTCCGTGGTCGGGGCGACGCCCGTAAGCCCGGTCGGGGCGGCAGGGCCGTCCGCCTTGGCGATGCTCCACGCGATGGACTTCGCCGCCGTTGTATTGTCGCTCCATTTATAATTGGTCGTGCTGGTCAGCGTCGCCGTCGCGGTGTAGCTGCCTACCGCCGTTGCTTTGCTGTTTGCTACGGTGTAGCCCGTACCTGCGACAACGCCCGTCTGCTCGTTGCCCGTCCATTTGAGACCGGTCGCCGCCGTGGGGATCGTCACGGTCTTGGGATCGACCGTCAGCGTATAGCTTGCGGTCGCGGAGGTGTAGGCGTTCGTTTCCTCGGCGGTCGCCGTGATGGTCGCCGTGCCGGCCTTGACGATATGCACCGCGCCCGTGGCGCTGTCCACCGTGGCGGCTTCGCCCTCTGTGACCTGATAGCTCACGCTCGTCTTCGCGCCCGTGGCGGTCACGGTGAAGTCTGCGTCGCCGTAGATCTTGGCCTGCGTCGCGGAGGCAAAGGAGATCGTCTGCACCGCCCTGTACTCCACGACGACGGTGCAGTTCTTGCCGTTGTCGTCGTCACTTTTTCCGCGGACGCAGAGCCTGCACATGCTCCCGGCGTTCAGAAACGCGGAAATGCGGAAGTTGTTGCCTTCACCGCTGTCGTCGTCGTTCGTGATCTCATCCTCGCCCAAATAAAGCGTGCCCACCGTATCCATTTCCCCGACGGAATAGAAAATGTACGTTCCGTCGTCCTCAGGGATGAAGGCATAGGTGTTGCCGAGCGTTACCGGATAATTATTGCCGACAATGATATTCTCGTCGGTCTGGGAGGGGCGCAGCTCCGCCTCGCCGCTGCGCGCGTTCGTATAAACGGCGTAATCCGGGTCCACGGATATGAACTGCTCATCACGGCCTCCCTCGGGCAGGCCGGAGGTGATGATCACGGGAACCTTGTCGGTGGGCGTGTCTTCCGTCTTGACGGGGAGCGGCGTGGTCCACGTCAGCGCGCCGCCGACGGTGATGACGGCGCCGCTTCCCAGATACACGCTGCCGATCGCCGGGGCGCCGGAGACGGTGAAGACGGAGGAGCGTGAGTCCTCGTCCTCGTCCACGTACACGTACACGGCGCCGTAATCAGCGTTTTCGGCGGTAATCGCGCCGCCGGTCACAGTGAAGCTGCCGCCGTCCACGTAGACGGCGACATGCGCCGCGTTTTTGGCGGAGACCGTGCCGCCGGTCATGGTGCACTTGCCGCCGTCACCCACATAGATAGCGCCGTCATCGCTGCCGACGAGCTTGCCGCCGCCCGCCGAATCCTTGAGGGTCAGCGCGCCGTAGACGATCAGAACGTCATTCGTTTCCAGCGTTTCCGGCGTTTCCAGCGTTTCCAGCGCCGAGCCGTCGATGGTATGGCCGTTCAGGTCCAGCGTGACGGTCGTTTCCCCCGGGACCTCCAGAGAGCGGTCGCCTGCGGCCGCCGTGTAGCTCTGCGTCAGCTTGACGGTTCCCTCCGTGCCGCTCAGAAGCGCCTGCAGCCTCTCCCACTCGGTCTCATCCTCCGCCAGGACACCGACGTGCAGGAGGCTTACCGCCATGCAAAGCGTCAGAAGAAACGCAAAGGCTCGTTTCGTTTTCATCTTCTTATCCTCCCCCACTGTTTATTGGTTGAAGTCCGCCGGGTCCTGTACTGCGCCATGAAGCTGTCAAACGCCCACGTCGCGGTTTCGATCACCTGCTTTTCCTCCGCATCGCACGGCTCGGCGGATTCCAGTTGGGAGAGCGAAGCCTTCATATCATCCGGCAAATACGAATCCGCGCACATAGACGTATGCGGTTCTGTACGCTTCATCCATCGCCGTTCTTCCGCCCCGGCACAGCCTCCATGCCGAACATGGCAAGCGCCTGATTGACCTTGTCCATGCGCACGGTCTCCTTGCCCTGCTCCAATTCGCGCACGAAGCGAAGCCCCAGCCCGGAGCGGAGCGCAAACTCCTCCTGCGTCAGGCCGGCTTCTTTCCTCTTTTGTTTGATAAATGCCGCAATCGTATTCATGCGATGACAATACACCCTTTCGGGTATAATGTCAACAGTAAATGCAGCTATTATACCCGAAAGGGATTGATTGACGTGTTATTGATTGTATTACACCCGAGATAATTCCCGGTTGAGGATTGTTCGGAAATGTGATAGAATTTTCGTCGTTGAGAAAGACAAAGTCAACAACTACGCCCGGGGAGATCGCGTAAGACGTCTCTCGTGAACGCCGCGGTCATCAGGCCGGGAACCCCGCGGCTCAGCCGCGGAAGCCGTCAACGGATCACAGAGTGATGCTTGCGGGCAGAAAACCGAACAAAGGCGGTCAGGAGAGATGGCGGTTACATTTAATAAATCCAGCACGCTGGTGGCAAAGAAATACCGGGAGTTTCTGGCGTCGTCCCTGATGGCGGCTCTGGCGGGACAGCTGGGGATCGTCATCGACAGCCTGATGGTGGGGAATTTCCTCGGGCCGAACGCCATGACCGGCGTCAGCGTGTGCATGCCGCTCGAGCAGATCATCGGCGCCGTGGCCATCCTTTTGTCCATGGGCGCGGCGGGAATGGTTGCCGTGGCGGCCGGCGCGCGGGAAACTGACGAGGCCAACCGTATTTTCAGCACGGTGATCATTCTCAACGCCCTGACCGCAGCCGTTTTCCTTGCGGTGCTTGTTCCGTTTCTGCACGAGACGGCGGCGTTTCTCGCCGGTCAGGAAGCAATTACGCCGCTGACCTGCGAGTATTTGCGGATCATGGTCTGGCGGACGCCCTTCCGGATGCTGCTCTCGTCCCTGAGCATCCTCATCAACTCGGACGGCATGGTGAAGCTGACCGGACGGGGTACGCTGCTTGCGCAGGCGGTCAATATCGGCCTGGATCTTTTGCTCATCCGTGTCTGCGACATGGGACTGCATGGCGCGGCCATCGCTACGGTGGCTTCGGATATCGCGGCGCTTTCCTACATTTTGCTGATCTATGTGAGCTCCGGGGAACGCACGCTGCGATTTGTGGGAGCGGACAAGGGCTTTTGGCGCCGTTCCTGGGAGCTGATCCGCGCGGGCTTTCCGGCCGCTGCCGCCACCGGCCTTGTCTCCGTCCGCGTTTGGTGCATTTATCACATTCTGGAACGGGCGGGCGGCGCGGAGGCCATGCAAATCTATGCGGTATGCATGAACATTCTGACTTTCCTGTCCATGGTGGCGCAGGGCTCTCAGCGGGCGATGATGCCTGTTTTGGGCGTGCTCTACGGCGAGAAGGATTATCAGGGCGTCCGGATGCTGTTCCGGTATGTCATGAAATACGCGTTCGCCATGGCCGGCGCGCTTCTCCTGTTCCTGTTTGCCTTTCCGCAGCTCGTTCTGAAGATCTTTAATCTTGCTCCGGAGCTGGTGATGAGCGGACAGACGGACATCCGGCTGTTCACCGTGAGCCTGATCGGCGTGCTGATCAGCTTCATGATGATGTACTACTACACGACGATCAATCAAACGGGGGCGGCGACGCTGATCTCTGTGGTCGAGGGCATTCTGGTCGTGGTTCCCGCGGCGTGGCTGCTGGTCCGGACGATGGGCACGCGCGGCGTGTGGTTCGCCTTCATTCTGGCGGAGGCGGTGACTTTGACGCTGCTGTATGTCTACACGCGGTACAAGCACCGCAGGGACCCGGAACGCTATGCCGATCTCTACATGATCCCCAAAACGATGCGGGAGCTGCTCTTCGACGTCTCCGTGAAAGCGACGCAGGAAAGCGCGGCGGGCCTGTCCGAGGGCGCGATCGACGCGCTGAAGGAAAACGGCGTCACCGGGGACATTGCCATGAAGGCCGGCATCGCGCTGGAGGAGATCACCCTCAATCTGGGCACGCGGCAGCCGGGAAAGAAGCCGGATCTGGACGTGCGCATCATCAAAAACGGCGAGCACATCACAATCTCTTTACGGGATAACGGCCTGCCCTTCAATCCCATGGAATACTCCCCGGAGGATCGGGAGGCGTACCTGACCGACGGCGTTTTGCTGTTCAAGGCGCTGGCGCGGGACATCCGGTACAGCCGCGTGCTGTCGCTGAATCAGACGATCATTGACATTTGACCTGCAATCCAAAGTATTTGTATACAGGGGGGAACAAGCTAATGTGGGACAGCTCGTATCGGGAGGAATTGGAACGTCGCCGGCAAAAGATGATCTCCTCCGGCGGCGAAGAGCGGATCGAACGCCAGCACAAAGCGGGCAAGATGACGGCGCGCGAACGGATCGAGTATCTGGTGGACGAGGGGTCGTTTGTGGAGGTGGCCGGCTTTCAGATATCCGACGTGCCGATAGAAGGCGTTAAGGGAAAGGAACATCCCGGCGACGGCGTCGTCACGGGCTACGGAAAGATCAACGGGCGGCAGGTGTTTTTGTCCGCGCAGGATTTCACGGTGCTGGGCGGCACGATCAGCAAGGGCAATTCCCGAAAGATCTGCCAGATCATTCAGCTTGCCATCGACCACAAGCAGCCGTATATCTCGCTCAACGACAGCGCCGGCGCGCGTTTGGACGAGGGCATCTACGCAATGGATTCCTGCTCCGCCATTTTGAACATGAACGTCATGGCCTCCGGGGTGATCCCGCAGATCGCCGTCGTCATGGGACCGTGCGCGGGGGTCGCCAGCTATTCGCCCGCGCTGATGGACTTTGTCATCATGCAGAAGCAGACCGGACAGATGTATCTCACCGGTCCTGCCGTGGTGCGCTCGGTGCTGGGTAAATCCGTTTCCACGCAGGAACTCGGCGGGTATCGGGTACACACCGAACGGTCGGGCGTGGCACACTTTTCGTGCGAGGATGACGCCAACTGCCTTGCCAAGGTGCGCGAGCTGCTGGACTATCTGCCGTCCAGCTGCGAGGAAAAGCCGGTACGTACCGCTTATGACGATACGGACTGGTCTGATCAGATCGAAAGCATGGTGCCGGACAACACACGCAAGGCGTACGACGTCCGGCGCGTGATCCTTTCCATGGTGGACGGCGGCGCGTTTTTGGAGGTGCAGCGCAACTATGCCAAAAACATTGTGGTGGGCTTCTCGCGCATTGGCGGGGAATCCATTGGCATCGTCGCCAATCAGCCGCTGGAAAAGGCGGGGATACTGGATTCCGACGCGTCGGAAAAAGCGGCGCGCTTTATCCGCTTTTGCGACTGCTTCCAGATCCCTATTTTGACGATGGTGGATGTTCCGGGCTATATGCCGGGGCTGGAGCAGGAGGAGGGCGGCATTATCCGGCGCGGCGCAAAGCTGCTCTACGCTTTTTCGGCGGCGACGGTGCCCAAGATCACGCTCATCATGCGCAAGGCCTACGGCGGCGCCTATCTTGCCATGAACAGCAAGAGCCTGGGAGCGGACTATGTGTTCGCGTGGCCCATTGCGCAGATCGCGATCATGGGCGCGGAGGGCGCCGTGGAGATATTAAAGCGCAGGGAGCTTGCCGAGACGGACGACCCCGACGCTCTGCGCGCGGCATTTCGGGCTGAATACGAAAAGGAATACTATAATCCGTATTACTCCGCTTCCATCGGCATGGTGGACGAGATCATCCAGCCGGAGGAGACACGGACGAGAATTTTGCAGGCGATCACGGCGTTCCGGCACAAGAAAAAATCCATACCGGCGCGCCGTCACGGAAATATGCCGCTGTAAAAACGGAGGAGACGACGATGGAGAAAAGGTATCCGCTTTCAAAAGAAGAGCTTTCCCTTTACCTTGCCTGCACGCTGAACCCGGAGCGTAAATTTGCCTATCTGGTGGGCTGGAGCGTGGAGCTGCCCGCGCAGACCGATCTTGCGCGTCTGGAGCGCGCCATCCGCGCGGTGTTTCGTAAGCACCGCATATTGAACGCCCGCATCGGACGCGATGAGAACGGAGAACTCTGCAAGTACGACGACGGCGCGGAGCCGGTGA
>SVKM01000129.1 GCA_015068465.1 Oscillospiraceae bacterium | reverse complement strand
GAGGCGCAGGTTGTGCTCGATCAGCTCCTGCTTTGCCTCCTCCTCGCCCGCGTCCAGCCGCGCGAGCAGCTCCGCCTCGCGCTCGCGCGTAAGCGGCGGCGGCAGCGTGTCGCTTCCGCTGATATAATAAACCCTGCCGCACGGCAGCAAGCCCTGCCGCACAAACCATTCCCTGAGTTCATCCCACAATTGCTTCCAGTTCATCCTTCGCATTCTCCTCCCCCGTTTCATCATACCACAGTCCCTGATACGCGCCGCCAAACGGCTCCCGCGCAACGGCAATCAGCCGCGCACCGAGCGCGCGCCCGTCGACGGTCAGCGCGTCGCAGCGAAACGCGCGCAGCGCCGTGTCCCCGCCGCCGACCGTATGCACGCGCAGCGTCGTAAAGGGTGTATAAGCCGAAAAAAGCGGCGCAAGCGCAGCTTCCTCGACCACCGGCACGCCTTCTCCGGTCAGCGGGTCGGCGAGCGCGTTTCCCGTGTCGCGCAGCAAGCGCACCTCCACAACGCGACCGCCGCATTCGACGCGCGCATGGACAAAGCCTCCGCCGCCGCGCTTCGCGCCGTCTCGGAACACAACTGTCAGCAGCAGATAGGAAAGCCCCGCCGCCGCGAAAAACACGCCCCAGGGCAGGCGCGCGTAGACCACGCCGCGCACGAGGCGCTCCATGCCGCCGCAGACGCGGCCGAGCAGCAGCACGCCGCCGCCGAGCGAGCAGGCGAGCAGCGAAAAAAGGAGCGTCAGCCTGAGCCACCGGCCGGTCTTCCAAAACGCGGCGGCACACATCAGAAGCATCGCCGGCAGAAGCGTCCATACAGGGAGCGCAAGCGCGAGCGCCGCGACCGAGTACGCCGCGCCGGCCGCCGCCGCGAGCAAAAGCCTCCCCCGCCGGACGCTCCGCCCCGCAAGCCGCGCCGTGCCGCGCAGGAGCAGATAGTCGACCGCGAGGTCCCACAGCGCGAGCAGGTCCCAATAGACGACCACCCTCCCTCACCTGCCTTTCCGGAACATAGTATAAGCCCGCCGTCACACGAAAACGCGCGAAAAAAGCCCGCTGCTTACGCAGCGGGCAGCGGATCACGATTCAGAAAATATAAGGCAGGATCATCGAGCCCAAAAAGGATATCACCATCACCGCAACGATGATGATCGCGATGATCCGTGTGGTTTTGCTGCTCATGCTTCTTCCTCCTTTGCCGTTCCCTTGATCTTCTCCCAGTACTGCGCCGCCGCCTGCTCGGTCTTGTTGTCGCCGTAGCGGTAGTATTTCGCGTTCTTGATCGCGTCCGGCAGGTATTGCTGCGCGACCCAATGTCCTGGGAAATTGTGCGGGTATTTGTAATTCTGGCGGTTGTCCGTCCCCGTCGTGTCCGCGTGGACGTTCTGGAGCTGCCGCGGCACGTCGCCGCTGCGCCCCGCCTTCACGTCCGCCCATGCCGCGCCGATGCCTTCGACGACGCTGTTGGACTTCGGCGCCGTGGCAAGCAGGATCGCCGCCTCGGCGAGCGGGAGCTGCGCCTCGGGAAGCCCCAGCTGCATCGCCGTGTCGACGCACGCCTTCACAATGGCGATCGCCTGCGGGTACGCAAGCCCGACGTCCTCGCTCGCCGAGCACAAAAGTCGCCGGCAGGGCGTAATGAGGTCGCCCGCCTCCAGAAACCGCGCCAGATAGTGCAGCGCCGCGTCGGGATCGCTGCCGCGCAGGCTCTTCATCAGCGCGCTCGCGCAGTCGTACATCGCGTCGCCGCCCTTGTCGTAGCGCATCGCGCTCCTTTGGGCAAGCTGGTCCGCGTCGGCAAGCGTCAGCTTGAGCCTGCCGCGCTTTGCCTCCGCGGACTGATAGAGCAATTCGCAGGCGTTGATGGACTTGCGCACGTCGCCGCCGCAGTTCATCGCGATCTTTTCCGGCACGCCGTCCTCCCACGAAAGCGGCAGCTCGCTGCGCTCCTTGAGGATATCCAGCGCGCGCAGCACGGCGGGGAGCGTTTCCTCCGGCGGCACAGCCTTGAACTCGAACACCGTCGAGCGCGAGAGCAGCGCGCCGTAAACGTAGAAATACGGGTTCTCGGTCGTCGACGCGATCAGCGTGATCGAGCCGTTTTCCATGAACTCCAACAGGCTCTGCTGCTGCTTTTTGTTGAAGTACTGTATCTCATCGAGATAGAGCAGAACGCCGCCCGGTGCCATCAGCGTCCCAACGTCCGCGATGATGTCCTTGACGTCGGAGAGCGACGCGGTCGTGGCGTTGAGCTTGTGCAGCGTCTTGTTCGTACGGCTCGCGATGATGTTCGCGATCGTGGTCTTGCCCGTGCCGGAGGGGCCGTAGAAGATCATGTTCGCGCTCGTGCCGGACTCGATGAGGCGGCGCAGCATGCCGCCCTTCCCGATCAGGTGCTTCTGTCCCACGACCTCGTCAAGGGACCGCGGGCGTATTTCGTCCGCAAGCGGCCGGTCCATCCTGCGTCACCTCCCTGTCCGCAAAAGCGTCAAATGTCAGTTGGTATAGTTGTCGAAGTAACCCTGGACGAGCACAACGGGCGTGCCCTTGTCACCGCTGCCGCTGGTGAGGTCGCACAGCGACGCGAGCAGGTCGGTCAGCTGGCGCGGGGTCGTGCCCTCGCTCGCCATCTTGCCCACGAGCGCACCCTGCTTGGCACGGATGTCGGCGCTGATCGCGTCCTTGAGCGCCTCGCCCGACAGGTCCTTATACTTGTCGTCCGCCAAATACTTGAGTTTGAGCTCGTTCGGCGTGCCGATGAGGCCGTCGGTGTGCGCGGGCGTCGTCACGGGGTCGGCGAGCTCCCAGATCTTGCCCTGCGGGTCCTTGAACGCGCCGTCGCCGTAGACCATGACCTCGACCTTTGCGCCCGTGGCGTCCAGAATGCGCTTTTGCACCTCCAGGACGACGCCCCGGCAATCGCGCGGGAAGAGCTTGACCGTGTCCTCGGTGGACTTGTTCGAGCCGAGCAGGCCGTACTTTTCGTTGCAGCCGCTGCCGTTCACCGGCGCGGAGAGGATATCGTCCAGCCCGTAGACGACCTTCGCGCCCGCCTTTTGGAGCAGCCGCTTGGTGCGCGCGCGGGTGTGAATGTCGCAGGCGAGCACGTGGTCGGTGTACTTGAGGACGTCGGCGGCGTGGTTGGCGAAGACGATCTCGCACTCAGCGCCCGCGCTCTCGACGAGCTCGGTGTAGTACGCGACATAGTCAACGCCCGTGAACTCGTGCTTCGTCTCGCCGAACAGCTCGCGGAAGCGCGCCGCGGTGAGCACGTCGCGGTACGGGTCAAGCCCTGCCTCGTCGATCTGGTCGAGGGTCACGAGCGCGTTGCCGACCTCGTCGGAGGGATAGCTGAGCTGGATCACGACCTTTTTGCAGCCCATCGCGATGCCGCGCAGCAGGATCGCGAAGCGGTTGCGCGAGAGGATCGGGAACACGACGCCGAGGCACTCGCACTTCTGCCCGCCGCCGAATTTTGCGCAGATGTCGTCCGCGATGCTTTGAACGCTCGCATAGTTGCCCTGCGAACGGGCGACCACGGACTCGGTGATGGCGATGACGTCGCGATCGCGCAGCGAAAAACCCTCGGCTTTCGCGGCTTCGAGCACGCTGTCCGCCGCGATGGCGGCGATGTCGTCTCCCTGACGGATGATGGGGCAGCGCACGCCGCGCACCACGGTGCCGACGCGCCGGTCGTTGTTGCTCATGGGAATATCCTCCTCATAAGGGCGCATGCGCCCGATTTAGCAATTGCCGGGAACGCTTTCTCAGCCCTGCTGCCTGAGCAGGCTGTCGAGGACGGTCTGATACTTTTCCACGTCCGCGCCGATGACCGGTTCGCCGAGCACGCGGCCTTCGGAATCCACGAAGTAGGTCGTGGGATACGCCTGCGTCGGGAGCATGTCGTCGATGCCCTCAAACGGCTTGAGCACAGGATAGGTCACGCCGGTGTCCGCCACGATATCCAGCCCCTCGGCAAGCGCGTCGGCGTCGTCGCCGTCGAGCAGGATGCCGACGATCTGGCAATCCTTGTCGGCAAAGCTCTTGTTGAGCTTCTCCAGCTCCGGCATCTCGCGCACGCACGGGCCGCACCACGACATCCACAGGTTGACCATCGTGATCTTGCAGCCGCCGAACAGCTCCGCGCTTGTGACGGTCTCGCCGTTGATGTCGGTCGTCTCAAAGGACACGACGCTTCCGACCTCCGCGGTCGGCGCCGGAACCGGCTCATAGAAGCGCATGCCGGAAAGCGCCTTGGGAACGTCCGAAAGCGCCTTTTTGACGACCTCCGCCTTCTCCTCGGGCGGCACGGGCGGCTTCGCCGCCTCGACCATGGAGAAGAACGTCCAGCCGTCCGCCTCGCCGAGCTTTGTGAGCGTGAAATCCGTCTCGGCGACGCCCTCGGCGATCTCCTCCAGCTCCGCCTCGCCGCGTCCGCCGTCGATGCCGAAGACCGTGAACAGATCGTACTTCCGCTCAAGGAGTTTTTCAACGTAGGCGTCATAGTCGTCGGCGTATTTCGTTTGCAGCTCGCCGATCTCTTCGCCGCTGTAGGCGTACAACTGGACATAGGCGATCGTAACGCCCTCCTCCAGCTTCTCGCCGCTGCCGCTGAGAAGGATATCCTCCGCATCCCAGCTCGCGGGCTTCGTAAAGCTCACGCCCGCTTCCGCAAAGTCAACGACCGACTCCTCCGCGGTGTCCGCCGGCAGGGCGCCGTTCTGGTCCCCGCTCTGCGCGGCAGGCTCCCCTTCGTTCTTTTTCCCGCACGCCGCAAGCGTCGGGAGCAGCGCGCACGCCAGCAGCAGTGCGGCAATCCGTTTGGCAGTTTTGTTCATATATCGTCGTCTCCTCGTCACATCAGAATGGTCAGACCTTTTTGGCGCTTTTTGCGCCCGTTCTGTGCAGTTCCCCGCCCGCGAACGTGAAGCGCAGCGCGCCCTTCGGGCAGCTCGAAACGCATTCGCCGCAGCGGATGCACTCGGCGCTGTTGGGCTCACGCAGCGGGTCGACCTGCATGTTGCACGCCTTCGCGCACGCGCCGCAGCGGACACAGGCGTCCGCGTCGACCTCCATACGCAGGAAGCTGAACTTCTGAAAGAGCGCGTAAAAAGCGCCCAGCGGACAGACGTACTTGCAGAATGGGCGGTGGATCAGCGCCGACAAGACAAGCAGGAGCAGCAAGATCGCAAACTTCCACGCATAGAGGAAGTGCGCCGCGGGGCGCATCGCCTTGTTGAGGATCAGCAGCGGGATGCCGCCCTCCAGCATGCCCACGGGGCAGACCCACTTGCAGAAATACGGAAAGCTGACGTTGTATTCGTCCCGCAGTATCACCGGGAACAGCAGCACGAACAGGAACAAAAACACATACTTCAGATACCGCAGCGCCTTGTCCGCCTTTGCCGGCACGGCGAGCTTTCTGACCGGTATCTTGTAAAGCAGTTCCTGGATCAGCCCGAACAGGCACAGCCAGCCGCAGACAAAGCGTCCGAGAAGCACGCCGAGCGCCGCGAGAAAGCCCACGACGTAGAACGCGAACTTCGGCCGCCGCGCGCCCAGCACCGCCTGCATTGAGCCGATGGGGCACGCGCCCAGCGCGCCGGGACAGGAATAGCAGTTCATGCCGGGCACGCAAAAATGCTTGAGCGGCCCCTCATAGATCTGTCCGGTCACAAAGCCGGGCAGGTATGCGTTTTGCGCGATCCCCCAGAGCGCCTGCACCGCCCTGCGCGTCGACAGTTTTTTCTTACCCAATGCCGATACACTCCATGCAAATCGCCGCCGCCTTGTGGTACACGGTGTTCATCTCGCCGCGCGACGCGCCGTAGAGGCACGCGGCAAGCGCCGCGGCAAGCACGACATATTTGAGATATTTTTGCAGGAATTTTCGCATGGACGACCGCTCCTTCCGCTTCTTGCGGCAATGGTATAAAGCCCCTTCTTTTGCGCAACGCCCCAAGCTCGCATGGGGTGGGCTCCGGGAGGGGAGGGCATGCCCCTCCCGGCTTTTTTGATCGATCCGCCGCGCAGCGGCGAGGCCAAAAATTCGGCAAACCGAATTTTTGGTACGGGTAGTGGGATTTGAACCCACACGGTCGCCCACCGGAACCTAAATCCGGCGCGTCTGCCAATTCCGCCATACCCGCATATCCAAAACAAGAGTATTTTATCACATATCATTTTTCACGGCAAGAATGAAGTTACGGTTGAAATGCATAAAATCCTCCCCTATAATAGGGGTGCTTTTTATTATTGATGAGAGGAGGTGCGGTCGTGGGCAGAAACATCGTCGTCGGCATTCTCGCGCATGTGGACGCGGGCAAGACCACGCTGTCCGAGGCGCTGCTCTACGCCGCGGGCGCAAGGCGCACGCTCGGGCGCGTCGACCACGGCGACGCCTTCCTCGATACCGCCGCGCTGGAACGCGAGCGCGGCATCACGATCTTCGGAAAAACCGCCTTATTCTCTGTAAAGGATGTTCACTTTACACTTGTTGATACGCCGGGTCATGTCGACTTATCTGCCGAAACGGAGCGTGCGCTTTCCGTGCTGGACTGCGCGATCCTCGTCATCAGCGGGACCGACGGCGTGCAGAGCCACACGCGCACGCTGCTGCGTTTGCTCGAACGTTATCGCGTCCCCGCGTTTGTTTTCGTCAACAAGCTCGACCTCGCTGGCGCGGATCGCGAAAAGCTCATGGCGCAGCTCACGTCCGTCCTGCCCGGCTGCGTGGACTTTGCCGCTCCCGCACGCGACGAAAACGCCGCCATGTGCGATGAAGCGGCGCTGGAGCGGTTCCTCGAAGACGGGCGCCTCGACGACGACGCGCTCACGGCGATGATCCGGGAGCGGAAGCTCTTTCCCGTCTTTTTCGGCTCCGCGCTCAAGCTCGACGGCGTCGACGCGTTTCTCGATTCTCTCGCGCGCTATGCCCCCGAGACGGCGGACGGCGGCGCATTCGGCGCGCGGGTGTTCAAGATAAGCCGCGACGCGCAGGGCGCGCGCCTGACGTGGCTGCGCGTCACCGGCGGGTCCCTCCGCGCCAAAACGCCGCTGTCCTACCGCGTAAACGGCGAGCTGTTTGAGGAAAAAGTCGACCAGCTGCGGCTGTACTCCGGCGAAAAGTTTCAGAGCGCGGACACGGTTTCCGCGGGCATGGTCGCCGCCGTGACCGGACTGACGCACACGCGCCCCGGGCAGGCGCTCGGCGCGGCGGAGGCGGCGGA
>SVKM01000128.1 GCA_015068465.1 Oscillospiraceae bacterium | reverse complement strand
CCGCGGCGTCCTGCCAGGAGCTCGCCTCCCAGTCCAACCTCCTCAAGGAGCAGGTCGATATGTTCAAGGTCTGAGCGTCAGACGAAGCAACAGCCACATGAGAAAAGGAAACGCCGCAAAACTTGCGGCGTTTCCTTTTTGCGTTCGATATCGCGGCGTCAGCGCGCCGCCGGGCCGATCTGCGTGCCGGTGAAGTAGTGCGTGAGGATGTCCTCGGCGGACATGCCCTGCAGCGCAAGCGCGTTCGCGCCGTATTGGCTCATGCCGACGCCGTGGCCGTAGCCCGTGACATGGAAGGTGAGCGAATCATCGCCTGTTTCGACCGTGAACGCCGGCGAGCGCAGGCCGAGGATCGTGCGCAGCTCGTTGCCGCGCAGCACGGCGCCGCCGACGCAAAGCGTTGTGACAAAGCCCGCGTCGCTGCGCGAGATCTCGCCGATCCAGCTCTCCGGCGCCCCGGCGAGCTCTGCCTCCGGATGGGCGGCGAGAACACGCGAGCGAAAATCCTCGGCGGAAAAGGTTTCGATTGAATAATAATTCGGAACGAGCGCTTCGTCTTCGGGGCTTGAAACGCTTTGCAGGTAGGGCAGGTCGCTCTGCCAGACCGCGCCGGCGTTCTGCGTGTGCCCGGCGGCGGAGGAAAAGAACACCGCGAGGATCGGCTCGCCGCCGTAGAGGATGACCTCGCCGTCGGTTTCCTGTACGGCGCGCGCGAGCTTTTCCTCGTAATAGAGCGCCATGCTTCCCCAGTCCGCCGCGGCGTCGTCCGCGGTCTTGTACGCCTTGCAGCAGGCAATATCGTCGCAGGCGTCGGCGTCGGGGTGGTTTGCGATGGGGCCGCCCTTCATCTTATAGAGCGTATAGGTGCGCGCCGCGATCGCCTGCGCCTTGAGCGCCTCCAATTCAAAGGACGCGGGCATTTCCGCGCGCAGCACGCCGACCAGGTAATCGGACATGGGCATCGTTTCGACCGCGCCGCCGTGCAGCACGCGCAGCGTGAGCTCGCGGTCCGGGACGCCGCGCACAGGCGCCGGCGCCGTTTCGGATTTCGACTCGTCCGGCTCGACGGGCGGCTCCGGCGCGGGGAGGACGGCGCGACCCGCCGCGGACCATGCGAGCGCCCAGAGAAGGGCGAGGATCAGGACAAGAATACGAACGTCGTGTTTCATTGCGGATTCCTCTTTTCGTGAACGGATACCACATCCTATGAAGAATCCGGTGGACAAATGCGTGGCGGTGTGTTATACTACACCACGCTTTTTGAAAAAAGGAGATCCTGCCATGAAGAACAAACTTACGTACGGCGCCGTCAGCTTGGCAACCGGCACAGCGGTGCTGCGCGCGTCCCAGTGTCAAAACGGATTTGATGAGTCGGGGCTGCCTGTCGACAGCGTTTGGCGCGTTGTGATCCCTGCGATTATTATTGTGACTGCGGCATTGCTTGTGTTTGCCACGCGCGGATTGAACGCAAAGCGCGGCACGTGCGGCGATATCACGGATAATTTCGCGTTTTCCGGCAATACGCTCGCGGTCGCCGGCGTGGTTGCGGGGTCGTTCCTCGTGATGGCGGGCGGCGCGGCGAGCCTGATGGGGCGCGGCTCTCTGGGCGTTGGGCTGCTGTCCGTGTTCGCGGTCGCCGCGGCGCTGTGCGTGCTCTATGTGGTGTTCTCGCTCTACCGGGAGAACGCTTTTCATGGCGTGGCGCTGCTGGTTCCCGTGTGCTGCCTGGTCGTCTATCTCATTTTTCTCTACCGCGCCGACGCGTCCGAACCCGTGCTTGCCAAAATATACATTGAGCTGCTGGCAGCCGCGGCGCTGACCTACGCGTCGCTGGAGCGCGCGGCGTTCGCCTTTGCGAACGGCTCGCCGCGCCTTTACCTGCCGGTGAACGCGATGGCGTTCGTACTCGCGGTGTGCGCGGCGGCGGAAATGCGCAGCATGGCAGCAACCCTGCTCTTTGCCGGCTGTGCGCTCATCGAGCTGGGCTTCCTCCGCGCGGCAAACTTTGAAAAGAACTGAATAATGGGAAAAAGAAGAACAGGCGCCGAACGGGCGCCTGTTTTCCCCAAACGGACACAATGTGTCCGCAACTTATAGATAGAAGAATCAGACACCGAATAGGTGTCTGATTCCCCTATGAGATGGAAGATTGGATGAAAAGAAGCTATTGTCTCTTGCAAGAATTAAGATACGGGACGATTGTAAACAAAGTTGCGACACAATTGTTAAAAAAGTGTTAAATAACCACAAAATTATGTCGACTCGCGCAGACCCTGAAAGAATTCGCCCAACACGGCGCGGCATTCGTCCGCAAGAATGCCGCCGACGAGCGCGGGCGTGGCGGGAAAACGCTCCATAAAAAGGTTCAAAACGCCGCCGCAGGCGCCCATCGCCTCGTCGCGCGCTCCGTAGTAAACCCGCGGGATGCGCGCGTTAACGATTGCGCCCGCGCACATGGGGCAGGGCTCAAGCGTGACGTAGAGCGCGCAGTCGTCGAGCCGCCAGGTGTGCAGGCGCGCGTTCGCGTCGGCGATCGCCTCCATTTCGGCGTGGGACGCGGTCGCCTGTTTTTCCTCGCGCCGGTTGCGCCCGCGCCCGACGATCTCTCCGCCGCGCACGACGACGCAGCCGACGGGGACCTCGCCGTGTGCGGCGGCCTCCTGCGCAAGCGCGAGCGCCTCGCGCATATATGCTTCGTGTTCCATAGAAACCTCCGGGCGTCGGTTTGGTTTTTGGCATAAATGTCTAAACTATCCATAGACTGTTAAGGACAGGGAGGACATTGCCATGCGAAAGATCAACCGTTTTCGCCGCGACGTTGCGCGCGACGACAGTATGCAGGATATGTTCAACGAGCTCAGCGACCTGCGCACCGCGCTCGACGACGCGTACATGCGCTTCAACATCGCCACCGAGCCGGAGCTGGTCGAGGCGTGCGTCTATGAGATCAACGCCGCGCAGTCGCGCTACAACTATCAATTGCGCCTCATCAAGGAGTCGGGCGGCGAGGCGGCGTTCAAGGCTTACTCCGGAAAGGAGGACAACGCCGCATGGGTCTGACGGAAAAGATCGCGCTGGGGCTTTTGTGCGCCTTCGTGCTGCTCGGCGTGATCCAGCTGTTCTCCGCGCCGCTCAAGCTCGCGCTCAAGGTTCTGGTCAATACGCTGCTGGGCTTCGTCGCGCTGTTTTTGCTCAACCTCGCGAGCAGCCTTACCGGCTTTTCGCTGGGGATGAACCTCTTCAACGCGCTCGTCATCGGCGTCCTCGGCGTGCCGGGGCTGGTGCTGCTGGTGCTGCTCAAGCTGGTCTTTGTGTAACAGGATTGGTTTACATAAACTTTAGCTTTTCGTTCAGCGGACGGAACACACGCTCCTCCGCCTTGCAGACGCGCCGGTCGATGGTCAGCAGCCCGTTCAGCTCGTCTTCCACGTCGGAAAGCTCTGTATAGACGGTCGCGGAGAGCCCCTCAGCGTCGATCAGCGGGAGGACCTGCTGCTCATACAACTTTACATAATCTTTTTGCCAATCGGTTGCCGAAGCGTACATGCGGTAGCCGAATTTTTTTCCCCGGATGTGCTTTTCGATGGGCAAGGAGTAGCCGCCGAATTCGGTCAGCGCGAGGACGCGCCGCCCGTCGCCCTTGATCTTGAGCGGCTTGAAGTAAACATGATAGCTTTTTACGTCGCCGCCGCCCTGGTCGTGCCAGCCGCTGGCGTGGTCGACGAGGCGCGACGGGTCGAGCGCGCGCAATCGGTCGGCGGCGGTAAGCGCGTCGAACTGGCCCCAGCCCTCGTTGAACGGTACCCACAGCGCGATGCAGGGGCAGTTGTAAAGGTGCCGCACCGTCGACTCCATGTCGGCAAGAAACCGCTCGCGCCCGCGCGCGTCGCCGCGTCCGAAGAGGTGGTAATGCCGGTCGTTCAGGTGTACGCCGGTGAAGAGCGGCGCGGAGACGACCAGGGGGTCGTAGCGCCCGCCGCCGCTCGGCAGATCCTGCCAGACGAGTATGCCGAGGCGGTCGCAGTGGTAGTACCAGCGCAGCGGCTCGATTTTGATGTGCTTGCGGAGCATGTTGAAGCCGAGCCGCTTCGCGGTTTTGATGTCGAATTCGAGCGCCTCGTCGGACGGCGCGGTGTAAAGCCCGTCGGACCAGTAACCCTGATCGAGCAGGCCGTTGTGGAAGCAGGGCTTCCCATTGAGCGCGAAGACGCTGTGCCCGCGGTATTCGGCAACGCCGAACTTGCGCATGGCGAAATAACTCTCGACCCGGTCCTCGCCCGCCTCAAACTCAATGGTGTAAAGGAACGGATCCTCCGGCGTCCAGGGGTGGAAGTATTCGGGGAGGATGCGGCAGATGCCCTCGCCTTCATAGTAGCTCTGCGCGATGACGGTGCCGCCCATGCGCACCGTGACGTGCGTTTTGAGCGGCGCGTTCGAAACCGCCTTCCAGCGCAGGATGCGCCGGTCGAAGTCGGGTGTGAGCTCGATGCGCTCGATGTACTTTTCGGGGACGCTCTCAAGCCAGACCGTCTGCCAGATGCCGCTCGTCGCCGTGTACCAGATGCCGCCGCGCTTGTATTTCTGCTTGCCGTAGGCGTGTATCGTGTGCGCCAGGCTGTCCGTCACGCGCACGGTCAGCGTGTTTTCGCCGCCTCGCAGTTTTGATGTTATGTCAACCGTAACCGGCAGGTAGCCGCCCTCGTGCCGTGTGACGTGTGTACCGTTCCAATAGACGTCCGCGCACTGGTCGACCGCGCCGAAGTGCAGCAGCACGCGCCCTCGGTCAAAGCCGTCGGGCAGCGTGACGCTTCGCTCGTACCAGAGGAATTCGTCGCTTTGCAGCTGCCGCTCCACGCCGGAGAGGATGCTCTCCGGCGAGAAAGGGACGACGATCTCGCCGTTCCAGTCCAGCGGGCGGAGCGACTCGTGCGTGATGGCGTACTGCCAGACGCCGTTCAAGTTTACATAACTATCCCGCTTCATCTGCGGGCGCGGGTATTCGGGGAGCGGATGTTCGCGGTCGAGGGCTTCGCCCCAGGGCGTTAGGAGCTTATTCATGCGCAGCGTCCTCCTTTCTCAGCAGAAGTACGGGGAGAAAGCTTGTCAGCAGCGTGATTGCCGCGGCAAGGAAGATTGCGGGCGTCGGGACGGACTTGACCTGCCCCAACTCGACATACGTCGCGTCGCTGCCGCGGATGACCGCGGCGCCGATCTGCGGGCCGATGAGCATCGGCAGGAGCACCGCGAAAATCATACGCACACCGAGGAACGCCCCGACGCGGTCCTTGGGCGTGCGGTCGCGGATGTCCGCGCCGAGCGCGGCGGCGACGAGCATGTACCCGCCCATCATCACGCAGCCCGCGAGGATGACGCCGAGCATGCCGCGCACGAAATACATGCCGAGCAGCCCCGCGAGCATCACGCCGATGGCGGGCAGAACGAATCTGAGCTTGCCCACGCGGTCGATGACGCGCCCGAAGGCGACGGAAACCGCCGAGGCGACGAGCAGCACGACGCCGAGCACAATGGCGTAATTGTCGATCTTCAGGTAATTCTGAAGGTAGATAATGAGGTAAGGGAAAAACACCTGCACCGCCACGGAGAACAGGCAGAACGCCGCGAACGAGAGGTACAGCGCGCGGTGCGCGCGGACGACGGACGGGCGAAAGCCGTAGAGCAGGTTTTTGCCGTACGGGGCGCCGCTCCTTTCCCGCGGGGCTTCGTCGATCAGCAGCCACGCAAGGAGCCCGACGGCGCTCACGAGCACGCCGAAGATGAGAAAGAACGTGCGCCACTCGCCGCGCTGGGTGTAGCCGTCAAACACGCCGAAGATCACGAGCATCGACAGCAGCGGTAGCGTCGCGAGCACGGACTCGGCGCGGGCGCGGTTTTCGTCGGTCGTCACGTCGGTGACGTAGGCGTTGAACGCCGCGTCGTTGGCGGTGGAGCCGAAAAACGTCATCACGCAGTCGAGGAGCACCACGGCGAGCGCGGCGGCGGCCGCGGCGTCGGCAAACAGCCCCGCCATGCCGTCGACCGTCACGAAGCCGAACGCCGCGACGCTCACGCCCCAGGCAAGATAGCCGAAGACGATGAACGGCTTGCGCCGGCCCACGCGGTCGGACAGCGCGCCCATCAAAAGCGTCGTCACCGTCGCCGCGGCGGCGCTCCAGCCGACCATCGCGGCGATCCAGCCGGGATCCTGCGAGATGGTGTTGTAGAGAAACACGTTCAGATACATGTTCTCGATCGTCCAGGCAAACTGCCCCGTGAGGCCCACGAGCAGCAATACCGTCCAGACGCGCGCGCCGAGCTTAGAGCGCATGAAAAAGCCTCCTCTTGAAAGAAAAAATAAAAGTGCGAATTAAGAAAACGGGAGATAAAACGAGAAAACAAAAGAAAATAAAAGAAATGCTTTTGCTAAATGAAAATGCTGTTGACAAGAAAAAAGCCTTGTGCTATAAATAATCCCGTTCCGATTTTAACGCGGAACCCCACAAATGTAAAGCGACAGCTTTCTATATTACAAATGGAGGAAACACAACCATGTCCACTTTTATGGCGAACAAGGGCAACATCGAGCGTAAGTGGTATATTCTCGACGCTGCCGGTCAGCCCATGGGCAAGACCGCGGTCGTCGCCGCCGATCTGCTCCGTGGCAAGCGCAAGGTCACCTACACCCCGCACGCCGACTGCGGCGATTACGTCATCATCATCAACGCGAAGGACGCGGTGCTCACGGGCAACAAGCTCGATCAGAAGTACTATCGTCGTCACAGCGGCTGGGTCGGCGGCCTCAAGGAGACCAAGTACCGCACGCTGATGGCTGAGAAGCCCGAGCTTGCGATGCAGCTCGCGGTGCGCGGCATGATGCCCCGCAACACCATCACCAAGGATTCCCTCAAGCGCCTGCACATCTATGCCGGCGCCGAGCATGAGCAGCAGGCGCAGAAGCCTGAGGCTTACGAAGTCAAGTAAGGAGGAACAGAAGAATGTATCAGTCCAAGAAGCCTTATCTCTACGGCACGGGCCGTCGTAAGTCCTCTGTCGCGCGCGTTCATCTGTTCCAGGGCGGCACCGGCAGCATCACCATCAACGGCCGCGACATCGACGACTACTTCGGCCTCGAGACGCTGAAGATGGTCGTCCGTCAGCCGCTTGCCGCGACCGAGACCCTCGGCAAGGTCGACATCGTCGCGACTGTTTCCGGCGGCGGCGTTTCCGGCCAGGCCGGCGCTCT
>SVKM01000127.1 GCA_015068465.1 Oscillospiraceae bacterium | reverse complement strand
AACGACCAGGATCAGGGCGACGGCAATTCGCAGGATATGCGCGGCAAGGCGATGAGCGCCGCGGTCGCGCTCTCGAGCGCCGCCGCGTTCGCAACGCCCGAGATCATGGCGATCCCCGACGAAACGCTTGAGCGCTTCCATCGGGAAGAGGCGGGCCTTGCCGAGTACCGCCGCAGCTTGTACCAGATCCGCCGCATGAAGGCGCACATCCTCTCCACCGCGGAGGAAAAGCTGCTTGCGTCCGCCGGCGAGATGGCGGAGACGCCGGGCCATGTCAACTCCATTCTGGAAAACGCCGACCTCACGTTCCCCGACGTCCTCGACGCCAAGGGCGAGAAGTACGCGCTGACCACGGGCTCCTTTGTCCCGTTGGAGGAGAGCGCGGACCGTGTGCTGCGCAAGAACGCGTTTGACGCCTACTACAGCCGCTTCGGCGAGTTCCGCAATACCTCCGCCGCGCTGCTTGACGCGCAGTTCAAGAAGCTGCGCTTCTTCTCGGAGGCGCGCGGCTACCGGTCCACGCTCGAAGCGAGCCTCGACCGTACCGAGGTGCCGACCGCGGTCTATCTCAACCTGATCGACGCCGTCCACGCCAACCTGGATAAGATGTACCGCTACGTCGCGCTGCGCAAGAAGCTGCTCGGCGTGGACGAGCTGCATATGTACGACGTTTACACGCCCATCGTCGCCGACGCCGCGCGCACGATCGACTTTGAAGAGGCGAAGAAGACCACGCTCGACGCGCTTGCCGTTCTCGGCGAGGATTATGTGGAGCTCCTGAAGGAGGGGTACGAAAACCGCTGGATCGACGTCTACGAGAACGCCGGCAAGCGCGGCGGCGCGTATTCCTCCGGCGTGAAGGTCCCGCATCCTTACGTCCTGCTCAACCACAAGGATACGCTCGATTCCATGTTCACGCTCGCGCACGAGATGGGCCACACGCTGCACAGCTGCTACAGCCACAAAAACCAGCCCGCCTCGACCAGCGACTACGTCATCTTCGTCGCCGAGGTCGCCTCGACCTGCAACGAGGTGCTGCTGGTGCGCTATCTCCTGAACAAGACCACCGACAAGAAGGAGCGCGCGTACCTTATCAACCACTTCCTCGACTCCTTCAAGGGCACGGTCTATCGCCAGACGATGTTCGCCGAGTTCGAGCTTGCCATGGGCAGGATGGCGGAGGCGGGCGAGGCGCTGACCGCCGACGCGCTGTGCAAGAAGTACCATGAGCTCAACAAGCTCTACTTCGGGCCCGACATGGTTTCCGACGACGGCATCGCGCTGGAGTGGGCGCGTATCCCGCACTTCTATTACAACTATTATGTGTTCCAGTACGCGACCAGCTTCTGCGCCGCCGTCGCCATCGCCGACCGCATCCTCTCCGAGGGCGAGAGTGCGGTCAGGGAGTACAAGAAGTTCCTCTCCGGCGGCAGCAGCGCCGACCCGATCTCGCTGCTCAAGATTGCGGGCGTCGATATGAGCACGCCCGCGCCGATCAACGCCGCCCTCAAGCTCTTCGACGAGCTGCTCGACGAGATGGAGAAGCTGGGCTGATCAATTCTTTCACGGCTGCCCCGCGGGGCAGCCGTGCTCATAACGATTTGCGGGAGGCAAAACGATGCAGGAAAAAATGCGCACGATCGGCTACCTTTGCCCGGCGTGCCGGAAAAAAGTGATCCGCGACCGCTCGACGTTCGCGTTGGCGGCGTCCGGCGCGGTCGTGAGCTGCGAGTGCGGCAAGTCGAGCCTGACGGTCGACGCCGAGGAGCAGCGCTTTCGCCTGAGCGTGCCCTGTGGTGTGTGCGGCGGAGAACATGAGGCGGCGATCGACGCGACGCAGCTTTTGGAGGGTAAAGGAATTGGACTTGCCTGCCCGCAGACGCGCCAGCTTTGCTGCTTCATCGGCGAGCCGTATGAGGTCGAGCGGGAGATGGAGCGGCTCTCGCTCGCCGCGGACAAGGAGGTCGGGCAGAGCGAGAACGGCGAGCTGTTCGTCGACAGCGTCATCATGCACGAGGTGCTCTCCGAGCTCCGCGAGATCGCCGCGCGCCCGCACGGCATTACGTGTACCTGCGGCAGTGAAAAGTACCGCATGGAGGTGCGCCCGACCTACGTTGACCTCGTCTGCGCCGACTGCGGTGCGCGGCTGCGCATCGACGCGGCGACGGACGAGGACCTTGACCGGCTTTGCTGCAACTGGACGCTGCAGATCAAGGGACGCAAATAGACCGATGGACTTATTGTTCGATTTGTTCCTTTTCCTGACGGCGATGCTTGTCTGCCTCGTGCGGGACTATGGGCTCTACTGGGCGCTTTCGCTCGGGCTCGTACTGTTCTCCGTCGCGGGATTGCGGCGCGGCTGTTCGCTCAGAGAAATCGCGAAGATGGCGTGGAGCAAGATGCCCAAGACCATGATCGTACTGCGCATCCTGTTTCTCATCGGCATTCTGACCGGACTTTGGCGCTCGTGCGGCACGATCGCGTTCTTTATCTGCTGCGGCGTGCGCGCGATCTCACCGCCGCTTTTTGTGCTGCTCGCGTTTCTGCTCACGGCGCTTTTGTCCTATGCGCTCGGCACGTCGTTCGGCGTGGCGAGCACGGCGGGCGTCGTGCTGATGGCGCTGGCGCGCTCCGGCGGCGTCGACCCGCTGATTGCGGCCGGAGCGGTCCTGTCGGGCACCTATTTCGGCGACCGGAGCGCACCGACCTCGTCGTGCGCGAGCCTTGTCGCCGCGCTGACGGACACCGAGCTGTACCGAAACGTCAGACAGATGCACCGCACGGCGCTTTTGCCCTACGCGCTCTGCCTGGGGTTTTACACGTTCCTTTCACTGCGCCATCCGCTCGTGGCGGCGGACGAAACGCTGCTCGGCGCCCTGAACGCGCAGTTCGGCATGTCGCTGTGGACGCTTTTGCCGGCGGCTGTGATGCTCGTGCTGCCGCTTTTGCGCGTGCCGATCTGGATCGCCATGACCGCCTCGGGCGCGGCGGCGTTTGCCGTCAGTGTGCTCGTGCAGGGTGCGGGCGTGTGGGAAACGCTGCGCGTGTGTGTGCTCGGCTACGCGCCGGAGGGCGCGCTTGCGGGCGTGCTGACCGGTGGCGGGCTCATTTCGATGCTGACGGTTTTCGTGATGCTGCCGCTCGCGTCGATGATGGGCGGCGTTCTGGAGGGGATCGGCGCGCTGGACGGCGCGCAGGAAAAGCTTGCCGCCCTGAGCGGGAAGCTCGGCTTACTGCCGACGACGTCGCTTTTGAGCCTTCTCTGCTCGATGGTGCTCTGCAACCAGACGATCGTTTTGATCATGCTCCAGCAGATGATGGGGCGGGTCTACCGCGACGCGGGAAGGTCGAACGAGGAGTTTGCGATGGACATCGCCAACTCCGGCGTGATGATCGCGGGGCTGGTGCCGTGGTGCATCGCCTGCGCGGTGCCGCTGCAAATGCTGGAGGTCAGTGCGAAAGCGCTTATCTACGCACTTTTGATGTATGCGATACCGATTTGCTATCTGTTGACGAAACAATGGTACTATCCAAAGGGGGAGCGGACATGACGGACGAGATCAAAAAGCTGAAAGAAATCATTGACGGCACGGACAACATTGTCTTTTTCGGCGGCGCGGGCGTTTCGACCGAGAGCGGCATCCCGGACTTCCGCAGCGTCGACGGGCTTTACCACCAGCAGTGGGACGAGCCGCCCGAAACGATCCTCAGCCACACCTACTACGTGCGCTATCCGGAAAAGTTCTTCAAGTTTTACCGCGCGAAGCTCCTGATCTCCGGCGTGCAGCCGAATGCCGCGCACAAAAAGCTCGCCGAATGGGAGGCGCAGGGCAAGCTCCGCGCCGTTATCACGCAGAACATCGACGGGCTGCATCAGGCGGCGGGCAGCCATGAGGTCCTGGAGCTGCACGGCAGCACGCTTCGCAACTACTGCGAGAAGTGCGGCAAGTTCTACGACGCCGATTTCATCCGCAGCAGCGAGGGCGTCCCGACGTGCTCGTGCGGCGGGCGCGTCAAGCCGGACGTCGTGCTCTATGAGGAGGGGCTGGACAGCAATACGCTGGAGCGTGCGGTGAACTATATCGCGCGCGCGGACGTGCTGATCATCGCGGGCACCTCGCTCGCGGTCTATCCGGCGGCGGGGCTGATCAACTACTACCGCGGCAGCAAGCTGGTCGTCATCAACAAGACGCCGCTGCGCTCCGACCTCGGCGCTGACCTTGTCATTACGGGCGCCGTGGGCGAGACGCTGGCGCAGATCTGACGCGGCGAAAAAAGTTTGGGCCCGGGACAAAAAAAGGCTTGACTTTTCCGCCCGGGTGGTCTTATAATAGCGGAGCGGTCGTCAGACGGCAGGAAAATTATGCGGGTGTGCTGGAATTGGCAGACAGGCTAGCTTGAGGTGCTAGTGTTCGTATGGACGTGCGGGTTCAAGTCCCGCCATCCGCACCATTTTTCCTTCCTCCGGCGACTACTTTATGCGCGAGTGGTGGAATTGGCAGACTCGCTAGATTCAGGTTCTAGTGTGCATTACGCACGTGCGGGTTCAAGTCCCGCCTCGCGCACCAGACAAAAAGAGACGTGTTTCGACACGTCTCTTTTTGTCTGGTATCGCGGCTTCGCCGCGAGTCGATCAAATTCATTGGGAAGGGAGTCCCCTCCCTTCCCAAACCCAACCCATGCAAATTTGAAGCGTCATGCAAGAGTAGGAGTTTTACACAGTTGCTACAAAAAAGAAGGACTTGCGAAAGCAAGTCCTTCTTTTTTTGTGCCGCACCGCTTTGCGGCGCGAACAGATCAAATACACCGAGAGGGGAGTTCCCTCCCCTCTCAAACTCTCCCCATGCGAATTTGGGGCGCTGTGTAAAAGCGGGAGTTTTATTCTGTTTAAGGACGTGGCGGCGCTTGCTTCGGCGCAAGCGGCTCCAACTTTTTTGCATGGGTGCATTGTGATTTTCCGCATGTGTGATATAATGAACCGCACATGATGACTTGGAGGATGAAAACTTGGATCAACAACGACTTTTCTTTATTGGGCTGGATATCGTCTTTGCCGTTTCTACGTTCGTGTTTTTGATCCGGCTCATCCGCCAGATGAAAGATTGCGGGCGGAAGGGCTATGCCTTGAAGCTCGAATGGGCGCGGATGATAACGGACTTCTGTCTGGCTGTCTTTTTCGGCGTGTGGACGCTGGTGATCTACAATTTTCATCTCTGGAGGTGACGCGCCGTTGCGGCGGGGGGGCAAACCGCCGCAACGTTTTCCGCGTCTTCGCTCCGCCGAGCTGCCGGTGAAGGCAACTCGACGGAGCGTTTATTGTAATCGGAGTTCGAGCGGCTATCATGGTATGCAAGGGCGGTAATTTTTCGGAAGGGAGATGACACAATGGATAACGTAAAGATCGGCAGGCTGATCCGCCGGCTGCGCAAGGAGCGCCGCATGACCCAGATGCAGTTGGCTGAAAGGCTGAACGTCAGCGACAAGGCGGTGAGCAAGTGGGAAAGGGGCCTGGGCTGCCCGGAGCTGTCCCTGCTGCCCGCGTTGTCGGAGACGTTCAGCGTCGATCTGGAAAAGCTGCTCAGCGGCGAATTGAACGAAAATGAAATGCCGGGAGGGAACATGAAAAAACTGCAATTCTTCGTCTGCCCAACCTGCGGGAACCTTATCACCACGACAGCCGACGCGGGCATATCCTGCTGCGGCAAAAAGCTGAAGGCGATGCAGCCGCAGAAGGCCGGAGGCGGGGAGCGGCTGGCTGTGGAGACGGTCGAAAACGATTACTTCATTACCTCCGACCATCCGATGGATCGCGACCACTATATCACGTTTGTCGCACTGCTGACCGGGGAGAGCGTCATGCTTCGGAAGCTGTACCCCGAATGGGGGCTTGAGGTGCGCATTCCCGTTTTTGCACACGGGCGGCTGCTGTGGCATTGCAGCCGGCACGGCTTATTCCATATGGACATATAGGATCGCCTGTGGTATGCTTCGGGAAGCGGGAGGTGAGACGATGCCGGTGAACCGCATGCGCCCGAAGGCGCTGCTTTACCGCCTTGGCGAAGAAAACGAAACGGGACGCGCACTGCGCGCCGTGCTGCGGGAGCAGAAAATTCTGACACTGAGCGTCGACGAAACGCAGCTCGGGGAGACCGTGGGGCGGCTCGCGTCTGCGAACGGCACGGCGCCGGGCGCGCCGACGACGGCAAATGCGCCGGAGGCGGGCTTTCTGCTGCTCTGCTCGCTGGGGGACCGGCAGCTGGAGCGCCTGCTTGCCGCGATGCGCCGCGCGGGGGTCTGCGTACCGTACAAGGCGGTGCTGACCGAAGCGAACCGCGACTGGACGCTCGGAAGCCTGATCGAAGCAGTCGTGCGCGAGCATGACGCCATGCACGGACAATAAGAAAAAACGCACTCAAAAGAGTGCGTTTTTCTTTGTATCCTGTCCGGTTTACAAAAGACGACAAAATAGGCTACCGGTTGACAAAATCGTTTACTTTCCGGTCACGCGCTTTTCCATTTCCTCGGGTTCGATGCAGAAATAGACCAGCTCGCCCGTCGCGAGCAGAGTTCCGTCCTCGCCGCGGATGTCCACGCGGGTGACACAGGTGGTCTTGCCGCGGTGCAGCACACGCCCTTCGGCGCGGATGACGCCGTTCACCTGGTTGTGGATGTAGTTGAGATGGCTCGAGAGCGTGACGTAGCAGCGGCCGTCGCTGTGCGCGGCGTAGCCCGCGGCGTTGTCCGCCATGCCGGCGAGCATGCCGCCGTGAACAAAGCCGTAGGGGTTCTTGCTCTCGGGTTGGATGTTGAGGCGGAAGACCGCATAATCCGGCTCGACGTGTTCGAGCTCAAGGTGGTTGAAGGCCGCAAAGGCGTTGCCGCCGGACAGCTCCTGCGCCTTGCGCTCGGCGATGGCAGTTTCCATGGAAAGTGGCTCCTTGTGATTGGATTTCGCTCAGCATTATAGCGGAAGCGGGCGCGCTTGTCAAACAGACGGGAAAACCGGCGCCAGCGGCGCCGGTTTCGCTGCTTATTCCACCGAGAACGAATAGACCGTCTCGCTGTGCAGATGCCGTCCTGCCTGCAGCACGGGGGAGGGGAAGGCGTAGCAGTTCATCGCGTTGGGATAGAGCTGCGTTTCCAGGCAAACCGCCTCACGCGGTCCCATCAACACACCGCTCTTTCCGGCCTGCTTGCCGAGGAAGTTTGCGGTGTAGAGCTGCATCCCCGGCAGATCGGTGTCGACCGTCATCACGACGCCGCTCTTTTCGCCGCGCAGGACCGCGGCACGCTTCCCGGCGAGGCAGAAGTTGTGGTCGTAGCCCCCGCCGCG
>SVKM01000126.1 GCA_015068465.1 Oscillospiraceae bacterium | reverse complement strand
GGCTTTGGCTATGTCCTTCCCACTGCCGGGCGGACTCGGGACTCTCACCCGTTAGAACGTGCGCTCGCCGGGCGCACAGGCAAAGCCGCCCTGCCTGTGTGGCAGAGCGCCTTTTCTTTCTACGGAAGTCTGAAACCGTTTCTTTCTTTTGGCAAGCGCAAAAGAAAGAAACGGTTTCAGGAAAAGCACCTTTAAGACGCTTTTTTCTTTCCAATGTTGTCAATGACGCAGTAGTACACCGGCGTAAAGAGCAGCGTAACGATCGTCGAGATGAGCATGCCGGAAACCATCGTCACGCCCATGTCGCTCATCATCTCGTTCGACTGCCCGATGCCGAGCGCGAGCGGCATGATCGCGAGGATCGTCGTCAGCGTCGTCATCAGCACGGGGCGGATGCGCAGCGGACAGGCGTTGAGGATCGCGTCGGTGCGGCTCTCGCCGCGCTCGCGCCGCTGGCGGATGTAGTCGATGAGAATGATGGATGCGTTGACCACGGTGCCGGCGAGCATGATGAGCGCCACCATCGAGATCATCGAAAGGTCGCGCCCGGTGAGCGGCAGGGCGAACAGCGCGCCGGAGAACGCCACCGGCAGGATCATCATCACGATGACCGGCATCACGAAGGACTCGAACTGCGAAGCGAGCACGAAGTACACAAGCCCCATCGCCACGATCAGCGCGAGCGTGAGGTCGTGGAAGTTGTTCGTCAGCTCCTCGTAGCCGCCGCCGAATTTCACCTCGTAGCCGTCCGGCATCGGGTAGGCGTCCAGAATGGCGCGGATCTGCTCCGTGACGCCGTTTGTGTCGCCGCTGACGCTCGTGCCGGTGATCGTCACCGAGCGCGACTGGTTGGTGCGCGAGATCGACGCCGGCGCGAGCTGCACGTCCACGTGCGCGACCGCACCGAGCGGCACCGTGCCGCCCATCGGCGTCGTGACCGCGAGCGAGCGCAGCGCATCCAGATTCGTCGCCGCCGCGCCGTCACCGCGCACGACGATGTCGATTTCCTTGTTGTCGATGTTGACGCGCGTCGCGGTCATGCCGCTGAGCTCCGCGCGCACCGCCTGTCCGACCGCCGCCGCGGTCAGGCCGTACTGCGCCGCCGCCTCGCGGTTCATCGTCACCTTGACCTGCGGCACGTCCCTGCCGATGGTGGAGGTGATGTCCGCCGCGTCGGGCAGGGCGGATATCGGCTTCATCAGGTCGTTGGCAATCATTGTGAGCGTGTTGTAATCGGTGCCGGTGACCTCGACGCTGATGTCCTGGCCGGTCATCATCGCGCTCATATCCATCGCGCTGACGACGACCTCGCAGCCCGCGACGTCCGCGAACGACACGCGCAGGGCGTTGGCGATCTCCGTCGCCGTGCGCTCGCGGTCCTTTCTCGGCACGAGGCGGATGCCGATCTCATTCTCGCTCTCGCCGACGACGTAGTACACCGACTCAAGCTCCGGCACCTCGGCGCGGACGATGTCGGTCAGCTGTCCGGCGACGTCCGCCGCCTGCTCCACGCGCGCGCCGACGGGCATCGTGATCGTCGCCTGGATCATGTTCATGTCCATATCCGGCAGCAGCACCTGCTTTGTGGACAGGCACGCCGCGGCAAAACCCGCCACCAGCGCCACGGACACGAGCACGCCGAGCGCGAGATGGTTCACGAAATAGCCCAGCACCTTGCGGTAGGCGGCAAGGAAACGGGAATCCCTCCGCGGCTGCTTTTCGCGCGCGGCAAGCGCATGCGCCTTGGATTCATCGAGCAGGAAGTAGCACAGAAGCGGCACCAGCGTCACCGAGATGGCAAGCGAGCCGAGGATCAGAAACGAGATCGTCAGGCAGAAGTCCTTGAAGATCATGCCGGCGAGGCCGCTGGTCAGGCCCAGCGGCAAAAACACCGCCACCGTTGTGAACGTGGACGCGGTCAGCGAGAGCATGACCTCCTTCGTGCCCTGCACGCAGCTCGTCAGCCGGTCGTTTCCCTCGGCGGAGTAGCGGTAGATGTTCTCGAGCACGACGATGGAGTTGTCCACGATCATGCCGACGCCCATCGCGATGCCGCCGAGCGAGAGAAGGTTCATCGTGAGGTCGAAAGCGTACATCAGCACGAACACCGTCAGGATGCACACCGGCATGGAAACCGCGATGGCGAGCGTCGCACCGAACCGGCGCAGGAACAAAAACACGACCACCGCCGCGAGCGCCACGCCGAGGACGATGTTCTCCAGCGCCGCGTTCACCACAACGTTGATGTATTCGCTCGCCAGATACGGCGTATCATAGACGACGGCGTGGTTTTTCTGCGCCAGCTCCGCCATCTTCGCCGCCACCTTGTCGGCAACCGCCGCCTCGTTCGCGCCGGACTGCTTGGAGACCTGCAAAAACACGGCGTTCACATCGTTCATCTCGCCAATGTCGCGCCGCTCGGTCGTCTCAAGCACAACGTTCGCAATCTCGCCCAGGCGCACGCTTCCGCCCGTCTGGAGCGGGATAATGACGTTGCGCACATCGTCGACGCTGCGCAACTGCGCGTCGGTGGAAACGGTCAGCTTCTGGTTGCCGTTGTCAAGATCCCCGCCCGGGTAGAGCAGGTTCTCCGCAACAAGGATCTGGGAAATATAGCTGTTGCTCAGCCCCAGCCCGCGGGCGCGCGCCGCGTCGACCTCGACCGCGATCCGCTGTCCGGCGCCGCCGTAATAGCTCACGGACGCCACGCCGTCGATGCGCTCGAGCGCCGGCACGACGAAATCCTCCGCCAGCGCCTGCACGCTCGCGAGATCCTCGCCCATCAGCGCGACATAGGCGGTCGGCAGCATGTCGCTGACGTTGACGTTCATAATGACCGGCTTGCCGCAGTCCTCGGGCAGCGTGAGCGCGTCGAACTTCTCGCGCAGCTTGGTCGCCGCGATGTCGAGGTTCGTGCCGTCGACGTAGCTGATCTGGAGCGTCGAGAGGCTGTCCTCCGAGGACGACATGACCGAGTCCACGCCCGGCACCGACATGATTGCCGATTCCAGCGGGCGTGTGACGAGCTGCTCCATGTCCTCCGGCGCCGCGCCGTTGTAGTAGCAGTAGACGTACGCCGCCGGATACTCCATGTTCGGCAGCAGCGCGAGCTGCAGCTCGCGCAGAAAAATCACGCCGAAAATCGAGATGATGATGAACGCCAGGATCGTCGTCACCTTATGCTTGATGCAAAAGCCAGCAATACCGTTCATCGCTCAGCCTCCGACCACACGCACGGCGTCGCCGTCGGAGAGGTACTGCTGACCAACCACGACGACCTGCTGCCCCGCCGTGACGCCGGAGCGCACCTCGGTCACGCCCGCGCCGTTGAGTCCGGTCGTGACGGCGACGCGCTTCGCCGTGCCGTTTTCGACCACGAAGACGTACTGCTCGCCGTTCGCGGTCATAATCGCCTCGGACGGGACCGCGACCGTGTCGGACGCGGTCTCGGTGTAGAACGTCACGTCCGCGAACATGCCGGAGATCAGCCCCGCCACGTCGGAGGGCACGCTGAGCACCACGGCGTAGAGCTTGGTCTGCATGTTCGCCGTCTGCTCGATCGAGCGGACAACGCCCGCGAACTCCGCGCCGGCGGAGGCGACGCTCACGTGCGCGGCGTCGCCGATGGCGAGCTTGGGGACCAACGCCTCGGAAACGTAAACGGTGATCTTCATCTGCTCGGCGTTGCTGATGACCGCGACGGGATAGCTCGCCGAAACGTAGCCGCCCTCGGTCGCGTTGAGCGAGGCAAGCATGCCGCTTGCCGGCGCGATGACGTTGCCCTTGGAATCGACGTCGTCCATCACGAGGGCAAGCTGTTCGAGGTTGGCGCGCGTGCTCTCCATGCCGGCGCGCAGCTGGGAGAGCGCGGAATCGCGCTGCGCCTTGGTCGAAAGCACCTGCACGCGCAGGCCGTCGAGCTCCATCTTTGCGCCGTCAAGCTCCAGCTCGGCGGTCTTGATCTCCAGCTCCGACGCCGCGCCGATCTCATAGAGCGCTTTCGTGTCCGAAAGGTTCTTCTCGCGCAGCTCCAGCGTCTTTTCCGACAGCGCGATCTGCGACTCCAGCATGGCAAGCTGCTGCTCGAAGAGCTCCTTTTGCTGGTTGTAGCTCGCCGCGGAACTGTCGTAGCTGATCTGCGCGGCATTGTAGCTCGCCTGGGTCGAATCCAAATCGAGCGTGCAGATGATATCGCCCTTTTCCACCGTGTCGCCCGCCTCGAAAAAGACGGCGGTGCACTTGGCGTTTGCCGCCACATAGATTGACGTTTCCTCGTCGCTCGTCACCGCGCCCGAGGCGCGGTTCTCGGTCGCCACGTCGCGGCGCTCCGCCGCGCGCACCTGTACGGCGACGCCCGCGGGCACCACGGTCTCCGCGCTCTTTTCCGACGCGCAGCTCACGAGCAGCAGCACGGAGAGCGCCGCGAGCATGAGCGCAAACATTTTCTTTTTCATTGCCGGTGCCTCCTCATCCGTTCAAAATGCCGTATTCGACCGCCCACCGATAGCTGCGGTACTTGGAAAAGAGCTCCCGCTCGGCGTTGGAAACGTCATCCTTTGCCGCGGCAAGAGTGTCCTTCGCGTCGGCAAGCGCGTTGGCGGAGAGGTTCCCCTGCTCGAATTTGAGCGCGGAGACCGCGTACTCCCGCTCCTGTCCGGCAAGCGCCTCGCGCTTGGCGTCGAGCGTCTGCGCGCAGTCCTTGACCTGCGCGTAGAGCGTGCGGAAGTTGAGCTCATAGGTCAAAAGCTTATCGTCATAGGTGTACTGCGCGGTGTTGAGCTTGTGCAGCCGGCTCTTCTGCGAATAGGTCGTCCCGTCGCCCGCGCCGCCGTTATCGGTGAATTCCTTCCGCGCGTCCTTGTAGGTCTTCTCCGCGTCGTAAAGCTCGTAGCTGTTCTTCTTCGCCGCCGTGAGGTCCGCCTCGAGATCCATCGCCGCGAGCTCCTGCGCCCCGACCTTCGGCAGCGCGCCGAGCCGCAGCGGCGCACCGAGCTCCGCACCCGTCATGCTCTGCAATTGGAGCATATATGTATCTATGTTCATTCTCAGCGTCTTCTGCCCGCTGATCGCCTGCGCGCGGCCGCTTTTGACCTGCTCCACCGCCAACGCCGAGACCTGCCCGAGCTCGCAGCGAAGCTCCAGCTCGCGCACGGTGCGGTCGAGCTGCTCGATCTGGCGCGTGAGTGCGGCATCCTGCGCCTCAAGGCCCTTGATCGCGACGAAAAGCGTCTCGCCGAACACGAGCATCTGGTTCTGCGCGCTGCGCAGCTGCCAGAGCGCGTCGGCATTGTCCTTTTGCAGCTTGCCGTCGCGGATGGCGTCGTACTGCGTGCGCATGGTGTTGTATGCCTGCTCCATCTGCGCGTACTGCGCCTGATCCATGAACATCGGATTGGCGACCATCATCCACTGCGCGCTGGCGATATCGTTGAGGCTGCCGCGCAGCTGCTCCTCCATCTCCCCGTAGTCGATCTCGGTGATCGTCAGAACGCTTTCCTCCAACGCCCGGAGCGGATAATAGTGCTCGCGCATCCGCGCGCCCAGATTCTCGAACGAAAGCGTCCCTTCCGCGTCCGGCACGGCAGCAGTCTCCTGCGCGTCCTCCTGCGCGTCCTCCTGCGCGTCCTCCTGCGATGCGTTTTCCGAAGCCGCCTGCGCGGTTTCCCCGCGGACGTCTCCGGCGGTATCCTCCCCCGCCTCCGAAACGGCGGCGGTGCCGGGCGTGAGCATCAGCAAAAGCGCGAGCAACAATGCCGCCCAACGTTTTTTCATCAGGAACATCCCCTTCCCGTGTATTATATTGAGCTAAATTAATATTATAGTTGTCTTTGGCTTACATGTCAAAGGAAACTCGCCGCAAATCTGTGAATAAAATGTTAATCTTACAGCTTTACGGAAGGGGCTTCCCGTGTTATACTTTTTCTGACCTTATCAAAAATGCTCATTTGCAAGGAAGCGATACGTCCAGATGAAATACCATATCGAAAAGGGCGGCGCGCGCAGCGCCTATTTGCAGCTCTACGAGCACTTGCGCCGGGACGTCGTCTCGGGCGCGTATCCGAACGGAAGCAAACTGCCGTCCAAGCGCCAGATGGCGGAGGACGCAGGCGTCAGCCTCGTCACGGTCGAGCACGCCTACGCCATTCTCTGCGACGAGGGGTATCTCGAATCCCGCGAGCGCAGCGGCTACTACGTCGCCTACCGTGCCGGCGACTGCTTCCCCGGCGCGGACGCCGCGGCGCGCACCCAGCCGGAGGCGCGCGCGGCGGAGAGCGAGTTTCCGTTCTCCGTGCTCGCGCGCACGATGCGCCGCGTGCTCTCGGATCGCGGCGAGGGGCTGCTCGTCAAATCCCCGAACAACGGCTGCGCCGCGCTGCGCCAGGCGATCGCCGACTATCTCGCGCGTTCGCGCGGCATCCGCGTCAAGCCCTCGCAGATCGTCATCGGCTCGGGCGCGGAATACCTCTACGGGCTGATCGTGCAGCTGCTCGGGCGCGATCGCGTCTACGCGGTCGAGGACCCGTCGTACGAAAAGATCCGCCGCGTCTATCAGGCAAACGGCGTCACGGTCGAGCCGCTGCGCCTCGGCGCGGACGGCGTGCGCACCGACGAGCTCACGCGCGCAAGGGCGACGGTGCTGCACGTCACGCCGTTCCACAGCTTCCCCAGCGGCGTGACGGCGAGCGCGGGCAAGCGCGCGGAGTACATCCGCTGGGCGGACGCGCGCGGCGGATGGATCGTTGAGGACGACTTCGACAGCGAATTCACGCTCTCGTCGAAGGCGGAGGACACGGTCTTTTCTCTCTCGCCGGAGCGCTCGGTCATCTATTTGAACACATTTTCCAAAACCGTCGCGCCGTCGATCCGCGTGGGCTACATGGTGCTGCCGCCGACGCTGCTCGCGGACTTTGAGCGCGCGGTCGGCTTTTACTCCTGCACGGTGCCGCTTTTTGAGCAGTACGTGCTCGCGGAGCTGCTGCGCAGCGGCGATTTTGAGCGGCATTTGAACCGCGTACGCAGGAAGCGCCGCCGCGAGGGATAGCAAAAAGGCAGGGCTCGCCCTGCCTTTTTCATATCGCCATCACATAGACCTGACACGGGTTCCATTCGTCCCAGAGCGTCGGGAACACCTCAAATTCCCGGAAACCCAGGCTCAGATAAAATCGGTTGGTCGCGTCGTACTCGGGATAGCGTCCCATCTGCACGGTCTTGACCTGTAAAAATACAAAGCCCGACGCTTTGGCGCTCGCCTTCGCCGCCTCAAACAGCGCCCGCCCGAGCCCGCGGCGGTGATGCTCCTTCCGCACGCCCATGACCGCGAGCTCCGCCGTGGCGTCGCCCGTTCCCTTCAG
>SVKM01000125.1 GCA_015068465.1 Oscillospiraceae bacterium | reverse complement strand
GTACTTCTTGGCGAGCTCGACCGCCTCGTTGATGGCGATGCCCACGTCGATGTCGTCGCGGTACATCGCCTCGTACATCGCCACGCGCATGATCGCGCCGGCAACGAGCGGAATGCGCTCGAACTTCCAGCCCCTGGCGTACTTTGCGATGTAGCCGTCGAGCTCCGGCGCATGCTCCGCAACGCCCGTGACGACGCCGCGGATATACTCCGCCTGATCCTTTTCCGGCGCCGCGGCGTAAAGCTCATCCTCGTCGGCGAGCATTTCAAAGCTTTCCTTGTTCAACCGTTCGTCCAACAGCTCCTCCGGCGCGCGGTCGGTGAAACTCAACTCATACGCCAGATGAACGGCGATCTCTCTTGCGGTATTACGGGTCATATGCCTACCTTTATCCCTTTAATCGTTGAAGCTGATGCCGCCGACGTGGACGTTGACTTCCTTGACCGGGAAGCCCGTCATGCCGCCGACCGCGGTGGACACGCTCTCCTGCACCTTCTGCGCGACCTCGGGGATGGCGTAGCCGTAGCGCGCCATGAGATAGAGGTCGATGATGATCGCGTCGCCGATCTTCTCCACGCGCACGCCGCGCACCGCCTTCTTGCCGGAAAGCTGCTCGGTGACGTTCTGGCTCATCGCGCCCACGCCCTCGATCTCCTTGACGGTATCGGCGACGATGGCGGCGACGACGTCCTCCGCGATATTGATGGTGCCGTTTTCCTCGACACGGGTCAGATAATCAGCCATAGGAAACACCTCTTGCTCAAAAATCCGTTAGCTTGAGTATTTTATCATCCTTCTTGCAAAAATACAACCGTTATTTTTCTCGGAAACCTCGGAAAAATTGCCAAAAAGCGGCGCAAACGCGCCGCTTTTTTTGCTTTCAATGCACCTCGAGGATCTTGATTGCGCTGGCGGAGAGCCCCGTTTCCTGCTTGACGATGTCGGTGATCTTGGCGATGTCCTCGGTCTGGAGCCCGTCCGTGCGGGACGAGACCACCACGCTCACGCTGTCGTCCGAGAGGAACACGACGCAGTCGTCGTAGCCCTTGGCGGTGATCATGTTCTCGATCTGCGCCTCGGTCATCGTGTTGCTCGCGAGCGCCTCGATGCCCTGCGCGACCTCGCCGGCGACCTGCTCGTCAAGCTCGTCGCCCGCGCCCGCCTGCTGCAGCAGGCTCAGCGCGCTGTCGCGCGCCTGCTGGCGCGAAAGCCGCGCCGCGGCGAAATAGTCCGTCGGAACCGCGGCGGGCGCGTCGCTTGCCGCCTCCGCCGCCTTTTCCTCCGCCTCGGGCGAGATGACCTCCGTCGCCTGCCCGAGGATCTTCCCGCCCTCCGGCGGCGCAGTCGTTTCCCCGACCTTTGCGGCGTAGCGCCCGTTGAGCACAATCGCGGCGACGACCAGCACCAGCACCGCGCCGACCACGGCGTTGCGTTTCCAGAGCTTGTTCATGTTCTTGTCCCTCCTGAAAAATATAAGTAGTTTTGGAATTCTCGGCAATTTCATCTCACGGCTTCCCCTTTACGATCGTGATCCTGTCCGACGGCAACCCCGTCAGCGCGCGCAGCGCCTGCGTGAGCGTGAGCCGCACGGCGGCGCTGTCAGCGCCCTCGCACACGACGACCGCGCCCTCCCAGCGCTCGGTTCCCGGCGTGACGGTCAGCGTCAGCCGCAGCCGCCCGACGCCGTCGAACGCGGCAAGAGTCGTCTCCAGCTCGCTGCGCACGCCCGGCTGCTCCGCCGTCTCCGCGGCGGCCTGCCGGCGGGCGCCGCGCGCCGGCAGCAGCATCAGCAGCAGCCCGAGCAGCACAACCGCAAGCGCATATTTGTACTTTCCCGCCGCCGTTTTGAGCGTTTCAAGCGCGTTCATTCGTCGATCCATACCTGCTTCTCCTTTGCGATGCCGAGTTCCGAGGCGATCCGCTCCGCAAGCGCGGCGCTGTACGCGCCCCGCAGCGTGACGCGCTCGATCACCGGCGCGCCGGCGCGCATTTCGACCTTCGCCTCCGCGCTCACGTCCGCGCCCAAGCTGTCGGCTTTGTCCTCAATATATGCTTCGACCTCCGCCGCTATGCCGCTTGCGAGCGTTTTTTCCCGCTCGCCTTCAAGCTCGATCTCCAACCGCGCCACCGCCTCGCGATAATCCGGTTCGTCCCAGCCGAGCGCGTCCGGTGTCAAGGCCGCGATCGGGCGCAGCATCGCGAGCAGGAGCAGCAACCCGCCGGTGAAGCGCGCGATCCGCCGCAGCGTCCCCTCCGGGCAGAGCTGCTGTGCGGCGCCCACGAGCATCGCGCAGGCGATCACACCCAGCAGCCATTGGCGAAACAGTTCCATAACGCCCCTCCTATCCCAGCGCCATCGCCGTCGCGACGAGCATCGCCGCGAGCAGCACGAGCGCGCACGCCGCAGTCATCGCGAACACGAGCGCAAACGCCTCCCCCAGCCGGTCGAGAAATTCGCCGAGCGCCTTCGTCCCCGCAAGCCCCGCCGCAAACGCCGCCAGCTTGTAGAGCGCATACTGCGCTCCCAGCCGTAAAAGCGGCGTCACGCACACGGCGAGGATGGCGAACACGCCGAGCGCCCCGACGGTCCCGCGCAGCGTTCCCGCGGCGGCAAGCACGCCCTCCGCCGCGTCGGACAGCGCCCCGCCCAGAACCGGTATCGCACCCGAAACCGCCGCCTTTGCCGCTTTGACCGCCGCGCGGTCGGTCGAGCCGGTCAACACGCCTGCGACCGCCAGATAGCCGGTAAACGCCGCGAGCAGCAGTTTGAGCGCGCCGGTGACGAGCTTTCGCAGCCCGTCCGAAACGAGATCGAGGCGGCTTTCCTCCAGCACCGCGCCCGCGGCCGCCGCGGCGATGCAGCCGTAGGTCAGCGGCAGCAGCAGCCGTCCCACCGCGCCGCACAGCGTCTGGCAGACCATCAGCGTCGTCACCTGCCAGACGCTTGCGGTCGAGACAAAACCACCCGCCGCCATCGCCGCCGAAACCGCCGGCAGCAAGAGCGCGGAAAGCGCGCCGAGCTCGTTCACCGTCTGCGCACCGAGTCCGATGAGCGAGTGCAGATCGCCGGTCGCGAGCGTCGAGACCGCAAGCACGCCGCAGTATGGCACATAGCGCGCCGCCGTCTCCCCCGCGCCGCCGGCAAGCCCCTCCGCCGCGCCGCAGATAAGCGCCGACAGCGTCAGAAGCGCCGCGCTGCGCACGCCGGCGCGCAGCGCTGTTTCCAGCGAATCGCGCACCGTTTCGTCCAGCCATGCAAGTCCGCCGGAGAGAATATCGCCATGCTCCGCCGCCTCCAAAAGCTCGTCCGGCACAGTGCTTTCCAAGCCGTCCGGCAGCTGCGCGGCATACGCCGTGGTCGTGAGCAGCAGGGCTCCGGCAATCAAAAACAGCAATTTTCTCATATCCACCCCCGGATCAGGTCGACGACCGCGCGCAGCAGCGGGACCGCGCAAGCGAGCGCGCAAAACGCCCCCGCGGCGTCCATCACGCGCGCCAGCGCCCCCTGTCCCGCGTCGGCGCAGAGAGCGGAACCGATGCGTGCGACCAGCGCGATCGCCGTCACCTTCCAAAGCGGTGCAAAAAGCGTCGGTGAAAGGCCGGTCAGCTCAAGCAGCTCGTCCCCGAGCGACGCGAGGTCGAGCGCAGCGGAGAGTGCCAGTGTCCCGCCGAGCACCGCTGCCGCCGCCGCGAGCAGCAGCCCCAGCTCCGGCGAGTCCTTGCGCAGCAGCGACGCCACGACTGCCGCGGCGAGGCAAAGCCCCGCAACCTTGACGACCGTCTCCATCACGCGAACCCAAAGAGCGTCTTGATGAGGTCGAACAGCGAGCTGATCTCCCGCACGAGCAGCATCATCGTCGTCACCAGTCCCGCAAGGCTCACCAGCATCGCCTGGTCGGGCCGGTCGGAGCGCACCAGCAGTTGATTGAGCACCGCCACCACGATCCCGACCGCTGCAATTTTGAACACAAGATCAATATTCATTGATTTTATCACCTATGTAAAGTATTATCACTTTCGTGTTTTGCTTTTTCTGGGAATTGGATTTAGAGCAAAAGTATCGTCAGAAATAGACTGACACTAACGCAAATCGACGTCGTCAGGCGCTCGTTTTCCGCACGGCGCGCCTCGATTTGTCTATGCTTTTCCCGAAGCTGCGCAGATGCCAGCGACAGCGTGGCGCAGACGCTTTCCTCGCCGCCGCCGAGTCGAAGGCCCATCGACGCGACCGCCTCCCGTTCCTCTGTCGATAGCGGCAGGCTCCCCGCGGCGCGCCGCCATGCCTCCGCAAGCGTCATACCGCTTTGCAGGCACGCCGGGATATCCCGGAAAAACCTCTCTGTCTCTTCTCCCCAATCGCGCCGCAGCAGCGCGGGCAGCGGCGTGAGCAGCAAGCGAATCTCCGCTGCCATCGCCTCAAACGCCGCGGCGAGGGATACCCGCGCACGCTGTTCGCGCCGTGTATTCTCCAGCAGCGTCCGCCGGGTCAGCAGCCCGCCGCAGAGGATCAGGGCAGCGCCAAGCCATCGGAGCATGGGATCTCCTCCACCGCGTAGGTTCGCGCCTCTCCCGCGCCGCCGATGCGGATCGTACGGGAAAAGACGCCCGCAGCGAGCAGCTCGCGCCAGAGCGGTTTGTGCGTCAGCTCAGCAGCGTCGGCGGCGTGGATCGTTGCCAGCAGCCCGACCCCGCAGTTCGCCGCCGCGCACATCGCCGCGACGTCTTCCGCCGCCGTGATCTCGTCGACCGCGATGACCTGCGGCGACATCGCGCGCAGCGCCATTTCGATGCCGAGCGCCTTCGGGCAGCCGTCGAGCACATCCGTGTGGTTGCCAAGCTCCATCTGCGCCGCGCCCTGACAGGAAACCGCAAGCTCGCCGCGCTCGTCGATGACCGCGACGCGCAGCGCGCGGTGCGCGGAACTCCCGAGCGAAAGGCAGCGGATCAGATCGCGCAGCAGCGTCGTCTTGCCGCCGCCGGGCGGCGAGAGGATCAGCGTGCTTTGAAAGCGTCCCGCCGCGTCAAACAGCTGCGGCGCCGCCTCCGACGCGACGCCGATGCGCTCGCGGACGATGCGCAGCGCGAGGCTGGAAAAATCCTTCAGATTGCACACCGCCCCGTCGCGCAGCACGGCGGTGCCGCAGACCCCGAGCCGGAACCCGCCGCGCACGGTAAGATAGCCCCGCCGCAGGGTTTCGACCGAGGCGTAGCGTGAAAACTCGGTCACACCCGCGACCATCTGCTCCAGGTCCTCCGCCGTCACCAGCGCGTCGCGCTCCGCCGTCGCGACCGAGCGCTCGCCCTCGTCCGTCAGCACCGTCAGCGGACGGCGCACACGCAGCCGCAGTTCCTCGGCGCGCGCCTTCTGCGCGTCCGGCAGCTCCATCGCCAATCGCCGCAGCCGCGGCGGCAGCAGCTCCGCCGCCTGCTCGTAGCGCCGTATCCGGTCATGTTCCATAGCCCGTCCCTCCTTTGTGATGTTCCACTCTATGCCGTCTCGGACGGGCTTATGCATAAAAAAGCGCCGCCCCCGCCGGGCGGCACGCGGTCGAACAGCGTCGTTTTTTGGCGCAAAAATTATCACGGGCAGTTGACAGAACAACCAATTTTATGTAAAATAGTTTTTACTGAAATTTCAATTTCGTTCAAGGAGCGCAACCATATGGACATGAAAGAATGCATCCAGAACCGCCGCAGCATCCGTCGCTACACGCGCCAGCAGATCACGCGGGAAACGCTCGAGCAGATCGTGGGGCTTGCCGCGTATGCGCCGTCCTGGAAGAATTCGCAGATCGCACGCTATACCTTTGTCACCGACCGCGCCGTGATCGAGAAGATCGCGAACGAATGCGTCCTCGGTTTCACACATAATTCCGGCATCATCCTCAACTGCAACGTGCTGGCGATCCAGTCGATCGTCCTCAAGCACTCGGGCTACGAGCGCGACGGCTCGTTCTCCACGGGCAAGGGCACGCACTGGGAGTCCTTCGACGCCGGCATTTCCGCGCAGACCTTCTGCCTCGCCGCGCACGACTTCGGCGTCGGCACCTGCATTCTCGGCATTTTTGACGATCAAAAGGTCGCCGAGGCGATCAACCTGCCCTCGACGCAGTCGGTTTCCTGCCTGATCCCGATGGGCTATCCCGCCGAAAATCCCGCCGCCCCCGCGCGCAAGAGCGCGGGAGAGCTCGCGCGCTTCATCGGCTGAGCAAGAGGGAGAAGCTTCATGCGCATCGCTCTGGCGTCGTACGAGTTCAAGAACAAGGACGTCGCGTTCAATCTCCGGCAGATGGAACGCGCTCTCAAAGCGGTGCGCGGCAAGGCGGAGCTGCTGTGCTTCGGCGAGGCGTTTTTGCAGGGCTTTGACGCCCTCTGCTGGGATCATAAAATTGACTTAGAGATTGCTCTGGAACAGAATTCCGAACCGATACGTTCTGCTTGCGCCCTGAGCGAGCAGTATGGCGTCGATCTGGGCTTCGGCTACATCGAGCGCGCGGGCGAGGATCTTTACTCCTCCTATGCGCTGATCGAAAACGGACGGCCCGCCCACAACTATCGGCGCGTCTCCCGCGGCTGGAAGGAATACTGGCGCACGGACGCGCACTACCGCGAGGGCGATACCGTCGAGGAATTCCTCTACCGGGGCGAAACGGTGCAGCTCGCGCTGTGCGGCGATATGTGGGACTATCCAGAGCGTTTCCGCACGAACGGGCTTCTGCTCTGGCCCGTGTACGTCAATTTCAGCGCCGAAGAATGGAAAGCCAATGAAGCGGACTATGCCGCGCAGGCGGCTCTTGCCGCCGACAGGGTGCTTCTCGTCGACTCGCTCTGCCGTGAGACGGAGCCGGACGGCGTCGGCGGCGCGTTCTATTTCCGCGGCGGCAGAACGGTTGAAAAGCTCCCGTTCGGAGATGAAGGCATTTTACTTGTCACCCTATAAGAATACCCCTCGGCGGTCCGCCTATGGACCGCCGAGGGGTTTCGGCATTTATGTGCTATTCCAGCACCCGCAGCAGGTTGTTGTAGAAGATATCCTCCAGCAGCCCCTCTGTGTAGCCGCGCTTTCGCAGCGCCTCCCAGAGCATCGGCAGGTCCTGCACGCCCCGCATGCCGCCCGCAAGCGCCTCGCACCCGTCGAGGTCCGCGCCGAGCCCGATGTGCTTCTCGCCGCCAAGCTCGAGAAAATGGTCGAAGTGCCGCGCCAGATCGTCCAGGGAGGCGCCATCCGCCTCCGAAACGAACTCCGTGTAGAAATTCACGCCGATGAAGCCGCCGGTGTCGACGACGGCGCGGAACATGTCGTCGGTGAGGTTCCTCGTATGGCCGCAGAGCGCGCGGGCGTTGGAATGCGTCGCGATCACGGGCTTTT
>SVKM01000124.1 GCA_015068465.1 Oscillospiraceae bacterium | reverse complement strand
GGGAGGCCTGCAAACCGCCATCCGATCCGGCATCCCTTATAACGAAATGTGGGTTATAGAAAACGCTATCACGAACCCCGCAGGGTATTTGGCTATACAGAAATGTCGTCTCCGCCTGTGGCTTCGGCCGTTTCGGACTCCGAACCGACGGTCTGCGTCACCGCCGCCGGCTCGCTGTCCTTTGCGTTCTGATCCTCGGCGATCATCAGCAGATTGCCGCCAAGGAAGAGAAAGAACGCGAGCGTAAAGACAACGACGGGAAGCGTAAGGCGCTTTTTGTCCAGATAGCTGAACAAAAACCACAAAAACGCGAGCAGCAAACCGTAGAACCCGAGCAGAAAGATCAGCGCGCTGGAGCGGCGCAGCAGCTCGCCCATAACGGTGAAGATGCTGCCGATCACCTTAAAAATCGGAGATAAAAACTGAGAAACGGTCCCAAAAAAATCAGATACGATGCTGAGATATCCTGAGATCGTACTCAATACGCCCTTGACAGCTTCCATTGCTAAGACCTTCCTTAATGGGGATCAATCCTCTTCGTTCTCTAAAATCTGCTCCATGAACATGTCGTATACGGCGTTGATCTCATCCTCGTTTTCGATCTGGACGAGCATCTCCTCGCCGTCGACCATCTCAGCCTTGAGAATGATGAGCCCGTACTCCTCTTCCTCCTCGCCGCCCGACTCGTCCTCCTCGCTTACAACGGGGAAGAAGGCGCGATAGACAGCGCCGTTGTATTCCAACGCGTCAATGAATTCCAGCTCGATCTCTTCGCCGGTTTCGTCGTCAATGATGGTCACAAAAGTGGGGCCGAAATCCTCGCTCATGGGGTACCTCCAAAACTCTTTCTGTGGTTATTATACACGATACTTATTCTATATGCAAGTGTTCTTTTGTAAAAAAGTACAAAGTCGGAGAAAATTTGCAGAAAACGACAAAAAAAGCACGGACGTATGCATGAATTGTCTGAAAAACACCTGAAATAACAGAAAATTCGACTTGACAGACGTGGTAATATATCATTGTATGATAAAATTTCTGGCAGAATGCGAATCGCAGACCCGCCGAGAAAGGAGACCGCGCAAATGGAAGAAAATCGCGCCGCGCAGGAGCGCAGAGCGCCGCAGAAGAAAAAAAACGGCAGCGTTTTCGGCAGGATCGTGGGAGGCATTTTCCTGGTCCTGTTCACGCTGCTGGTCATCGGCGTCCTGACAGCCGGGCTTTTCTTCCGGACCTTCATGCGCTATGTCGACACGGTTCTCGAGCCGGAGATGGATGTGGATATCGCCGCTTACGCGCTCAAGCAGAGTTCGGTGATCTACTATCCCGACAAGGCGTCCGGGCAGTGGGTGGAGCTGACAAAGCTCCACGGCGATGAGAACCGCACGCTCATTGAGTACAAGCAGGTGCCGGATCATGTGATCAAGGCGCTTGTGGCGATCGAGGACGAGCGCTTTTACGAGCACAATGGCGTGGACTGGAAGAGCACGGGCAAGCAGATCCTCAACATGCTCACGGGCCAGAGCGTGCGCGGCGCCTCGACCATCACGCAGCAGCTCATCAAAAACGTGACCGGCAACAACCAGGTGACGATACGCCGCAAGATACTTGAGATCTTTCAGGCGCTGCGCGCGCATAAAAACTATTCGGAAGAGGATATCCTCGAGAACTATCTCAATCTGGTTTATTTCGGACACAGCGCCTACGGCATTGAAGCCGCGGCGGAGACGTACTTCAACAAGCGTGTCGAGGATCTGACCGTCGCGGAGGGCGCCGCCATCGTCGGCATTACGCAAAACCCCTGGCAGTACGATCCGCTTCGCAACGACTGGTCGCGCCAGCAGAACCGTGACCGCCAGCTTACCGTGCTCTATAAGATGAACGAGCTGGGCTGGCTGAGCGATTCCGACTATCAGAAGGCAAAGGACGAGAAGATGGTCTTCGTCGGCGATCAGGACTACGTCGAGCAGCCTCTGGATGGCGAGGAGCCGGAGGAAACGACGACGAACGACGAGGTGGAGACCTTCTTTGTCGATCAGGTCTTCCGCGACGTGGTCGACGTGCTGTGCAAGGAAAAGGGCTACAGCGCCAAGGCGGCGCAGATGCTTCTCTACAACGGCGGCTATCAGATCTACTGCACGATGGACCCCGACCTGCAAGAGATCGTCGAGGAGGTCTACGCCGACCAGGGCAACTTCAACTATCAGTCGGAGAAGGGCGATATGCTCCAATCCGGCATGACGATCATCGACAACTATACGCACAACATTGTCGCCATCGCCGGACGCGTCGGCGAGCGCTCGGGCGCGCTCGAGTGGAGCTACGCCGCGAGCCGGAGCCAGTGCGGTTCGGCGATCAAGCCCCTGTCTGTCTATGCGCCCGCGATCGACGCCGGTATCATCACGGCGGCGAGCGTTATCGACGACTATCCGGTCTACGAGCTCAACGGCAGCCCGTATCCGGTCAACGCCTATACAGGCTATCGCGGCCTGCTGACCATTCAGGACGCGCTGCGAATTTCGTCGAACACCACCGCGATGCGGGTGCTGGAACGCCTGACGCCCGCGGCGTCCTACGCGTTTATGGAAGAGAAGCTCGGCATCCAGCTGGAGAGCGATGATATGGGCGCGGTCGGCGCACTGGCGCTGGGCGGCCTGACCAAGGGCGTTTCGACCATCGAGATGGCAGGCGCGTATTCCGTCTTTGCCAGCAACGGCGTCTATACCGCGCCGCGCACGTTCATCGAGGTGCGCGACAGCTACGGCAACGTCGTGATCGACAACAAGCAGGATTCTTGGGTCGCGATGAAGGAGAGCACCGTCTACACGATCAACAGCCTGCTGAAAAACGTCATGCGCAGCGGCGGCACGGGCTCCGCGGCGGCATTTTCCGGCATGACGATGGCGGGCAAGACCGGCACGACCAACTCCCGCCGCGACCGTTATTTCGTCGGCTATACGCCGTACTACACCGCCGCGGTCTGGTGCGGCTTCGAGCATCCCGCGCGCATCAACACCAACGACAACCCCGCCGCCATCGCGTGGAACAAGGTGATGTCGCGCGTGCACGAGGGGCTGCCGGACAAGGATTTCCCGACGACCTCGGAGGGCATGGTGACCGTCACGGTCTGCAACAAGACGGGGCTGCTTGCCGGTTCCGGCTGCGGCGAGACGCGCACGGTGCTTGTCGCGCCCGGCACGGCGCCGACGTTGACGTGCGATGCGCATGTCTCTTTGGAGTTTTGCACGGAGAGCGGCATGCTCGCAAACGAGTTCTGCCCGGAGGAGCTGCGCGAGACGCGCTGGCTGCTCGACCTGACCGCACCCAATACCGCGGCGGGCTACGGTTACACGAGACAGCACATTATGCGCCCGCTCAGCGCGGAGCAGTATGCGCACTACGCCGCGCTCGTGGAGGCGGGGCTGATGGATTCGATCCCCAGCGGCGCGCCGGTCACAGCCAACGACAGCGGATACATCCTCAACGACGTTGAGGCGCTGGGCGTCTGCACGCTCCATTTGGAGCCGGTGGAGGAAGAGCCGGTCGACCCGGAGAATCCGGATGATCCCAACGCGCCGACTGACCCGAACGCGCCGGTCATTGATCCCAGCGACCCGGTGAACTGGTTTGAACCGCCCGACGAGCCGCAGCAGCCGGCCGATAACACCGGAGAGGGCGGAGGCGGCACGGAGCAGACGCCGCCCGGAGACGAGGAAGACAATGCCTCATATCTAGACTGGCTCCTCAACCTGACCGATCCGAACAGCCAAAACGGCGGACAGGGAGACCAAAGCAACCCGTAAAGAAAAGACCGGCGCGAAAAGCGCCGGTCTTTTTCTGCCGCTCCGCTCATAGGCTTGTGCTGGAAAAAGAGGGGAGGGCTTGGCATGAAACGCAGAAGAAGACGCTACCATGCACCGGCGCGGCGTATGCCGCCCGCGGTGAAACAGGAGGCGCCCAGACCGCGGAGCCGCAGCGCGGAAGCGCCGCTTTCAATCAATTTGCTGCGCGTGATCGTCTGCGGCGTGTTGTTCGTCTCGTTGGTGGCGCTCAAGCTGACGCTGCCGGGGAGCCTTGCGCAGCTGCGCGGCACGTTGGGAAACTGGCTCGTGCGCGACGCGGATTTCGTTTCGGCGTTTTCCGCCGTGGGGCGCGCCGTTTCCGGCGAGGGCGGATGGCTCGATTCGCTGGAGGACGCATATGTCGCCGTCTTCGGCGAGGAAGAGGCGACGGAGGTTTCCGGAAGTGCGGAGATCGCGCAGACGGGCGCGCAGGCGGCGGTACAGGACGAAACGCCGCCTGTCCCGGCGCAGGAATACCCGGAGCACGCCGTTCTGGGGCAGCGCGTGCTTGGCTTTGACTACGCCGCGCCGCTGCGGGGCGAGGTGACGTCCGCGTTCGGCTGGCGCGAGCATCCCGCCTCCGGGCGCGAGGCGTTCCATTACGGCGTCGATATCGCGGCGGAGCCGGGCGCGGAGATCGACTGCTTTGCCGACGGCACGGTCGGCGTTGTGGCGGAGAGCGTGGAGCTGGGCAGATATCTGACCGTTCATCACGACAACGGGATCGTTACGCTCTACGCCCATTGCAGCCGCATCACCGTTCCGTCGGGGGCGACGGTCAGACGCGGGGAAAAGCTCGCGGAGGTCGGTGAGACCGGCAACGCGACGGGGCCGCATCTGCATTTTGAGATCCATGACGGGGAGGACTACATCGATCCGATCTACTATCTTTCCTGAACGGGGCCTGCACGTCTCACCGGGCTTTTTTCTGATGCTTGCCGCCGCGCTGCTTGCGGGCGGGACGAGGGCGACCGCGGCGGTGCTGCTTGCCGCCGCGATGCACGAGGGCGGGCATCTTTTGCTGCTGGGGCTGCTCGGCGCGCCCGTCGAAGGCATCCGCCTCGGCGCGTTTGGCGCGGAGATCCGCGCGTACACGGAGAGATTGTCCTATGGAAAGGAACTGCTTGCAACGCTTGCGGGGCCGGCGGCCAATCTCGTGTCGGCGCCGCTGATCGCGCTGCTTGCCGCGCGATGCGGTTGGGCGTGGGGATATCTGTTTGCGGGCGCGCACGCGGTGCTCGGCGTTTACAACCTGCTGCCGATCCCGCCGCTTGACGGCGCAAGGGCGCTGTATCTCGCCGTTGCGGACTGCTGCGGCCCCGACGCGGGGGAGCGGGCAGGCCGATGCGCCGGGCTGGCGTGCGCGGCGGTTTTGACAGGCTTTGGGGCATATTTGGCGCTTGCCTGGGGCGGCGCGCTGTTCCTGCTTGCGGCGCTTGGGCTCCTTTTGCCGCAATTGGGGCTTGCGAAAAAGCGAGTAACCGTGTAGAATACAGCCCATGGACAAACGATTGGAACGAATCCTGCCCCGCGTGCAGAAGCCCGCCCGCTATGTCGGCGGGGAATTTAACGCGGTCATAAAGGACAAGGCGAGCGTGGACACGCGTATCGCCTACTGCTTCCCGGACACCTATGAGATCGGCATGTCGAACCTCGGCATGCGCATCCTCTACGGCGTTATGAACAATATGGACGGCGTCTGGTGCGAGCGCTGCTTCCACCCCTGGGGGGACATGGAGGACGAGATGCGCGCGGCGGGCATGCCTCTCTATGCCCTCGAATCCGGTGACCCTGTCGGGGAGTTCGACATCATTGCCTTTTCCGTCGGCTATGAGATGGCGTTTCCCGCCATGCTCAACATGCTCGACCTTGCGCGCGTGCCGCTGCGCTCCGCCGACCGCGGCGCGCTGACGCCGCTGGTCATTGCCGGCGGTACGGCGATGTACAACTGCGAGCCGATCGCCGATTTTATTGACGTGGCGCTGCTCGGCGAGGGCGAGGAGCAGGTGCCTGAGCTGATCGAGCTCTACCGGCAGGCGAAGCGCGAGGGCTGGGACAAGCATACGCTTCTTTGTAAAGCATGCCACCTTGACGGCGTATATGTTCCGGGATTTTATGATGTTTCCTACAACGACGATGGAACGGTGCGAACCATCACGCCGAAGTTCGGTGCGCCCGCGAAGATCCGCAAGCGCATCGTGCAGGATATGGACAAGGCGTACTATCCGGTCAAGACCATCGTGCCCTCGACCGAGATCGTGCAGGACCGCATCACGCTCGAGCTGTTCCGCGGCTGCATCCGCGGCTGCCGGTTCTGTCAGGCGGGCTATGTCTACCGCCCGGTGCGTCCGCGCTCGAAGGATCTGTGCGCGCAGTATGCCCGCGAATCGGTGGAGGACTCCGGGTATCAGGAGATGACGCTCTCGTCGCTTTCGACCTCGGACTATCGCCCGCTCGTCGAGCTGTGCGACGACTTAGAGCCGCTGTGCGCGCAGAAGCATCTGAATCTGTCGCTGCCCTCGCTGCGCGCGGACAATTTCTCCATGGCGCTGATGGAGCGGCTGCAAAAGGGCAGAAAGACGGGGCTTACCTTCGCGCCCGAGGCGGGTACGCAGAGGCTTCGCGACGCGATCAACAAGAATCTGACCGAGGAGGACCTTCTCGAATCCTGCCGCCGCGCGTTCGCGGGCGGCTACAGCGCGGTCAAGCTCTACTTCATGCTCGGTCTTCCGACGGAAACGGACGAGGACGTGGAGGGCATCGCCGACGTCGCCGCGCACGTCATGCACGCATGGCGCGAGAGCGCGGCGAACAAGAACCGCGGCGTGCGCATCACGGTTTCGACCTCGTGGTTCGTTCCCAAGCCGCACACGGCCTTCCAGTGGGAGCCGCAGATCCCCATTGAGGAGTATGAGCGCCGTGTGGCGCTGCTGCGCGAGCGCATGAACACCAAGACCGTGACCTACAACTGGCATCCGTCCCCGACGAGCTTCATGGAGGCGGTCATCTCCCGCGGCGACCGCCGGATGTGCGCGGTGCTGGAGACCGCGCACCGCATGGGCGCGAAGCTCGACGCGTGGGAGGAGTATTTCTCATTGGAGCGCTGGCTCAAGGCGTTTGAGGAATGCGGGCTCGATCCGCATTTCTATGCCAACCGCACGCGCGAGCACGGCGAGGTATTGCCGTGGAGCCACATCGACGTGGGCGTTTCCGACGCGTTTCTCTGGCGCGAGCATGAAAAGTGCTATGAGGGCGTGACGACGCCGGACTGCCGGACGCATTGCTCCGGCTGCGGCGCGAACGCCATGATCGGGAGGGCGTGCGATGGCTAAGCTGAGATTGCTGTTCGTCAAGGAGGATCAGGCGTCGTATATTTCGCATCTCGACCTGATGCGGACTTTCCAGCGCGTGTTCCCGCGCGGCGGGCTGGAGCTGCGGCATTCGCAGGGCTTCCACCCGCACCCGCTCATTTCCATCGTGCTGCCGCTGCCGGTCGGCCAGAGCAGCGAATGCGAGCTGCTGGACTTCGAGGTCGAGCAGGACGTCGACGGAACGGGCA
>SVKM01000123.1 GCA_015068465.1 Oscillospiraceae bacterium | reverse complement strand
GGCCGCAGAATGCAGATTGCACCACTATAGGTCGAATAGAGGTCATTTTTTAAATCTTGACTTTCAATTTGTTTCCCATTGATTTTGTATGTAATAGTACCGCCGTAGTCAGGCTGCAATAATTTCACGGATACTTTTACTTTCGGAATGAATTGAATGCTTTCAAGCTGTCGCTCCGTATCCGCAGCGTCTTTAACTTCAATGTAGTGATCACCTTCGGGAAGCCAGAAGCCGGCTTCCGCGCGTTTTTCTTCGTAATAAATCTTTCTGCCAACAGCAGGATAAATCTTATCTGTTACTTCCTCGCCCAAATACCTAAATATAAGCGTGCCGTGCGCTCTGGTCTCATATTTGGACGGGTCAAACTCAAAGTTGCTATTTGGTTCAGGGAGAACCAGTACATACCTAAATTTATATTTCCCGTTATCAAGCTCTTCGTAACTGGTCTGAACTAAGTCGCTGTTGTTTTCCAGGTTGTCCCATTTTTTGTTCGTTTCGATTGTGATTTTATCACCATATTTCATTTTGGGGGTCAAGACGCGTTCATTTGCCTTAACTCGCTGTTCGCCTCCTCCATTTACCTTCAACGTACGTTCCGTATCAGAAATAACGGACACATCAATGTACTTATGAAGTCCGACCGAGAACTCGCTTACCTCCGGGGTAACTGACTGGTCGAAAACAACTAGGCCATAATCATTATTAACATATTGGGCACTCGGCTCAGAAGTTATATAGAAATACTCGTTTTTGTCATATTCGTAGCTGATAATATGATTGGTTGTCTGGTTGACTTCGGCGGTATTGCCGTCAAAGATTTGCCCATTAATAGTCCATGCGCCGCTTAAAGGCATTTCTTTTCCGTTATCAAAATAGTAGTCATTTAGCGCAAGAACCATAGGATGATATAGCCCGACAGGTTCAACTGCCAATTCCGTCCCACTAAAATCCGCCGGGATCTGAAGCACAAGCCCGTTTGCAGAAAAATCGCCCGCCAAACTATCGTTTCTGAGGACTCTCTTGCCCTCGGAGGTGTATTCATAGATATTAAAGCCGGAAAACTCAAAGGATTTGCCTGAAACCTCGCTATCAGTAGCGATGGTTGCGTATATTGCGTCACCGGGATTGAAGTATCCCGATTCAACGATACAACCATTTGCATCGTGATAGAGGATACTGACGTTCAAGCTATTGTTTTCGGCAAATGTCACATGGATAGGACCGTGAACCACGTCGTTTTCACTGGCGTCCAAGGTATCTGAGGCAGTTGCCATATAGCGCCCATCGTTATTTAGCTTACCGCTTTCACTATAATCAATATAATGAAGGTAATCCTCTCTCGTTTCTATGGATGAGGATTCAAGCATTTTTTCTCCCAGATAATTCTCCATGCTGCTACAGCCGGTCAGCAGCACCGCAAAAAGCGCGAGAAAGCCAAAGAGAATCTTTTTCATGCAGGATTGCCCCTTTCCGATGATTTCCCCTTGAGTATAGCACCTTGCCCCGCAAAAGACAAGGTGAAGCGCCGCTGTTTTTCGCTATTTTGTTAGAAATTCTCACGATTTTGTTAAAATATCGTCCTAAATAATAGGGAGAAAATTTTTCGCGAATTCCACTGGCCCTTACTTACACAAGAGCGCACCTCAAGGACAAACTCCCGACCATGAGCGAGGCGGAGCAGTTCGAGCTGCTCGCGTCCGACGGGATGCTCGTCAAGCGTCCGCTCCTCGTTGGCGACGGCTTCGTGCTGGTTGGGTTCAAGGAAGACGAGTGGAAAGCGCGGGTTTGATTGTTCTTTGCCTATGGCGGCGCAGGATTTGCAGCCAAAGCTAAAAAATATGTTGCATTATGTAACGCAAAAATTTAAAATTATGTTACAACAAGTTGATAATTTTGAAAAATTGTGTTACACTACGCCTGCTGAAAGGAATGGAGGCGGGAGCGGATGCTGAGACGAAAGGCGTATGACAAGCTGCTGGAGTGGAAGGCGGCGGATAAGCGGAAGGCCCTGTGCATCATCGGCGCGCGGCAGATCGGCAAGACCACACTGATCCGGGAGTTCGGCCGTGCCAACTACGAGAACTTTGTGGAGATCAATTTCGTGACCGACGAGAACGCGCAGAAGATCTTTGACGGCAGTCTGGACGCGAACACGCTGATCACCAACCTGACCGCTTATGTGCGCAAACCCATGGAACCCGGCAAGACGCTGGTGCTCCTTGACGAGATCCAAAAGTGCCCGAACGCGCGCACAGCCATCAAATTCTTGGTTGAGGACGGGCGGTTCGACTACATTGAATCCGGCTCCATGCTCGGTGTGCGGCATAAAGAGGTAAAGTCCTACCCGGTTGGTTTCGAGGAGATCTATCGGATGTATCCGATGGACTTTGAAGAGTACCTGTGGGCAAACGGCGTGCAGCAGGAGACGATAGACTATCTGCGCTCCTGCTATCGGGAGCTGAAGCCGGTCACGGAGTCCGTCCACGACACGATGAACCGTCTCTTTTACAGCTATGTGGTCGTCGGCGGAATGCCGCAGGTCGTGCAGACCTATGTGGATACGCACGACATCGGAAAAGTGATCGCCAACCAGCAGGAGATCCTGGAGCAGTACCGGCTGGATATCGCACAGTATGCCGAGGGGAACGACAAGCTCAAAATCCGTGCGATCTTCGACAGCATTCCCGCACAGCTCAACGAAAAGAACCGCAGGTTCTACGTCAACTCGATCAGCAAGAACGCGCGGCTCAATCGCTACGACAACAGCTTCAAATGGCTGGACGACGCGGGCGTCGCGCTGCCGTGCTATAACGTGAGCGCGCCGCAAGCACCGCTGGCGCTCAACGAGAAGCACAACCTGTTTAAGCTGTATATGAACGACGTCGGCCTGCTTTGCGCCGCCTGCATGGACAACATCCAGCTCGACCTGCTCAAAGGCGACCTTTCCATCAACATGGGGAGCATTTTGGAGAGCGCCATGGCGCAGCAGCTGAAGTCGCAGGGTTTTTCGCTCTACTATTACGATTCGACGAAGATCGGCGAGCTGGATTTCGTCGTTCAGAACGGGATGCACATCGAACTGCTGGAAATCAAGTCGAGAGGCGACTACAAAAAGCACACCGCGCTGAACAACGCTCTCGCGGTCAGCGATTGGAAGATCGCGCACGCTTATGTGATGTGCAGAGGAAACGTGGAAGCTGAAGGCGAGGTGACCTATCTCCCGTGGTATTTCACGCTCTTTCTGCGTCCTGCGGAGATACCGAAGGGCATGACCTTTGAGGTGGATATCTCCGACTTGAGCGGTGCCCTGCCGCACGGTGTGGAGTAAGAGACTATGTTCGCGTGGGCGACGCCGACAAGCGGATGACCGAGTACGAGGTCTACAGCTACGAGGCGTTCCGCAAAAAATACCGCGACGACGTGCGCCCCGTGGATGGGCTGACGGTCGCCGCGCTGGATCAGAACAGTAGCAAGACCGCCGAGGAAGAAAAGCGCGTTCCGGCAACTGTGCCGGACGAAAAGGGACTGTTGGAATTTTGCAGGACGCCCCGCAGCCGCGCGGAGATCATCGAGTTCCTTGCGATTCCGTCCGCGCAGTACGCGCTTCGTCACTATCTCGACCCGCTGATCGAAGCGGGGGCAATCCGGCTCTCGCTGCCGGAGAAGCCGCGCAGCCCCAAGCAGAGATACGAGACCATAGTTTGAGGAGGCTTTTCAATTCAAAAAGTTTTTAACACCAGCGGCCTGCAATATAAGGCGCTGAACCTCAAAAACGGGAGTGATCCAAGTGGAAAACAACAAAACGCCGACGCACATCAAGGTGCGCGGCGGCAGGGTGCATAACCTCAAGAATATCGACGTCGACATCCCGCTGAACAAGATCGTGGGGATCGCGGGCGTGTCCGGCTCGGGCAAATCCTCGCTCGCGCTGGGTATTTTGTACGCGGAGGGCTCCAGACGATACCTGGAATCCCTCTCCACCTACACCAGACGGCGCATGACGCAGGCGGAGAAAGCGCAGGTGGACGAGGTGCTGTATGTTCCGGCGGCGCTGGCGCTTCGGCAGCGGCCGGGCGTTCCGGGTATCCGAAGCACCTTCGGAACGGGAACGGAACTGCTCAATGTTCTCCGTCTGATGTTTTCGCGCCTTGCGAGCCATCGCTGCCCGAACGGGCATTACGTGCCGCCGTCCATGAATGTCGCGGCGGAGCGGCCGCTGGTCTGTCCGGAGTGCGGGGAATCGTTCTTTGCCCCCGGCGCGGAGGAGCTGGCGTTCAACAGCCAGGGCGCGTGCAAATGCTGCGACGGGACCGGCGTCGTCCGCACGGTGGACGAGTCCACACTGGTGCCGGACGAGAGCCTGTCCATCGACGAGGGCGCGGTCGCGCCGTGGCAGACGCTGATGTGGTCGCTGATGAAAGACATCGCCCGTGAAATGGGCGTGAGGACGGACGTGCCGTTCAAAGACCTGACCGAGCAGGAGCGGGACATCGTTTTCCACGGCCCCGCCGTCAAGAAAAACATCATCTACCAGAACAAGACCAGCGGCGCGGCAGGAGATATGGACTTCACCTATTTCAACGCCACTTATACCGTGGAAAACGCCCTGAGCAAGGTGAAGGACGAAAAGGGCATGAAGCGGGTGGAAAAGTTCCTGAAGCAGGATATCTGCCCCGACTGCGGCGGGACGCGGCTCTCCGACGCCGCCCGCGCGCCGAGACTGCGCGGGATATCCCTCGCGGACGCGTGCATGATGACGCTTTCCGACCTGCTGCGCTGGGTGGACGGTGTGCCGGATTCCCTGCCGGCGGAGATGCGGGCGATGGCGCGGAGCATCTGCGACTCCTTCCGCGGCGCGGCGAGACGGCTCATGGATCTGGGTCTCTCCTATCTGACGCTGGATCGCGCCGCGTCGACGCTTTCGACGGGAGAGCGCCAGAGGATGCAGCTCGCCCGCGCGGTGCGCAACCGCACGACGGGTGTGCTCTATGTGCTGGACGAGCCGTCCATCGGCCTGCACCCCGCGAACATGGAGGGGCTGACCGGCGTGATGCGGGATCTTCTCGCGGACGGCAACACGGTGGTTTTGGTGGATCACGATACCAATGTGCTCAAAGAGGCGGACTGGCTCATTGAGATGGGCCCGGCGGCGGGCGCGGACGGCGGAACCGTGATCGCGGCGGGCGCAATTCCGGAAATCGCGGCAAACAAGAATTCCCGCATCGGCGGGTTCCTCTCGGGAGAGCGAGTGATCGAGCGGGGACACGGCGTTCCGCCCGAGGAGCTGTTCTCCCTCGGCACGATCCATTTATCCACCTCGGAAATTCACACCGTACAGCCGCTGGAAGTTGACTTCCCAAAGGGACGCCTGATCGCGGTCACGGGGGTTTCCGGCTCGGGAAAAACCACCATGATCCTGGAGAGCCTGATCCCCGCGCTTTCGGCGGAAATCAAAGGCGAGAAGGCACCGGCGCATGTGAAGTCCGTCTCCGCGGACGGGATTCGGCAGGTCAAGCTGATCGACGCCACGCCCATCGGCATCAACGTCCGCTCCACCGTCGCCACGTACGCGGACATTCACGATGAACTGCGCAAGGTGTACGCGCGAAGCGCAGACGCCAAGGCGAAGGGATACAAGGCGGGCGACTTCTCCTACAACACCGGAAAGCTCCGCTGCCCGACCTGCGACGGTACGGGGACCATCAGTCTGGACGTGCAATTCCTGCCCGACGTGGATATTCCCTGCCCGGATTGCGGCGGTTCCCGCTACGCAAAAGAGGCAAGCCTGATCCGCAGAATCCCAAAGAAAGCGGAAACCGGATATACGCTCCCGGAACTGATGGACATGAGCGTGGACGAGGCGCTGAACGCCTGCGCGGATCTCCCGCTGGTGGAGCACAGGCTCCGGGTGCTGCACGAGCTGGGGCTGGGGTACCTCACACTGGGCGAAGAAACGCCGAGCCTGTCCGGCGGCGAAGCGCAGCGCTTGAAGCTCGCCAGCGAGATGGGGAAGGGCCAGTCCGACACGATCTTCGTGTTCGACGAGCCGACCATCGGATTGCACCCGCTGGATGTGGAAACGCTGCTGCAGGTATTCCAGCGCCTGATCGACAACGGGGCGACCGTTATCGTGATTGAGCACGATCTGGACGTGATACGGAACGCGGATTACCTCATTGACATGGGGCCGGGCGGCGGCGTACACGGTGGCAGAGTCGTTGCGGCGGGAACGCCGCGGGAGATTGCGGCGAATCCGGAGAGCGTGACCGGCAGTTTTTTATAAAACAGGAACAAGCTATGTCAGAGAGATACATTGCCTTCGACGTGGAAACGCCGAACTATGCCAACAACCGCATGAGCGCCATCGGCGTGAGCGTCATTGAGGACGGTGCGATCGTCGATGAGTTCTACTCGCTCGTGAATCCCGAGACGCACTTCGATTGGTTCAACATCGACCTCACCGGCATCACGCCGGAATCGGTGGCGGACGCGCCAACTTTCCCGGAGCTGTGGCGGGAACTGGAGCCGGTGATGAGCAGCGGGCTGCTGATCGCGCACAACGCGCCGTTCGACATGTCGGTGCTCGCCAAGTGTCTGCTGGATTACGGCATCCTGTGGCGTCCGACCGCGCATTACGCCTGCACCTGCCAGATGGGGCGGCGATTGCTGCCCGAGCTGCCGAACCACAAGCTGAACACGATCTGCGACTACCTCGGCGTGGAGCTGGATCACCACCACGCGGGAAGCGACAGCCGCGCCTGCGCGGAGATCCTGCTGCACTATCTGGACGGCGGCGCGAGTGTCCGCCCGTACATACGCACATACGATTTATTACACCTTCGCACGGTCAGCAGCTACAGACGATAAACGATACGGAGAAAGAACGTATTGGGAGGAACGATGCTGGAATTATTGCTTTTACAATACAAGGAAATTTTCGGGGCGGATTTTCCGCTCGCGGAGTTTGACGGCAGACAGGAGCTCGAGGTGATCAACATCCTCTACGACTGTGTGCTGAACAGCCTGCCCTACGATCCCGAACGCAAGATCACACCCCGGATCACGGAAGCCCCGGGCGTCAAAAAGTGAGCGAAAAGGAGCGTGCGACGATGAAATTCAAAATGATCCACGAGAACTTCAACGTGACCGATCTGGACAGGTCGCTGGCATTTTACGAAAAGGCGCTTGGCCTCCACGAGGTGCGCCGCAAGCCGGCGGCGGACGGCGCGCACATCATCTGCTTTCTCGCCAACGAGGAGACGGATTTTGAGTTGGAGCTGACGTGGCTTCGGGATCACCCGGAGAAATACGACCTCGGCGAGGAGGAGTTCCACCTCGCGTTCCGCACGGACGATTTCGACGCGGCGCACGCGCTGCATGAGTCGATGGGCTGCATCTGCTTCGAGAATCCCGCCATGGGCAT
>SVKM01000122.1 GCA_015068465.1 Oscillospiraceae bacterium | reverse complement strand
ATAAGGATATCAACGGCCTGCCGATGAATCCGGCGGCGCGCGACTACCCCAACGAGTTCATCCAGACCGGCGTTTCGACCATCGACGGCCTGAACACGCTGGTGCGCGGGCAGAAGCTGCCGATCTTCTCCGGCTCCGGCCTTCCGCACGCCAACCTCGCCGCGCAGATCGCGCGCCAGGCAAAGGTGCTCGGCGACGAGGCCTCCAACTTCGCGGTCGTGTTCGCCGCCATCGGCATCACGTTCGAGGAGTCCGAGTTCTTCGTCAGCGAGTTCCGCCGCACCGGCGCCATCGACCGCACGGTGCTCTTCTCCAACCTCGCCAACGACCCCGCCGTCGAGCGTATCTCCACGCCGCGCATGGCGCTGACCGCCGCGGAGTATCTGGCGTTCGAGAAGGACATGCACGTGCTGGTCATTATGACCGACATCACCAACTACGCAGAAGCCTTGCGCGAGGTTTCGGCGGCGAAGAAGGAGGTCCCCGGACGCCGCGGCTTCCCCGGCTACCTCTATACCGACCTTGCAACGCTCTATGAGCGCGCGGGCCGCCAACTCGGCAAGCCCGGCTCCATTACGCTGATCCCGATCCTCACCATGCCCGAGGACGACAAGACCCATCCGATCCCCGACCTGACCGGCTACATCACCGAGGGGCAGATCATCCTCTCCCGCGCGCTGTACCGCCAGGGCATCGAGCCGCCGGTGGACGTCATGCCGTCGCTGAGCCGTCTGAAGGACAAGGGCGTCGGCGAGGGCAAGACGCGCGAGGACCACGCCAACACGATGAACCAGCTCTTTGCCGCGTACTCCACCGGTAAGGAGAACAAGGAGCTCATGTCCATCCTCGGCGAGGCGGCGCTCACGCCGACCGACCTGCTGTACGCGAAGTTCGCGGACGAGTTCGAGAAGCGTTATGTCAACCAAGGCTACGACTGCAACCGCACGATCGAGGAAACGCTCAACCTCGGCTGGGAGCTTTTGTCCATCCTGCCCAAGTCCGAGCTCAAGCGCATCAAGCCGGAGTACATCGAAAAGTATTGGCCCAAGGACAAGGCTTGAGAAGGGAGGGTAAGCGATGCCGGGTGAAGCGGTAAACCCTACCAGAATGGAACTGACCCGCCTCAAGGGCAAGCTGCGCACCGCCCAGCGCGGGCATAAGCTGCTCAAGGACAAGCGGGACGAGCTGATGAAGCAGTTTCTCGAAACCGTGCGCGAGGTGCGCTCCCTGCGCGCGGAGGTCGAGGAGGAGCTGATGACGGTGCACGGCTCGTTCACCGTCGCCTCGGCGCTGATGAGCGCGCAGGCGCTCGAACAGGCGCTGATGTATCCCAAGCAGAGCGTCGAGTTGACGATGACGTTCCAGAACATCATGTCGGTCAACGTGCCGGTCTACGATTTCCAGACCAAGACCAAGTCCGACGCGGACATCTACCCCTACGGCTTCGCCGCCACGAGCGGCGAGCTGGACGCGGCGGTGGACGCGCTGGGCAAGGTGTTCCGCAAGATGCTCAAGCTCGCGCAGATCGAAAAGTCCGCGCAGCTGATGGCGGAGGAGATCGAAAAGACCCGCCGCCGCGTCAACGCGCTGGAGTACGTGAAGATCCCCGAGATGCAGGAGAGCATCAAGTACATCACGATGAAGCTCGACGAAAACGAGCGCGCGAACACCATCCGATTGATGAAGGTCAAGGACATGGTGCTCAAGGACGCCGTGGAAGAAAGACGGCGGAAAGACGCGGAAATACTGGCGAACAGCTAGGAAAAGCGAACATTTTAGAGAGAAATGCGGTACGGCTTTGAGGGCTGTACCGCATTTTTACCGCTTCTACGATGGGAGTAGATGGGAAAACATGGGACTATCTGGGACGAAACCGGATAGTCCCTAGTTTTCTATATGGGTACTCTTTTTCAACTGCTTCAAAAGGAATAGGGAGTATATGAGACAATGCCTCAAAAGGGGTGTTCCAAAAGTTCCAAGTTTATTTTTGGTACGCTCCAACCGCTGTTAAAAGGTGTTGCCAGAAAAGGTATAGCTTTTGGAGCGTGTCATTTTGGGACAGTTTGAGGAATTGTTGCAGATTCTAAACTTGTTGAAAAGGAGCGGTGCGGAGTGAGAGTAGGGTATGTGCGAGTGAGTACCAAGGAGCAGAACACAGCAAGACAGGATGTGCTTATGGATCAGTTGGGAGTGGAAAAGGTTTATACAGATAAGGTCAGCGGAAAGAACACCGAGCGTCCCGAACTGCAAAGGATGATGGAATATGTACGGGAGGGCGATGTGGTGGTCGTGGAGAGTATTTCACGCTTTGCGAGGAATACAAAGGACTTGCTGGAACTGACGGAGCAATTAGAGAAAAAGGGTGTGCAGTTTGTCAGCCGGAAAGAGAACCTTGATACCAGTACGCCGACTGGAGAATTTTTGTTGTCATTCTTTGGTGCATTGGCCCAGCTCGAAAGAAAGAATATATTGGAGCGTCAAGCCGAGGGGATCGCCATAGCAAAAGCCGAAGGTCGTATGAACGGGAGACCGCAAAAGGCTGTTGACACATTTGCAGATGTGTATGCAGAGGTCAAAGCTGGAAACAAGTCAGCCAGCCAAGGCGCTAGGGAGTTGGGGATAGCAAGGTCAACATGGTATCGGAAAGCAAGGGAATTTGAGAAGGGAGAGCAGGAGGTCGATTTTGGGTAGAGCATCGGCAACGCCAGCATTTTCAGAAAAATCAAGAGAGTTGCCGAACAAATAGTTAAAGTGGAAAAATTGACCTCTGCATCTGAAAAACGAGGGATGCAGAGGTCAAATTTTTGCGTGAGCAGTTGAGGAAAAATGCGGGTGCAGTCGATGTTTTACAACATAGAAATTTTCCGATTGAAAAAAATGGTGTTCCGTGGACTTTGTGAAAACGCTAAAGCTGTCAAGGCTGAGTGTTGACAGATAATAAGCTATAAATCTTTTGATATAAGAATAAGACAGGAAAGCAAGCGTACCATCATAATCACGGCGGGGCTGGCGGCTATTCTCGCAGAGCATAAGGAGAACGAAAAGGCGCTGGCGGCGAAGCTGGGGGAGGAATGGAGCGAGGACGATTTGGTTTTCAAGAACACGCGCCGCCATATCGTGCAAGCGTCCAATTTGGACGAGGTCAACGCAAGGATTTATAAAAAGGCTGGGATCGAGGGAGCGACCAACCACACCTTGAGACATACCTATGCGACGAGATGCTTTGAGGCTGGGGTTAATATTAAGGCAATTTCGCAGAATCTAGGGCATAAAAGTGTTAAAATCACTCAAGAGATATACATTCATCTTTTAGATGACGCCAAAATTAAGGAGATCGACAAACTGGAGGGCATAGATCAGCTCTTACAACCAGAGAGGGGGGCAAATGTGATCCAGTTCCCTTCAGAACGAGCGGTATGAGGATTGACAAGAGCGTGAGGGAGTGCGATAATAGGGCAAGGTTGCCGAGGGTGACCTTGCCCTTTACCGTTTCTATACCGTACTTTTACCGCTTCTAGGCTGGGACTGGTTGCGATAGCTGGGACTAATTGGGACTGAAAGCAAGGGAAAACCGTGATAAACAGGACTGTTTGAGGCGAATTGGGACTGATTGGGAAGCGGCGTCCATACAGGTCAAGGATATGGTATTGAAGGACGCCATCGAGGAGCGGCGCGCGCGGGACGCGGAAGCCGTGGGAAGCTGACGCGCTTCGGAAAAACAGCGGGCGCTGTCCGGAAAAAGCCGGGCGGCGCCTGTTTCTTTTCCTGCCTTATGCCGATTTGCACCCATTTCGCTTGACAAGAGCGCCGCGGATAGGGTAAAATAGCCTTGCATCTGTAGGCACATGCGAAGGGAGCGCGGTTTTCTGTGTATGCGTATATCGGGCGCCAGGCCATTTACAATACGGTTTTCAACGTAGCGGGCTACGAGCTTCTCTACCGCCGCAACCGGCAGGTTGGGGCGGCGGCGACCGGTATGGACGGCGACGAGATGACCAAGAGCGTCCTGCTCGACGCGGTCAACGTCTTCGGCATCAAGCACCTGACGAACGGCCTGCCCGCTTACATCAACTTCACGCGCAACCTCATCATGGATGACTTTGCGTACCTCTTCGACCCCAACGAGATCATCGTCGAGGTGCCGACGGAGGTGTTCGTCAACGAGGCGCTCGCCAACAAGCTCTCAGGCCTTCAGCGCGCGGGCTACCGCCTGTCGCTCAACAGCTATACCGAGCAGAGCGGGCGGCTTAAGTTCGACCAGATCATCAACGCCTTCGACATCATCCGCATCAACACCGGCGGCAAGAACAAGCTCCAGCTCAAGGACATGCTCCAGCGCCTGCGCTTCAGCCATGCCCAGCTCCTCGCCGAGCGCGTGGAGAACGAGGAAGAGTTCGAGATGGTGCAGTCGCTCAAGTTCACGCTCTTCCAGGGCTATTTCTTCGAGCGCCCGGACACCGTGACCAAGCAGGTCATGCTCACCGACACGCCCTACGGCAAGATGATGGTCGAGCTGATGAAGCCCTACCCCAACTTCGAGATGTGCTGCCGCATCGTGCGCGCGGACTCGGTGCTCACGCACCTGTTTTTGCGCCACGTTCTGAAGGCGAAGTACGTCCGCGAGAACATCAACGCCGAGATCCGCCACGCCATGACGATCATCGGGCTCGAGGGCCTTCGCAACTGGACGACCGTACAGTTCCTCAAGCAGGTCAACACCGCCAACTCCGACGAGCTGGCGCGCCGTGCGTTCCTGCGCGGGCGCTTTGTCGAGCGCCTGATCCAGAACTCCGAAACCATGGCGAACAAGGACCAGGGCTTTTTCCTCGGCATGATGAGCCTGCTCGACCAGGTCACCGGCACGCAGCTGAACAACCTGCTCGCGGAGCTCAAGCTCTCGCCCGAGGCGGAGGCGGCGCTGCTCGGCACGCGCGACAACGAGTACGCGACGTTTTTACAGTACGCGATGGCGTACGAGCAGGCGTCTGGCGCGATGTCGTTCCCGAGCATCCGGTTGATGCTCGACGAGCGCTACGTTTCCAACCTCTACATGGAGTGCATGGAGGAAACCGACCAGCTCTTCCACGAGGACAAGGACAGGGAAAAACCCACCGCGCCGATCAGCACGACCATGTAAAAGCAGAACAAAAAGGCTTCGCCCGCGGGCGAAGCCTTTTTCATATCTGGTACTCCGTGCTGCCGGCGACGGGGACCTTCGTGTGCAGCAGCAGCGTGTCGCCTTCCTTCAGGCGCGTCGAGCCGTCGGGGATGATCGTGCGGCTGCCGCGCTTGACCATGACGATGATCGTCTGGCGCGAGATGTCGAGGTCGCGGACGCATTGTCCGTTCCACGGGCTTTTGGCGAGCAGCACGACCTCCTTGAGCTCGATCGGCACGCTGCCGCGCAGCGGCTCCGCGCCGAGAATGACCGTGTCGCCCGATTCCAATACGGTGTCGCCGCGGGGAATGAGCACCTCGCCGCCGCGATGCACCGCCGTGAGGATGACGCCGCGCGGGAGATGCAGCGCCGAGACCGCCTTGCCCGTCCAGTCGTCCTTTTCACCGAGGCGGAACTTGATGAAGCGGACGTCCTGCTCGCGCGAGCGCGTGGCGAGGGACTGGACGTGCGAATACTGTTCGACGAAGCCCGCGCTGATAATACCGGTCGGAATGGCGACGATGCCGACGCCGAGGAAGGTGATGACCGTGCCGAGCAGCTTGCCGAGCGTCGTGATGGGGTAGATGTCGCCGTAGCCGACGGTCAGCAGCGTGGAAACCGACCACCAAACGCCGGAAAACGCGTTGCGGAACACCTCCGGCTGCGCCTCATGCTCCACGCTGTACATACAAAGGCTGGACGCGAGCATCAGCACGATGATGATGAACACCGACGACAAAAGCTGCTGCTTCTTGTTGACGATGACCTCGGCAATGGCGTTGAGCGAATCGTAGTACGCCGTGATGCGGAAGAGGCGGAAGATGCGCACCACGCGGAACATGCGGAACGCGATCGCGCCGGCGGGGAAGAAGAACGGCAGGTAGTTCGGCAGGAAGCTCAGCAGGTCGACGACGCCGCCGAACGAGAAAACATATGCCGCGAGGGACTGTCCCTCCGTCGGCTTGCGATAGATGTACCGCGCCGCGATCAGCCGCAGGACATAGTCCACGAGAAAGCACGCGGCGGTAATATCCTCGAGCGTGTCGAGCAGCCTTCCGTACACGGCGGTGATCTCGCCGTAGGTGCTCAGGATGGCGACGGCCAGGTTGACGACGATGATGCCGGTGATGAGGAAGTCGTACCCGCGCGAGACAAAGTCGTCCGACGCGCCGACCTCGACGACGCGGGCGAGCTTTTCACGGAAGGATTCTGTTTTCGTTTCCTTTGCACTCATGCTCCTACTATACTCCAAGGTGCGGCGGGTTGCAATCCCTCTTTCCGCGCAAAGCGGAAATTTTGCGCTTGACTTGCCCGCCGCGCGGTGCAATAATACTTTATCGTGCAAGGGGCGCCCCTTGCCGCGTTTTGCGAGGCAAAACGCGAATGATCTCTTCAATTGCGCGGAAGGAGAAACCCAACATGAAACGGACGTCAGAACTATTTTCCATTCTGCTCACGCTGGCGCTGCTGCTGGGGCTTGCCCCGTGGGCGACGGTGCCCACGCGGGCGGACGCGGAGCCGACGGAGATTACCGGCAGTACAACAGAGTGGTCGGGCAACATGGTCGTGAATAGCGACGTTACCATCAGCGGCCCCGTCACCCTCATCGGCAATACGGTTTTGACGATCGGCGAGGGCAAGACGCTGACGGTGGAAGCTATCAAGGGCAACACAGGCAAAAACCTCACGGTCAACGGAAACGGTACGTTGATTGTGGGATCTTCTAACAGTTATGGCCCTGGAATTGAATCCAATGCTATAAACACGCTGACCGTCAACAGCGGCAAGATACAGGTAATCGGAGGCTTTTCGAATATCCGTTGCGCGAGCGTTGTGCTCAAAGGCGGCAGCGTGGAGGCGGAGAATAGTGTCTACAGCGCCGTCACGCTTGCGGGCGGCACGATCAAGGCGAGGAATTACAACAACAACGGCAATGTTGACGTGACCGTCGCGCAGGGCTATACCTACACGCTCAACGGCGCGGGCAAATATACCGGCACCATGCTGAACGGCGACGCGAATATGAAAAACATCAATTATGGCGTCAAGCTGCTCGCCCCTTGCGTTCCCGTTGCGCAGATCGGCGAGAACAAGTATACCTCCGTGCAGGCTGCGATCAACGCGGCAAATAACGGCGACACGGTCACGCTGCTTGCCGACGTGACCGTCGACGCGCCGCTGACGATCCCGTCGAGCAAGACTGTTATCCTCGACCTCAACGGCCACACCATCGACCGCGGGCTTGCAGGCAAGGACGCCGCGGAGCACGGCAACGTCATCGAGGTCAACGGCACGCTGACGCTGAAGGACAGCGTGGGCACGGGCAAGATCACCGGCGGCAACAACGAAAATAACACCGGCGGCGGTGTGTACGTCGACAACGACGCTGCGTTCACCATGACTGGCGGCACGATCAGCGAAAACCAGGTGGCTGGTTCCGGCGGCGGCGTGTACGTCGTCGGCACGTTCACCATGACCGGCGGCACGATCACCGACAACAAC
>SVKM01000121.1 GCA_015068465.1 Oscillospiraceae bacterium | reverse complement strand
GCCGGCCTTCTCCTCGCCGGAGACGCCGCAGTAATACGGGATCATCGTGGCGTTGGGAATGGTCTCGGACACGGCGCTGTACTCCCAGGAGCCGTTGACGAAGAACGCCGCCTTGCCGGACTTGAACTCGGCCTCGGCGTCATGGCCGCCGGTGGCGAGATCCTTCGGGTCGGTCAGGCTGTTGTTGATGCACAGATCATAGAGGTTCTTGTAATTCTCAACATAGTCGTTGGTCAGCGTCGCCGGGCACTCGGTCCACTTGCTGCCGCCGTCGCGCTCCTGATAATAGTACACCAGGTTGACCATGTGGCCGGTGAAGCGCCAGGAGGAGCTGGGATCCATATCGCAGGAGGAGAACGCGTCGAAGCCGAGCGTCGCGGCGTTGGCGTGGATGTCCTCGGCGACCGCCTTGAGGCCGGCGAAGTTCTTCAGCTCGTCCATGCTGTGGCCCGCCTTCGTGATCAGGTCGGGGTTGACGATGATGCCGTAGCACTCGAAGCAGTAGCCGATGGAGACCAGCTTGCCGTTTTCGTCATAGAGGTTGTAGGCGTCGGTGTTGAGCTCGTTGGCAATCGGGGTGCCGGTCAGGTCGAGCGCGTAGTCGCTCCAGTCCTTGACGGAGTTGGCATTGCCGACAACATACAGGGTCGGGGGATTGCTCTTGTCCATCTCAGCGGTCAGCGTCTGGCTGTAGGTGCCGGAGGCGGCGGTGACGACCTTGACGTCGACGCCGGTCTTGTCCTTATAGAGCTTCGCGATCTGCTGCAGAGCGTCGTCGGACTCGGGCTTGAAGTTGAGCCAATACACACTGCCGGTCTTGCCGGAGTCGGTGTTGGCGGGCGTGGCAGCGTTGCCGCTGTCGGTGGTCGCGGGGGTGTTCGTGTCCGGGGTAGCCGGAGCGTCCGTCTTGCTGCCGCAGGCGGCAAGGGCGAGGACCATGGCAAGAGCCATGACGAGCGCAAGGAATTTCTTCATGACAATATCTCCTTCATTTCATATTATTTTCACGCCATAGGCGGGAAAAACTAACCGATCTTGCGGATCGACGCGCCGGTGCGGAACGTTGTGGCGAGCGTGACCTGCCGGTGTCCGCCGCGTCCCTCGATCATATCGAGCAGCAGCTCCACGCTCTTCGCGCCCATCTCCTCCTTGGGTTGGCAGAGCGTCGAGAGCATCGGCTGGATGTACTCCGAAACCGTGATGCCGTCGATCGCGACGACCGATACGTCGTGCGGGATCTCATACCCGTGCTCGCGTAGCGCGCGCATCGCGCCGATCGCCATGTCGTCCGCAATCGCAAAAAGCGCCGTAAAATCGTCCGACCGCTTCAGACCCGCAGCCATCGCGCGGTAGGCGTCCTCGATCAGAAAGCTGTTGTCGGTCGAAAAGACCAGCTCCTGCCGCAGCGGGATGTCATGCTCCGCGAGCGCGCGGCAGTAGCCCTGATAGCGAAGCGCGCTGATGGAGCTGTCGTCCGAATCGGCGAGCAGCACCGCGATGCGCCGGTGTCCGTTCTCAATGAGCCTGCTCACCGCGGCGTGCGCCGCGTCCTCATCGCAGATGGAAACCGAGGAATACTGCGCGGCGTCCAGCGTGCCGCCGGAATTCGTGTAGGAACAGCAGACGAACGGCACCGTCACGCGCTCGACCTCCTCGGGCGTGTAGTTGGAGCGCCCGCCGAGGAAGATCACGCCGCGCAGCCGCTTTTCGCGCTGCATCACCGCGCCCGCCTCCAGCTCGTTGTCGGTCGAGCCGATCTGGCGCATGACCATCGTGTAGCCCGCCGCCTCGAGCGCTTTCTCAATCGAATGGATGATATCGGTAAAAAACGGGTTCTGCACGCCGCGCACGATCAGCCCGATCGCCTCGGAATTGATGCGCACCAGGTCGCGCGCCGTGTTGTTCGGGATGTAATTCGCCTCCGCGATCACCGCGCGCACGCGCCCGCGGCTCTCCTCGCTTACGTCCGGGCGGTCGTTGAGGACGCGTGAGACCGTGCTCACGCTCACCCCTGCCAGTCGTGCGATATCCTTGATCGTCAGCAAGCCGTTTTCCCTCCTCCCGTCCGAAGCAGGGAAAGCTGCAAGCCCTGCCGGGCTATTTCCGGTAACGTAACCGGCATCGTTCCCGGTAACGTTTCCGAAACCAATTGCATTGTAGCAAGCGGATCCGCCGTTGTCAATCCGATTTTGATAAATTCGACAGTTTTGACGAAACCAACTCCGCCGGTTTCATCATCTCGCACAACCGCGAGGACAGTTGTGCGGCGCACGCGGCAAAAAAGAACCTCTGCGCTTGGCAGAGGTTCTTTTTCTTCATTCGCTCACAGCCATTCGACCTTGCCGGTCTCGATGTCGTAGACCGCGCCGAGCACGTCGGTTTCGGCGGTAAGCGCCTCATGGTCGTCCGCAAGCTTTGCCTTGATGATCTCCACGCCCGCGAGCGTGTTCTTGACGACCGCCCGATACTCGTCCGTTTCGTCGCCGATCGCGCGCTTGATCTCGTCGGTCAGAAGCTTGACGAAGCCGTGCGCGCCGCCGGCGAGCGTGGCGCCCACCGCGCCGCAGTGCGTGTGGCCGAGGACGACGATCGTCTTGCTGTGCAGGTGTCCGGCGGCGTACTGGACGCTCGCGAGCTGCGTGTCGAGCAGCACGTTGCCCGCAACGCGGATAACGAAAAGCTCGCCGATGCCGGCGGAGAAGATCGCCTCGGGAACGACGCGCGAGTCGGAGCAGCAGATGACGATCGTGGCGGGATGCTGGCCGTTTGCCGCCGTATCCCTGCGCACCTCCGGCGACACGTCGCCGGGATTGCTCTTGGCGGAAAGGTACAGCTCATTGCCCTTTTTCAGCTTGGTCAACGTCTCAGTCTGATGTGCCATGTTGTTCCTCCTTTTTTCCCGTTACAAAAATACTCCGCCAGTGATGTGCTGACGGAGTATCTCTTACCGCGATTTACGCATACGTATCGAAAAAGCTGCCTTTTGCCACCGCAGGAGTATCGCCCGGCTGCGGTCCGCGCACCTGGAACGATTGCTGCTGCGGCAGCATGTCAAGCAGGTTCGCGGCGCTCTGCGCCTCGGTTTCCATTGCCTTTTTGGCAATGCGCATGCTGTACTGGCTCGCCTGCCCCGACGAGGCAAGGCTGAGGCTGCCCAACGCGGCGTCCATCATATCCATGCTTCCGCACCCCCTTTTGGTTTGTTGCTATATTATATCAAAATGAAGCAGCGATTGCAAGCGTCAGTTTTCGTTCATCTGGTTGATGTTCTCCCAGACCTGGTTTGCCTGCTCCATGCACTCAAAGTACAACGTCGTGAGAAGGGACGGCGCAATGCCGAGCATATCGCACAGCTTGTTGACCTTGTCCCAGTCGGCGCCCTCATAGCTGAGCACCAGCGCGTACAGCGCGCCCGCGGGCCCGCTCCAGTTGAGCAGCGCGTCCTTGATGTCGTCCGAGATCGGCACCTCCGCCAGCGTCTCCTCGAGCGGCGCGTCGATGAGGTAATCGAGCGTCGAGAACATGCCCATGATATAGGCGTCGTTCTTCGAGATGGGCACCGCCTTCGTGTAGCCGAGGAGCGACGAGCAGAAGTTCGCGCGCATGAACGAGATCTTGAGGAACTCCTCGAAGAACGGGTCGACCTCGCCGTCGCTGTTGCTCGCGCACAGAAGATAGATCCACTGCTGCAGCTGCGTGATACCGATGTTCATGATCGCCTGATGGACGGTCGTCGTGCGGTTGCGCGTGGCAAAGTTGACGGTGTTCGCCAGACGCAGCAGCGCATAGGTCAGCGTCGCATCCGTCGAAATGATGCGCTCGATCTCGTCCATATCCGGCTCTTCCTTCGTCACCGCAATGAGCAGCTGGAAGAAGGTGCTCTGAAGATAGGTCGTGTCATGCGCCTTCGACGCCATCTTCTCGGCGACCGCCTCGCCCTCAAGCTCCGTGACGCCGAACGAGATCGCCTTCTGGTACAGCTCCTCCGTATCGACGCCGTAGGCAATGCAATGCTTGCCCATGCCGCTTGCGATCTCAATGAGATTGCGCAGCGACACATCGTTCATCGTCTGGAAGTTGAGCTTGATGTAGTCGATCTCGTCGATCAGCGACACATAGCGCGGCGCGAACTGGAAGTCGTTGACCGCAACGCGATACCCCTCCTTCTTGAACATCTGCACAAAGTGCATGGCAAGCGGATGGATGATCACGCTGTCGTCAATTTGGATCACGAGATCCTCCTTGTTGAACAGATGCGGCACCTTCTTGAGCAGAAGCGTCGTCGTGAACGTCATAAAGTTCAGTGAACCCTTGATACGCTCCGTGTTCTGCGTCAAAAAGCTGTAGATCGTGTCCGCCACGGCAAACTCGTTGACCTTGGCTTTCGGCTTATCCGGGTCAGACTCTCCGTACAACGTATTCTCGCCGTAGTAGAGGATCTCGTAGCCGATCACGCGGCTTTGTGTGTCCTTGATGGGACGTCTGACGATGTACTTATTCGCCATGTCCTGCCTCCTTTGCCGCGCTTACGCGGCTGGGATGAATTAGATGCTCATCTTGTCCTGTCCGAGCAGATGGTCCATAACAGAAACCAGATGTCCGATCTCAGGCTTGCTCATCTGCTCGTTGGCGCCGAGCTGCTTGCCCTTGACACGCATCTCCTCAGTGATAAGGGACGAGAAGATGATCAGCGGGATATGCTTGAGCTCCGGGTCGTCCTTGACGAGCTTCGTCAGGCGGTGGCCATCCATCTGCGGCATCTCGATGTCGGTGATGATGAGCGCCGCCTTTTCGTCCACGGTGCCCTCTTTCTTCAGCTTGCACAAATATTCCCACATCTCAAGGCCGTTGGCAAAGCAGGTGAGGTTGGCGTAGCCCGCCTTGTGCAGGGACTCCTGGATCATCTTCGAAAGCAGCACCGAGTCCTCCGCGAGCAGGATCGGCGCTTCGTTGCGGCTGCGCGGACCCATCCTGTCGATCTCGCTGGAGTTGATCGTGCTCTCCGGCGCGATCTCGGCGACGATCTTCTCAAAGTCGAGGATCGTCACAAGTCTGCCGTTGCACTGCGCGATACCGGTCGCCACGCTCTCGCCCGTGCCGCTGATGGTCTTGTCGGGCTTCTGGATCGCGGTCCAGGAAATGCGGCTGATGCCGATGACCGTGTGGACGCGGAAGGCGATGTGCATATTGTTGAAGTTCGTGATGATGAACAGGTCCTTCTCCTGCAGCTCGGACGGAAGCCCGAGATAGACCGGGAGGTTGAGCACTGTGATGACCGTCTCTCTGGGCTTGAAGATGCCTTCAACGGCCGGATGGGTGTGCGGCATAGCTTTGACCGGCTGGGAGAGCATGATCTCGTCGACCTTCGCCACATTGATGCCATACAGATTCCCGCCAACGGTAAACTCCATGATCTCTATTTCATTGGTACCCGATTCCAGCAGGATCTCATTATTTTTGTCTGCCATTTGTGTACACTCCCTCCAAAAACTATAATGTGATAACAGGCTGTCCGTAAGCCCGAATTTCACCAACGCCCGTCGACGGGTAGAACGAAAGCGTGCGCGCCACCGTGCCGCCGACGTTCTCGGCAAGAAGCTTGATGCCCTCCTTGCGGAGGTTGAGCTTCACGCTCTCGATGTTTCTCGCGCCGATGTTGCCGAGGTTGCTGTTGCCCGCGACCTCGAACATCTTCGCCCCGCCGGCGATCTTCGCGACCATGCGGTCCTTGCGCGCGCCCTTGGCGACGAGGAGGCTGATCGTCTCCTTGATGCCGGTATCCGCGTACTTCATCGTATTCTTGCGGCCGGGCTCCATGTTCAGCGGCAGCATGATGTGGATCAACGCGCCGAGCTTGAGCGGCGGGTCCCACAGGCAGATGCCGATGCAGGAGCCAAGCGCGTAGGTGATGATCTCGCCGTCGCCCTGCAGCATTTTCATATCGGCAATACCGACGGTGAGCTTCTGTCCCGCGCCGCCTGCCGCCGGTGCAGCCGCGGGTCGCGGTGCGGCGCCGGGCGCAGCCGCGCCCATAGGCCTTGCCGCCGTACCGGGCGCAGCGCCCATGGGCCTTGCGCCGGGAGCAGCCGCGCCTCCCGCGGGTCTCGCCGCGGCGCCGGGAGCGGCGCCGGTCATGGGTCTTGCTGCGCCGGGAGATGCGGGTCTTGCAGCCGTTCCGGGAGCAGCGGTCCTTTGCGCCATGCCCGGAGCAGCGGGCCTTTGCGCCATGCCCGGAGCGGCGGGCCGTGCCACCGTGCCAGGGGCGGCGGGTCTTGGCGCACCGCCGACGGGCGGTCTCTGCGCGCCGCCGCCAATAGGCGGCCTTTGTCCTGAATTGATCATTCCAACACGCCCAACTTTCTAAGCAGGAAATTCAAAGACCGGATATCCGGCGAAAGCAGCAGCCGGCAGGGGACCTCTTTGCCGTCGCAGATAAAGTTTCCGCCGATCGTCATCAAATAGTCGGTCTGGCCGCCGTAGGCAACCATCGGCACCGCGAGGATCGCGCCCTGCATATCCACCGTGATGCTCGGCACGGTCAGCTCCAGAGAGATGTCCGCAAGGCCCGAGAGCGCGTTGATGAACGTGGAGATCAAGATGTTGCCGATCTCGACCAGCGCGCTCATTTCGATCTCGCCAAGCTGGCTGTAATCGTCGATGTGCTCAGAGAGCATACTGTCGAGCACGAGGTTGATGAATTCCAGCGACTGCGTCGCCAGCATGACGCCGCTCATCTGGCCGCTGATATGCACCAGAACGCCCGCCGTGATCGCCTCCGGGCCGCCGATCCACTCGATCGCCTCGTTGTAGCCCATGATGCGGACCTCGGGCATCGTGATGCGGATCTCGCGGTCGAGCATCGTCGAGAGCGCGCTTGCCGCGTTGCCGGTGCCGATGCTGCCGATCTCGCGCAGGGTGTCGATCTCCATCGAGCTAAGTTCATCGTAATTCTTGATATCCAACGTGCATCCCTCCTGTATATAGATGGTGTTTCTCTGTTATCGTTATCGCAGACCGTTGACGGTCGTTTCGATCTCGTCCGAGGTGGTCACCATGCGCAGCATATACTGGAACGAGCGCTGCGCCTCAATGACCTTGCTCAGCTCGTTGGCAAGATCCGCGTTGGAGAGCTCCAGACAGCCCTGCACCGCCTTGCCGCTGCCGAGTCCCACGCCGCCGTTCTTCTCCACGGGGATCAGGCGGTTGTCGCCGAGGCTGAGCATACCGTCGTGGTTGATGAAGTCGAACACGCCGACCGGAAGCTCCGGGATATCGGTCGATTCCGCGGTCTCCGCGTCGATCTCGATGCGCCGCCCGTCGCGGCCGAGCACGAAGCGCCCCAGGCCGTCGGAGAGATACCACTTGCTGACCTGGCCTTCCTCGTTCTGGCCCTCCTCCTTGAATTCCGAGAGCGTGAACGAGCCGTCGCGCGTATAGGAAACCTCATTGGTGCGCGGGTCGATCAGCCCGAAGAAGCCGGCGCCCTCGATCGCGTAATCCAGCTTGCGCTCGGTGCCGGTGAGCGCCGACTGGCGGAAGTCCGTCGCCGCGTCCTCCATGCGGGAGCCGACGCCGCGCGGCAGGTCCGCCTCGATGCCGACGATCGGGCCGGTCATCAGCTGGGAAAACGACGGCTGCTTGGCGCGGAAGCCGTAGGTGTTGACGTTGCGATGTTGTTCG
>SVKM01000120.1 GCA_015068465.1 Oscillospiraceae bacterium | reverse complement strand
TGCCGAGGATCAGCTCCACGACCTGGTCCATGTCCTCGACGACCGCGTGCTCGTAGGGGCCGTGGTGGCCGTAGCTGCCGGTGGGCAGGTTCGGGCACGGAAGGCCGCGGAACGAAAGCTGCGCGCCGTCCGTGCCGCCGCGGATGGGCACCGCCTTCGGCTCGACGCCCATGGCGCGGTACGCCGCCTCCGCCTTTTCGACGACCTCAAAGTGCGGCTTCACCATTTCAAGCATGTTGCGGTACTGCTCGCGGATCGTGAGCTTGACCGTGCCCGCGCCGTAGCGTGCGTTGAGGAGCGCGGCGGCGTGCTCCATCATTTTCTTGCGCGTTTCAAACGCGCCGGCGTCGTGGTCGCGGATGATGTAGCTCAGCTTCGCCTTCTCGACGTTGCCCTCCATCTCCGTGAGGTGGAAGAAGCCCTCGTAGCCCTCGGTGTCGCGCGGCGTGTCGCCGGAGGGGAGCATACCGTTGAACTGCATCGCCACGAGCGAGGCGTTGATCATCGTGTCCTTGGACGAGCCCGGATGGACGTTGAAGCCGGAGAACTCGACGTCCGCGGCCGCGGCGTTGAAGTTCTCGTACTCGATCTCGCCGAGCCCGCCGCCGTCGACCGTGTAGGCGAGGACGGCGCCGAAGCGCTTTAAGTCCATCAGCGACGCGCCGTGCCCGACTTCCTCGTCGGGGCAGAAGCCGATCGCGAGCGGGCCGTGGGGCAGGCCGCCGGAGAGGATGCGCTCGGCGGCGGTCACGATCTCCGCGACGCCCGCCTTGTCGTCCGCGCCGAGGATGGTCGTGCCGTCGGTGACGATCAGCGTCTTGCCCTTGAGGGACGTGAGGTGCGGGAACGCGGCGGGGCTCAGGGTGCGCCCGCTCGTGCCGAGCGCGACGTCGCCGCCGTCGTAGTTCTCGACGAGGCGCGGCTTGACGTTCTCGCCGGAGAAGTCGGGGATGGTGTCCATGTGCGCGAGGAAGCCGACGCAGGGCTTGCCCTCGTACCCCGGCGTCGCGGGGATCTTGCCGTAGACATAGCAGTGCTCGTCCACGAAGACGTCGCTCACGCCCAGCGCCCGGAGCTCCTTCTCCAGAAGATGCGCGAGGTCGAACTGGCGCTGGGTCGAGGGGGTGGCTTCGGCGTCCTCGACGCTCGCGGTGTGGACCTTCGCGTATTCGATCAGACGTTCATAGGCTCTCTTTTCCGCCATCATGCATTGCTCCTTCTATTATAAATGTATGCCGCCGCGGGCAAATTTCGGCTCGATTATAGCCCTTTTTCCCGCGCTTGACAAGATATTGTGTAGAGCGATAGCACCTTCCACAAATTTGAATAAAAAAATTTATGAAAAACGGAAAATTTCTCTTGACATCCCGATTTGTATCTAGTATTATAGGCAGGTCCGCGACTGAGGGCGTGCCATGCCTTTGTGCCGTGGAAATGCGATGAACCGGGAGATTGCTCGATTTTTCGAGGTAACTTTCGGGGAGTATGTCCGAAAATCGGGCGGCTGAGATGGATATCCGTTACGCAGCGTAGATCGCCGCGCCATGGACCGGCCGTACTTTTGTGCGCCGGTTTTTCCATGAGCAGGAATGATACGCACGGTTGCGCGTATAAAGATAACCGCTCACCGTACGGCTTCGACAGAAGAACGTACTTTAATTGGAGGAACAGACAAAATGGCAAAAGAAATGATCCGCATTCGTCTCAAGGCCTATGACCACCAGGTCATCGACCAGAGCGCAGAGAAGATCGTCGAAGCGGCCAAGCGCACCGGCGCCACCGTTTCCGGCCCGATCCCTCTGCCCACCAAGCGTGAGGTCGTTACCATCCTGCGCGCGGTCCACAAGTACAAGGACAGCCGCGAGCAGTTCGAGCGCCGCACGCACAAGCGCCTGATCGACATCACCAATTCCAGCCCCAAGACGGTCGAAGCCCTGATGGGCCTCGAGATGCCCGCCGGCGTGGAGATCGAGATCAAGCTGTAACGTACCCCAGTTGCTCTACCTGTCGTTTGCCGACTTGCGTGAGGCAAACGGAGGTCAAGTCGGCAGAGCAATGCACGCCGTTACCGTGCAACTAAGCCGACCAATAACCTTATGGAGGATCATACATGAAAGCGATCATCGGCAAGAAAGTCGGCATGTCTCAGATCTTCGACGAGAGCGGCCACGTGATCCCGGTCACCGTCATCGAGGCGGGTCCGTGCGTCGTCACCCAGAAGAAGACTGCCGAAAAGGACGGCTACACCGCCGTTCAGCTCGGTTACGAGGACGTTCCCGAGCGCAAGCTCACCAAGGGTGAGATGGGCCACCTGAAAAAGGCCGGCGTCGGCCCCAAGAAGCACCTGCGCGAGTTTGATCTTGACAACGGCAGCGAGCTGGAGCTCGGCGCCATCGTCAAGGCGGACATGTTCAAGGCGGGCGACTTCGTCGACGTCACCGGCACCAGCAAGGGCCACGGCTACTCCGGCGCCATCAAGCGCTGGGGCGCGCACCGCGGACCCGAGACCCACGGCGGCGGCCCGGTTGCCCGTCACGCGGGCTCCATGGGCTCCACCACCGATCCGAGCCGCATCTACAAGGGCAAGATCGGCGCCGGCCAGTACGGCGTGGAGACCGTCACCATCCAGAACCTTGAGGTCGTCAAGGTCGACCCCGAGCTGAACATGCTCGTTGTCCGCGGCGCTGTCCCCGGCCCGAAGAACGGCCTGGTCACCATCAAGACCACCGTCAAGGTCCACAAGGTCAAGCAGGCGGGCGCCGGCATCAGCACCAACCCGCAGAAGGCCTCCGGACGCAACCCGCAGAAGGCTTCCGCCAGAACGAAATAAGGAAAGGAGTGCCTGAGAAATGTCTACGATCAAGGTTGTCAGCATGACCGGCCGCAAGACCGGCGAAGTTGAACTCAGCGATGCGATCTTCGGCATTGAGCCGAACATGAGCGTCGTTCACGAAGTCGTCAAGAACCACCTGGCGAACTGCCGTCAGGGCACCCAGAGCGCTCTGACCCGCGCGGAGGTCTCCGGCGGCGGCAGAAAGCCCTGGCGCCAGAAGGGCACCGGCCGCGCCCGTCAGGGCAGCACGCGCGCTCCCCAGTGGACGCACGGCGGCATCGTGTTTGCCCCCAAGCCCCGCTCCTACAGCTACGTGCTGAACAAGAAGGTCAAGCGCCTCGCGCTCAAGTCCGTCCTCTCCGCCAAGGCGGCGGACGGTGAGATCATCGTCGTCGACAAGATCGAGATGGACGAGATCAAGACCAAGAACTTCCGCCAGTTCCTCGAGGCGGTCAAGGCCGACGGCAAGTCCGTCGTCATCACCCCCGAGGTCAACGGCAACGTCGTCAAGAGCGCCCGCAACCTGCCCGGCGTCGTCACGACGCCCGCGAAGCTGATCAACGTCTATGACCTGGTCAACGCCAAGTACCTCGTCATCGACAAGGCGGCTCTCGCAGTTATCGAGGAGGTGTTCGCGTAATGGCTAACGTTTATGACATCATCATCCGCCCGATCATCACCGAGCGCTCCATGGCGGACGTCGCGAGCAAGAAGTACGTCTTCGAGGTCGCGAAGGACGCCGGCAAGGTCGAGATCAAGAACGCTGTCGAGACGGCGTTCGGCGTGAAGGTCAAGGACGTCAACACGCTCAACGTGCGCGGCAAGGCCAAGCGCATGGGCGGCGGCCGTCCCGGCACGACCCGCAGCTGGAAGAAAGCCTACGTCCAGCTCACGGACGATTCGAAGACCATCGAGCTCTTCGAAGGCATGGTGTAAGGAGGATAGAACATGGCTATCAAGAGTTACAAGCCCACGACCCCCTCGCGCCGTCACATGACTGTGTCCGCCTTCGAGGGCGTCGATAAGAAGGCAAAGCCCGAGCGCTCCCTCGTCGAGCCGCTCAAGAAGCACGCCGGCCGCAACAGCTACGGCCGCATCACCGTCCGCCATCACGGCGGCGGCAACAAGCAGAAGTACCGCGTCATCGACTTCAAGCGCGACAAGGACGATATGTTCGCGACGGTGCTCCGCCTCGAGTATGACCCGAACCGCAGCGCGTACATCGCGCTCGTCGAGTACGAGGACGGCGAGAAGCGCTACATCATCGCGCCTGTCGGCCTCAAGGCGGGCGACAAGGTCGTCTCCGGCGCCGCTGCCGACATCAAGCCCGGCAACTGCCTGCCCATCGCGAACATCCCTGTCGGTACCATCATCCACAACGTGGAGATGAACCCCGGCAAGGGCGCCCAGCTCGTCCGCTCCGCCGGCGTCAGCGCGCAGCTGATGGCGAAGGAGAACGGCGACGCCCAGATCCGCATGCCCTCCGGCGAGGTCCGCATCGTGCGTACCAACTGCCGCGCCTGCATCGGTCAGGTCGGCAACATCGACCATGAGAACGTGCAGATCGGCAAGGCCGGCCGCAAGCGCCACATGGGTTGGCGCCCGACGGTGCGCGGCTCGGTCATGAACCCCTGCGACCACCCGCACGGCGGCGGCGAGGGCAAGAGCCCGGTCGGCCGTCCCGGCCCCGTCACCCCGTGGGGCAAGCCCGCGATGGGTTACAAGACGCGCAGCAAGAAGAACCCGACCAACAAGTTCATTGTCAAGCGTCGCAACGAGAAGTAAGGGAGGCAATGAGAAATGAGCAGAAGCATTAAGAAAGGCCCGTTTGTTGCCCCGGAGCTTCTCAAGCGGGTTGAAGAGATGAACAAGACCGGTGAGAAGAAGGTCCTCAAGACCTGGAGCCGCAGCTCCACGATCTTCCCCTCCTTCGTCGGTCACACGATCGCTGTCCACGACGGCCGCAAGCACGTGCCTGTCTATATCCAGGAGGATATGGTCGGCCACAAGCTGGGCGAGTTCGCCCCCACGCGTACGTTCCGCGGCCACGCGAAGACCAAGTAAGGAGGATGCTGAAATATGGAAGCTAAAGCTTATCTGCGTTATGTCCGCATCTCTCCGCGCAAGGTGCAGATCGTCTGCGACCTGATCCGCGATCAGCAGGTCGACGCCGCCATGGCGATCCTGATGAACACGCCGAAGTCCGCCTCCGAGCCGATGGTCAAGCTCCTCAAGAGCGCCGTCGCGAACGCGGAGAACAACTTCAGCATGGATCATGACAAGCTGTATGTTTCTGAGGTGTACGCCACCCCCGGCCCCATCCTCAAGAGAATGAGACCGGCCTCCAAGGGCAGAGGCTACCGCATCAACAAGCGCACTTCTCACGTGACGATCGCCGTCGCGGAGAAAGAATAAGAGGGAGGAGACAGTTCAATGGGTCAGAAAGTGAATCCCCATGGCATGCGCGTCGGCGTCATCAAAGACTGGGACTCCCGCTGGTATGCCAGAGATGAAAAGGTCGGCGACCTGATCGTCGAAGACAACAAGATCCGCAAGTTCGTCAAGGGCCGCCTCTACGGCGCCGGCGTTCCCAAGATCGAGATCGAGCGCTCCAACGACGTCGTCACGCTGTATGTGCACTGCGCCCGTCCGGGCATGGTCATCGGCAAGGACGGCAGCGAGGTCGAGAAGCTGCGCGAGGAAGTCGCGAAGCTCATCGGCAAGAACGTCAAGCTCAACATCGTCGAGGTCCGCAACCCCGACATGAACGCCCAGCTCGTCGCTGAGAACATCGCTCAGCAGATCGAGAAGCGTATCTCTCACCGCCGCGCGATGAAGAACGCCATGGGCCGCGCCATGCGCGCCGGCGCCAAGGGCATCAAGTGCAGCGCGTCCGGCCGTCTCGGCGGCCGCGAGATCGCGGGCGTCGAGCATTATCACGAGGGCACCATCCCCCTGCAGACCATCCGCGCCGACATCGAGTACGGCTTTGCCGAGGCTGCGACCACCTACGGCCGCATCGGCATCAAGGTCTGGATCTACAAGGGCGAGATCCTCACCCAGACGCTGCGCACCACCCCGCGTACGCTGGACACCACCAAGCCGTACGAGGAGCGCCGCGAGCGTCGTCCGCGCCGCGACGGCGACCGTCGTCCCCCGCGCCGCGACGGCGACAACCGCAACGGCGGCTTCCGCCGTGACGGCAACCGTACCAACAACGGCGGCAACCGTCCCCAGGGCAATCGTCCCCAGGGCGGCTTCCGCAATCGCACTGAGAACAAGGAAGGAGGCGCGCAGTAATGCTGCTCCCGAAGAGAGTCAAATACCGCCGTCAGCAGCGCGGCCGCCTCACCGGCAAGGCCATGAGAGGCAACACCGTTACTTACGGTGAGTATGGTCTTGTGGCGCTGGAGCCCGCGTGGATCACCAGCAACCAGATCGAGGCCGCCCGTATCGCCATGACGCGCTACACCAAGCGCGGCGGTCAGGTCTGGATCAAGATCTTCCCCGATAAGCCCGTTACCCAGAAGCCCGCTGAGACCCGTATGGGTTCCGGTAAGGGTTCCCCCGAGTACTGGGTCGCAGTTGTCAAGCCCGGCCGTGTCATGTTTGAGATCGCCGGCGTCCCCGAGGACATTTCCCGCGAGGCGCTTCGTCTGGCGAGCCACAAGCTCCCAATCAAGACGAAGATCGTCAAGCGCGAGGACCTCGAGTCCGAGAAAGCAGGTGAATGAGAATGAAGGCAAGTGAAGTTCGTTCCATGAGCGTTGCCGAGCTCAACACCAAGCTCGATTCTCTCAAGAAGGATCTGTTCCTCCTGCGTATGCAGCACGCCACCAACCAGCTCGACAACCCCCAGAAGCTCGTTGAGACCAAGCGTGACATCGCGAGAGTCAAGACCGTTATCCGTGAGAAGGAGGAGAAGTAACATGGAAGAGAATAGAACATCCTCCCGTAAGGTGCGCGTGGGCAAGGTCGTTTCCGACAAGATGGACAAGACCGTCGTCGTCGCGATCTCCGACCGTGTGGCGCATCCGCTGTATAAGAAGATCGTCGGCCGCACCTACAAGCTCAAGGCCCACGACGAGAAGAACGAGTGCGGTATCGGCGATACCGTCAAGGTGATGGAGACCCGTCCGCTGTCCAAGGATAAGCGCTGGCGCGTGGTCGAGATCGTCGAAAAGGCGAAGTAAGGAGGTGCCGACAGTATGATTCAGCAGGAAACTTTCCTCAAGGTCGCTGACAACACCGGCGCCAAGGAGATCAAGTGCATCCGCGTCCTGGGCGGCTCCAGCCGCAAGTACGGCAACATCGGCGACGTCATCGTGGCGTCCGTCCGCAAGTCCACCCCGGGCGGCCAGGTCAAGAAGGGCGAGGTCGTCCGCGCGGTGATCGTTCGCTCCGCCAAGGGCGTCCGTCGTGCCGACGGCACCTACGTCCGTTTCGACGAGAACGCCGCCGTCCTCATCAAGGAGGACAAGAACCCCCGCGGCACCCGTATCTTTGGGCCCGTCGCCCGCGAGCTGCGCGACAAGGATTACATGAAGATCCTGTCCCTCGCTCCGGAAGTTGTTTAAGGAGGGCGCTGAAGAATGGCTATGAATGTCAAGAAGGGCGACACCGTCGTCGTCCTGTCCGGCAAGGACAAAGGCAAGCAGGGCAAGGTGCTCGGCACCGTCCCTTCCGAGGATAAGGTCGTCGTCGAAGGCGTCAACATGGTGACCTGCCACGTCAAGCCCCGCAAGCAGGGCGAGCAGGGCGGCATCGTGAACCGCGAAGCGGCGCTCTACGCCTCCAAGGTGCAGGTCGTCTGCCCGAAGTGCAAGAAGGGCACCCGCGTTGCCCACAAGGTCGAAAACGGCAAGAAGACCC
>SVKM01000119.1 GCA_015068465.1 Oscillospiraceae bacterium | reverse complement strand
CGTCGTTGAACTTCGACCAGCTGCCGACCAGCTCCTGGACCTCGGCGGGATCATCGGTGCCGAGCACGTCCTTGGCGATGGAGCGGCGATAGATCATCGCGGAGGGGCAGCACTGGAAGCTGACGCCCTTGATGACGCCGCTGGCGTCGGACGCGGCCTCGACCGTGTACTTATAGGTGTTGGAGAAGTCGGTCACGCCGATCTTCGTGATATCCTGCGTAACGTCGGAGTTGACGTACTTGAGAACATAGTCCGCCTCGGCGAGGAACAGGTCGACTTTGTCATCCGCAGCCGCGTTGGCGTTGTTCGGCAGGACCTCGTCGAGCTTCTTCTGATAGCCGCCGCCGTCGCTCGGGGTGATGATCCAGTTGACGGTGATGCCCTCGGGGACCTTGTAGAGCTTCTCGAACCAGCCCTTGAACTCTTCATTCCAGACATAGATGTTGAAGACCTTGCCCTGCTCACCGCTGTCCGCGGCGGGCTTGCTCTTTTCGCCGCACGCGGCGAGCGAGAGCACCATCACGAGGGCAAGAAGCAGCGAGACAAACTTTTTCATGTTTCAAATCCTCCTCAAAATTTTGTTGCTTCTTTTTTGTTTGTGATTTTTATTTTGTGCGGGTCGCCCCGCAAATCACCGTTGTTGAACCTACGCGCCCATGCACGACACCGACTCGCCCTCCTGCAGCGCGCCGGGAATGATGACCCGGTCGAGCAGCGCGGTCTTGGGGCGCTCGATCAGCTCGATGAGCCTTGCCGCAGCCGTTCTGCCGAGCCCGTCGGTATCCTGGCGGTAGGTCGTGAGCCGCGGGCTGATGACGCGCGAGAGGTTGATGCCGTCGTAGCCCATCGTGGAGATATCCTCCGGGATGCGCAGCCCCGCCTCGCGGATGGCGTTCATCCCGCCGATGTAGGAGTAGTCGTCCGGGAACAGAATGCAGTCCGGTCGGGGAGAGAGCGCAAGCAGCTCCTTGCAGACCTGATAGCAGCGGTCGGCGTCGTGGTACGCACTCTCGCGGACATAGCCGTCCGGCACCTCGATGCCCAGCTCGTCGCAGGCGCGGTGGAAACCGATGAGCCGGTGTTCCGTCACCGCGGTCAGCTCGCCGTGGATAAAGGCGATGCGCCTGTGGCCCTTCGCCGCCGCGCAGCGCACCAGCGCTTCCGCGCCCTTTACGTTGTCGGACATGACCGCGATGTGGTTGTTGAACACATGGTCGAGCGTCACGACCGGCAGCTCGGAATTCACCAACTCCGTCACCATGGGGTCGTGGAAGTTCGCCGAGGCGATCACCACGCCGTCCACGCCGCGGTAAAGGCAGTGCTGCAAATAGCTGCACGGACGGTCGCCCAGATTGCTGTTGATAAAGGTGATGTCGTAGCCGCTCGATTCCGCTTCGACGCGGAGGCTGTCGAGCACGGCGGAGAAGAACTCGTGCGCGAGGCCGCTGTGGCGCTTGTCGACGAACAGCACTCCAATATTATAAGTGCGGTTGGTCTTGAGCGCGCGGGCGGCGGCGTTCGCCATATAGCCCATTTCCTCCGCCGTGCGGCGGACGCGTTCGCCGGTCTCCGTACCGACGTCCGGCTGGCGGTTGAGCGCCTTGCTGACCGTAGCGACCGAAACACCGCAGCGTCTTGCGATGTCCTTCATGGAAACCACGGCCGTCCGCCTCCCTCACTTAAACGATTTCGTAATGAAAAAGTACATCATTTTTCGTTAAAATGCAAGTGCAAAAACGAAAATAATTTCATTTTCAAAAAGGTTTGTCGGTAATTGACAGTTTTTCGAAAACCGTTTTATGAAAATTGCCGATATTTCTTCTCATCCCTCCAAATCCTATGTGTTTTTTATCTAATGATGCTATAAAGCTGCAAAAAGCTCTTGCATTTTATGGTGAAATCAGCTACTCTAAGGAAAACCGTTTTACCTTAATCGTTTTCGCAGGAGGGGGATCGCCATGCAATTCGGACATTTCGACGACACGCGCCGCGAATATGTGATCACGACGCCGCGCACGCCGCTGCCGTGGATCAACTACCTCGGCAGCGAGGATTTCTTCACGCTGCTGTCCAACACCGCGGGCGGGTACAGCTTTTACCGCGACGCGCGGCTGCGCCGTCTCACGCGCTACCGCTACAACAACGCGCCGCTGGACTCCGAGGGCTTTCGCGTCTACATCAAGGACGGAAACTCGGTCTGGAATCCCGGCTGGCAGCCGGTGCAGGCCGAGCCGGACGAGTATGTCTGCCGCCACGGTCTGGGTTACACGGTGATCGAAGGCGCGAAGGACGGCGTGCGCGCCTCGCAGGAGCTGTTCGTGCCGCTCGGCGACAACTGCCTCCTCATGCGTCTTCGCGTGCGGAACGATTCCGCTCGGGAGAAAAAGGTCTCCGTATTCCCGTATGTGGAATTCTGCCTCTGGGACGCGATGGACGACGCGTCCAACTTCCAGCGCAACTACTCCACCGGCGAGGTGGAGGTCGACGGCGCGGCGATCTATCACAAGACCGAGTACCGCGAGCGCCGCGACCACTACGCCGTGTTCTGGGCGGACCGCGCCCCCGACGGCTTTGACACCGCGCGCGAGGCATTCCTCGGCACCTACGGCTCCCCCGCGCATCCCGAAGCCGTGTTCGGCGGCGGCTGCACGGGCAGCGTCGCGCACGGCTGGCAGCCCATCGCGGCGCAGCAGTTCGACCTCACGCTCGCGCCGGGCGGAAGCGAAACGCTGCTCTTCGGCCTGGGCTACATTGAGAACCCGCAGGAGGAAAAGTGGGAGGCCCCCGGCGTCGTGAACAAGGCGCGCGCGAAGGAAATGATGGCGCGCTACGCGACAGGCGAAGGGTTTGACGCCGCGCTCGCCGCACTCGCAGCGCACTGGGACGAGCTGCTCGGCAATTACCAGACCCAAACGGGCGACGAAAAGCTCGACCGCATGGTCAACATCTGGAACCAGTACCAGTGCATGGTCACGTTCAACATGAGCCGCAGCGCCAGCTACTTTGAAAGCGGTATGGGCCGCGGCATGGGCTTCCGCGATTCCTGTCAGGACCTGCTCGGCTTCGTACACATGATCCCGAGCCGCGCCCGCGAGCGCATCCTCGACATCGCCGCCACGCAGTTCCCTGACGGCAGCGCGTACCACCAGTACCAGCCGCTCACCAAGAAGGGCAACCTCGACGTCGGCAGCGGCTTCAACGACGACCCGCTCTGGCTGATCGCGGGCGTCGACGCGTACCTGCGCGAAACGGGCGACTACTCCATCCTCGACGAGCGCGTTCCGTTTGACAACGACGAGTCGCTTTCCCAGACCCTGCTTGAACATCTGCGCCGCAGCTTCAGCTTTACGAGCAAACACCTCGGCCCCCACGGTCTGCCGCTGATCGGCCGCGCCGACTGGAACGACTGCCTCAACCTCAACTGCTTCTCCGAGCACCCCGGCGAGAGCTTCCAGATCACCGGCCCGAGCGAGGGCCCCGTGGCGGAGAGCGTGTTCATCGCGGGCATGTTCGTCAAGTACGGCCGCGCGTGGTCGGACATCCTTCGGCACATCGGCCTTGTGGAAGAGGCGAAGATGGCGGAGAAGCCAATCGCCGCGGTGGAGCACGCCGCGCTGACCGCCGGCTGGGACGGCGCGTGGTTCCGCCGTGCCTACGACGCCTACGGCCATGTCGTCGGCGGGAGAGAGTGCGAGGAGGGCCAGATCTTCATCGAGCCGCAGGGCATGTGCGTCATGGCGGGCATCGGCAAGGAATCCGGCGAAGCCGAAAAGGCGATGGCGAGCGTCAAGGAACGCCTCGACACCAAGTACGGCATCGTGCTGCTCCAGCCCGCGTACACCAGGTATCACCTCGAGCTCGGCGAGATCACGAGCTATCCCCCGGGATACAAGGAGAACGCCGGCATCTTCTGCCACAACAATCCCTGGATCGTCTGCGCCGAGGCGGAGCTCGGCCACGGCGACCGCGCGTTTGAGGTCTACCGCCGCACCGCGCCGGCGTACATCGAGGACATCAGCGAGATCCACCGCACCGAGCCTTACGTCTACAGCCAGATGATCGCCGGCTGCGACGCCCCCAGCTTCGGCGAGGGCAAGAACAGCTGGCTCACCGGCACCGCGGCGTGGACGTTTTTGAGCGTCAGCCAGGCGATCCTCGGCGTGAAGCCGACGCTGGACGGGCTGAAGGTCGACCCCTGCATCCCGGCGTCGCTCAAGGGCTTTACGGTCACGCGACGCTACCGCGGCGCGACGTACCGCATCACGGTCGACAACAGCGCCGGCGCGCAGTACGGGGTCAAATCCGTCGCCGTCGGCGGAAAGGCGGTCTCCGGCAACGTCCTGCCGATCGCCGGAGCGGGCGAAACGGTCGACGTGCGCGTCGTGATGGGAGCATAACGGATCAGATGATCGGAGCGGTCCGCCGGACCGCTCCGATTTCTTATCATTTATAAAATATGTTTACATCCTTTCACAAATGTGATACATTATTCTTTGATATGTAAGAGACAAATTGCTTGCCGGTACAGGCAAGAGGAAGGGTTTGGGCAAAATGGAACAGCATGGCGTATCGGTCACGATTCTGGGCGCGCGCGGGTCTGTCCCCGTCAGCGGGAGTCAATTCTCCCGGTATGGCGGGGCAACGACTTGCGCGCTTTTTCATGCGGACGGCCGGTTCATTGTGATCGACGCCGGCACCGGACTGTCCGCGCTGCCCGCGGAGGCGATGCGCGCCTCCCCGCTCCCGCTGCTGCTGACGCACGCGCATTCCGACCATCTGATTGGCTTCCCGCTGAGCCCCTGCGCGATGAATCCGAAGCTGCAGCTCGACGTGTACGGCGTAACGCGCGGCGGCCTGGACGTCCGCGCGCAGGTGGAGCGCCTGCTCGCGCCGCCGCTCTGGCCCGTGGGACCGGATATGCTGCCCGCCGACATCCGCTTTTTCGAGCTGCCGGAGACGCTGCGCTTCGGCGGCGTCACAGTCGAAGCGATGGAGGGCGTACACCCCAGCGGCGTTTCCCTGCTGCGGCTGACGGCGGACGGAAAACGCGTGGTCTTCGCGACGGACTGCACGCTCGCCGATGAATTCAAGCCGAAGCTGACGGAATTCATCCGCGGCTGCGACATTCTGTTTTTCGACGGGCAGTATACCGACGAGGAATGGCCCGCGCGAAAGACGTTCGGCCACAGCAGCTGGGGCCATGTCGCGCGCTTCGCGCGCGCGTGCGGCGTCGAGCGCCTGTGCATCATTCACCACGACCCGCTGCGCACCGACGACGCGCTCGACCGCGCCGCCGACGCCATCCGGGCGATCGGCCCGGACTACCGCTTTGCAAAGGAAGGGGAGGTGTTCACGCTTTGACGATCGAAACCGATATGCAGCGATTCCTCAACGTCTGTCTCGCGCTGACCGCCCAGCGCGACCGCGAGGCGCTGCTCTCCAGCATTCTCGACAGCGCGATGGACACCGCGCGCTGCGACGCGGGCACGCTGTACCTGCTTGAGGACGACGGGCTGCACTTCTGCCGCATGGTCACGCGCTCGCAGGGCGTCCGCCAGGGCGGGCACGACGCGCCGATCTCGCTGCCGCCGGTGCCGCTGGAGGAAAAATACGTCGCCGCGTGGGTCGCGCTGCACAATGAGACGATCAACGTCTCCGACGTGCACACCGACACGCACTTCGATTTCACCGGCTCGCTGCGCTACGACGCGATGACCGGCTACCACACGCAGAGCATGATGGTCGTGCCGATGCTCAACGACCGCGGCGAGCTCATCGGCGTGACGCAGCTGATCAACGCGCAGGACAAGGACGGCGGAACGATCCCCTTCGACCCCTCGTCCGAGCTGCTGATCGAGGCGCTGTCCTCGCTCTCCGCGATCAGCATTACGAACATGAAGTATGCCGAGCAGATCACAGTCCTGCTCGATTCGCTCGTCGGCGCGCTCTCGACCGCCATCGACGAGCGCACGCCCTACAACGCCAACCATACGCGCAACATGGTGCGCTACGGCGCAAGGTTTCTCGACTGGCTGGAAGAAAGCGGGAACGACTGGAAATTCGACGCCGACCGCCGCCGCACGTTCCTTTTGAGCGTCTGGCTGCACGACGTCGGCAAGCTCGTCGTACCGCTTGAGGTCATGGACAAGGAGAGCCGCCTCGGCGCCAGGCTCGACGCGGTGCGCGCCCGTTTCCGGACGATCGGTCTGCTTGACCGCATCGCGTTTCTGGAGGGCAGGATCGACGAAGCCGAGAGGGCGCGGCGCGAAGCCGAGCGCGAGGAGGCGCTCGCGTTTGTCGAGCGCGTCAATCGGGCGGGCTTTCTGCCCGACGGCGACCTTGCCGCGGTGGACGCGCTCGCCGAAAAGACGTACACGGACGAAAACGGCGCGCAGCAGCCGTGGATCACCGCGGAAGAGCACGTCTGCCTCTCCGTGCGCAAGGGCACGCTGACTGCCGAGGAGCGCGGGATCATGGAGAGCCATGTCGTCGTGACCGGGCGCATCCTCAAGCACGTCAACTTCCCCAAAATGTACGCCGAAACGCCGCGCTGGGCGGCGATGCACCACGAGCTGCTCAACGGAAAGGGCTACCCCGACCACCTCACCGCGCCGGACATCCCGCGCGAGGTACGGCTTTTGACGGTGCTCGACGTATTCGACGCGCTGACCGCGCGCGACCGTCCGTACAAGCCCCCGATGCCGGCGGAAAAGGCGCTCGGCATATTGCACAGCATGGTCGAAGAGGGCGGCGTGGACGGCGACATCCTCGCGCTGTTTGAAGAAAGCAAGGCATGGGAGGAAGAAAGCAAATGAAACGTATCGCATCGCTCGCGCTCATTCTCGCGCTCGCGCTGTCCCTCGCCGCTCCCGTTTCGGCGGCGGACAAGACCACGGGCACGAAGATGAGCCTTGAGGAGTTCGACGGGACCGTCACGGTCAGGGACGCCGCGGGCAAGGACAAGACCGCCCGCGCGGACATGCGGCTCTACAACGGCTACACCATCGCGACGGGGAAGGCGAGCAGCGCCTACATCAACCTCGACGATACGGCGGCGGTCAAGCTCGACCGCGGCACCAAGGTCGAGATCCGCACGCTGGGCAAGCAGCTCGACGTGCATCTGCTCTCCGGACAGCTCTTTTTTGACACGAAGGTGCCGCGCAAGGCGGACCAGTCCTACACCATCAGCACGTCCACGACGGTCACGGGCGTGCGCGGCTCCTTCGGTTGGGTCAACCTGAAACAGATGGGTATGGTGCACGGCCACAGCACGGTCACCTACGTCGACGAGGAGACGGGCAAAACGGTCACGATCCCCATCACCAGCGGTGAGGGTCTCTCCTGCAACGAAGACGGCGGCGCGGCGGTCAGCGGGAACGCCGGCGCCTTTGAAAAGACGGTGCTGACGGTCGAGGACATTCCCGCCATCGTCGCGGAGGCGATCGCCGCCGACCCGCAGAAGCAGGCGCAGGTCGACGAGGTCGCGAACCTCGACACGCAGGAGATCGTCGACAGCGTCGATGAGAAGAAGGAAGCGGAGGCGCAGGCGGAAGAGAAAGCGGAGAAGACCGCAGAGGAAGCCGCCGAGCAGCAGCAAGAGGAGATCCGGCAGCTCGACGACGCAGACAAGAAGGCGGGCGAGACGAACGAGGTCAAGCTCGACGCGGACAAGAAGGCGGAGGAAGAGGCGAAGGCGCGCGAGGAAGCGCGTGAGGAGCGCATCCGCGAGCGCGAGGAGATCACGGAGCCGCCGGTGCAGCCGAGCGAGCCGAGCCAGCCGAGCACGCCGA
>SVKM01000118.1 GCA_015068465.1 Oscillospiraceae bacterium | reverse complement strand
AGCTCGCGGCGATGCAGGCGGAGGCGCAGAAGCCGAGCTCCAAGGTGATCCAGGCAAAGAGCCCTTCGATGCCGACGCTTGCGGACGGGACGAAGCTCACCAAGGACGAGAGCCAGAACCTCGACCTCATCATGGGCGTTTCGCTGGAGATCGCGGTGGAGATCGGGCGCACCCGCAAAAAGGTGCAGGATATCCTCTCGCTCTCCAAGGGCTCGCTGGTCGTGCTCGACAAGCTCGCGGGCGATCAGGTGGACGTCTTCGTCAACGGCAAGTGCATTGCGCACGGCGACGTGGTCGTCATTGACGATAACTTCGGCATTCGCATCAGTGAAATTGTGCAGAAGCCGAGTCTCGATAATCTCACCTAACCACACAAACACAAATCATTTCAAAAAAAATGAAAGGAAGAAAGAACGATGCCTACGATTTTGACTGCTGACGACGCGGCCTTCATGAGAAAGGTCATCAAGGACACCCTTACCAAGAACGGCTTCACCGATGTTGTGGAGGCGGTCGACGGCGCGGACGCCGTGGCGAAGTATGACGAGTGCCATCCCGACCTCGTCATCCTCGACATCACCATGCCCAACATGGACGGCCTGGAGGCGCTCAAGGCGATCAAGGCGAAGAACCCTGCCGCCAACTGCGTCATGTGCTCGGCAATGGGCCAGGAAGCGATGGTCATCGACGCGATCCAGAACGGCGCCAAGGACTTCATCGTCAAGCCCTTTAAGCCGGATCGTATCATGAAGACCGTGACGACGATCCTCGGCAATCCGTAATGGACAACGTCTGGTCGCTTCTCGGCGTACTGGCGGTCGTCGTCCTGATCCTCTATCTCGCGTATGCCGCGTCGAAGTGGATCGGGACGCACGGCGTGCCCGGCGGCGCTCCGGCGGTCCGTCCGGGCGGAGCGGGGCAGTTCCGCATCCTCGGGCAGCTGCCCGTGGGGCGGAACGAACGGCTCGTGCTGTTCCGGCTCGACGAGCGGTGCTATCTGCTCGGCGTGACCGAGCATCAGATCACGCTGCTGCGCGAGCTGGACGGCGAGGAAGCGGCAAAATGGCTCGCAGAGAGCGAAGGCGCGCCGGCACCGGGCTTTGCCGAGGTGCTTGGCTCGGCGCTGCGCAAAAAGAAATGAGTGTGAGTGTTTACCCATGACGACGGATGGTCTCATCAACATAAACGGTGACAGCGTACAAACGCTGGAGGTCATCTATCTGACGACGATCATCATGCTGATGCCTTCGATCGTCGTGATGATGACGTCGTTCACCCGGTATATCATCTCTTTCTCATTTCTCCGCAACGCGATCGGCACGCAGCAATCCCCGCCGAACATGGTGCTCGTCGGGCTTGCGCTGTTCCTCACGCTCTTTACCATGGCGCCCGTGATCGACCAGATCAACGAGGAGGCGTGGAAGCCTTATACGGATGAACGCATCACGCAGGAGGAGTTCTTTGAGAAGGCGCAGATCCCGCTCAAGAAATTCATGCTGCGCAATGTGGAGACCTCGGCGCTGCGCATGTTCTGCAACATGGCGAACGAGGAGGTACCGGACAGCGTGGAGACAGGCACGAGCCTGCCGCTGCGCGTCATCACCTCGGCGTTTGCCACAAGCGAGCTCAAGCGCGCGTTTGAGATCGGGCTTCTGCTTTACATCCCGTTTCTTCTGATCGACATCATCGTATCCTCTACGCTGATGTCCATGGGTATGATCATGCTGCCGCCGGCGATGATCTCGACGCCGTTCAAGCTGTTGCTTTTCATCTCGATCAACGGCTGGGAGCTGCTGTTCTCGACGCTGATCCAGACCTTCAAGTGACGCATCGGAGGTGAAGCAACGCTTTGGATATCAATCAGGTCATTGATGTGTTTCGCGACGGTATCGGCGTTGCGATCAAGCTCGGCGCGCCGATCCTGCTGGTGTGCATGCTCATCGGCGTGGTCGTTGCGATCTTGCAGGCGGTGACGCAGATCCACGAGCAGTCGATCGCCTTTGTGCTCAAGCTGGTCGTCGTGGTGTTGATCCTTTCGCTTGGCGGCGGATGGATGATCGAGTCGCTGCAGGAGTATGCCTACAAGCTCTTTGAGCTGATGAAGTAGGAGCGGGGCCATGTTCAACTGGACTTCGTTTACGCTCCTTCTGTTCATTATCATGCGCATGACGGGCTTTGTGCTCTTCAGCCCGATTTTCGGGCGAAACGGCCTGCCGCGGATGTTTCAGGCGGGATTTATCCTGATGCTCTCCTGGATGACGTACAGCGTTTACGGCGATGCGGCGATCCGGGTTCCGGATACGATCCTGGAGCTGGGGCTCCGGCTTGTGCTGGAGCTTGGATTGGGTCTTGTGTTCGGCGTTGTGATGCGGTTTTTCTTCTACATTCCCGAGCAGGCCGGCGAACTGGTCGATATGCAAATGGGCATGAGCATGGCGCGGACCTACGATCCGACCACGCAGACACAGACGACCACGACGGCAAATCTGCTCAGTATCATGGCGATGCTGCTCTTTTTCGCGGCGAACGGACACATTACGCTGCTGCGCATCATGCTTACCTCGGGCGAGATCGTGCCCTTCGGGCAGGCTGCCTTCGGCAAGGCGATCGCGGAGCGCGTGGTGGAGCTCTTTGCGGAGTGCGTGATTCTGGCGATCAAGCTGGGGCTGCCGATCCTTGCAGCCGAGCTGATGGGTCAGATCGGCATGGGCGTTTTAATGAAAGCGATCCCGCAAATCAACGTTTTTTCCATCAACATCGAGCTCAAGATGCTCATAGGGCTTTTTATGCTGTTGTTCCTGATCGCGCCGATGGGAGATTTCCTGTTGGAGGCGGAGGGCAAGATGCTCGAGGAACTCAGCGGACTGCTGACCCTCGCCGCGCCGTAGCGGCGGTTTGACCCGGGCGCAAAAGGGGGGATAGGCTTTGGCGGAAGGCGAAAAAACCGAAAAAGCCACACCAAAAAAGCGACGGGACGAACGAAAAAAGGGCCACGTTTTTATGAGCAAGGACGCGGTTTCCGTTGCGACGCTCATCAGCAGCGTGCTGATGCTGCGCATTACGTTCGGCACGATCGTCAACGAGATCGCGACGTTCATGCGCTACTGCATCACGCTTGCGAAGAACAACGCCATGACGGAGATCCCGAAGGAACTGGTGATGCAAAGCGCGATGCTGATCGCCCGCACGGCGGGACCGCTGCTGGCGGTGACGGTTTTCGTCACGATCGTCGTGACCATGGCGCAGACGCGGATGCTCATTTCCTTTGAACTTATCAAGCCCAAATTTGACAAGCTCAATCCCATCAACGGTTTCAAAAACCTCTTTTCCCTCAAAAGCATCGTCGAGGTTTTGAAAAATATACTCAAGATAGCGATCCTGATGGTCATCGTTTATCTGTCCCTGCGGGAATTGATGAACGTGGCGGAACGGTATCTCTACGCGGATATTTTCGGCGCTTGCAGCCATCTGCTCCAGTCCACATTCTCGATGCTCCTCAAGGTCATTCTCGGCTTTGTCGTGCTCGCCGCGGCAGACTTTATGTACCAGTGGTGGGACTTTGAACGCCAGATGAAGATGACCAAGCAGGAGGTCAAGGAGGAATACAAGCAAACCGAGGGCGACCCGCAGATCAAGGGCCGCATCAAGCAGATGCAGCGCCAGATGGCGCAGTCGCGCATGATGCAGAACGTGCCGGGCGCGGACGTTGTCGTCCGTAACCCGACCCACGTCGCGGTGGCGCTGCGGTACCATCCCGGTGAGGACGCCGCGCCCGTGGTGCTGGCGAAGGGCCTTGACTACCTCGCGCTCAAGATCGTGGAGGTGGCGGAGGCAAACGACGTCGTCACCATTGAAAACAAGCCCCTCGCGCGCGCCCTGTACGCGGAGGCGGAGGTGGAGCAGATGATCCCCCCCGACCTCTACGAAGCGGTGGCGGACGTGATGGTATATCTCTACAAAATGGATCGGATCCAGGCGCCGGCGGATATGCGGCAGGAACTGGAGGGATAAGCCAATCGAGCGAATTTCGGAAAGGAATCAGCCATGAAGCTGCGACAGCTCTTACAAAATAATGCGGTCACGCTGTTCGTGGTCATCATCGTGCTGTTCATGATCATTCCGATCCCGACGCAGCTGCTCGATATCCTGCTGGTTCTCAACATTTCCCTTTCCATCATCATCCTCGTCGTTACGATGAACATTCAGGAGGCGCTGGAGTTCTCCATCTTCCCGTCCCTGCTGCTCGTTACGACGCTGTTCCGACTCGGCATGAACATCTCGTCCACGCGCGCAATCCTCAGAAACGGCGCGACGCTGGGCGAGAAAGCGGCGGGTGAGGTCATCGGTGCGTTCAGCGAACTGATCACCGGCGGCAACATCGTGATCGGCTTCATCATCTTCATTATCATCGTGCTCGTCCAGCTCATCGTTATCACGAAGGGCGCCGAGCGTGTCTCCGAGGTTGCGGCGCGCTTCACGCTCGACGCGATGCCCGGTAAGCAGATGGCGATCGACGCCGACCTCAACTCCGGCATGATCGACGAGCAGACAGCGCGCCTGCGCCGCAGCAAGATCCAGCGCGAGGCGGATTTCTACGGCGCAATGGACGGTGCTACGAAGATCGTCAAGGGCGATTCGACCATGTCGATCATCCTCTCGATGGTCAACCTGCTTGGCGGTATCATCATCGGCATGGTTCAGGGCGGCATGGATTTCTCCACCGTTTTGAGCACCTATGCGAAGCTGACCGTCGGCGACGGACTGGTGTCCCAGATCCCGGCGCTGATGATCTCGACCGCCACGGGCATGATCGTCACGCGCTCGGTCTCCGAAGGCAGTCTCGGCGAAGACGTCCGTTCCCAGTTCATGGCGCAGCCGACCGCGATCATGGTCGCCGGCGGCGCGATGGTCTTTCTCGCGGTGATCCCCGGCACACCGACCTTTGCCCTGCTGGCCGTCGGCACGGCGCTGTTGGTGGGAGGCTTCTTCCTTGTGCGGAAGATGCGCACCCAGACCGCAGAGGGCGAGGCGGAAGGCCAGGCGGGCGCCCAGGGCGAGGGCGGCGGCGAGGTAACGCCGGACAACGCCCCCAGCCAGGCGGACTTTTACAAGGACATCGGCAACGTTTACCAGCTGCTCACGGTCGAGCCGATCGAAATGGAGGTCGGCTACAGCCTGATCCCGCTGGTGGACGAGCAAAGCGGCGGCAAGCTCATCAACCGCATCGTTATTTTCCGCCGCCAGTACGCGCAGGAAATGGGCTTCGTCATTCCGACCGTGCGCCTGCACGACGGGTCGATGCTCGGCACGAACCAGTACATCATCTACATCAAGGGCGAGGAAGTCACCCGCGGTGAGATTTTGATGGATTATTACCTCGCGCTCGAGCCGTCCACTCCGGTCAAGGAGATCGACGGCATCGAAACGGTGGAACCGGCGTACGGCATCCCCTCGCGCTGGATCCTGCCAGAGAACAAGGAAATGGCGGAGATCTACGGCTATACGGTCATCGACCCCCTCTCCGTCATGCTCACGCACCTTTCCGAAACGATCAAGCGCCACGCCTACGAGCTGCTCGGGCGCACCGAGACCACGCAGCTCGTCGAGAACCTCAAGCGCACGTCTCCCGAGCTTGTCGAGGAGACCTGCCCCGCGATGGTCAGCTACGCGCTTTTGGAAAAGGTGCTGCGCAACCTTCTGATGGAGGGCGTGCCCATCCGCGACCTCGGTACGATCCTGGAGACGCTGGTCGACGCGATGAACAACACGCGCGATCCGGATCTTCTGACCGAGAGCGTGCGCGGCGCGCTTGCCCGCACGATCACGCGCCGCTTCTGCGAGAACGGGCAGCTGCGCGCGGTCACGCTCGACGGCGAGGTCGAGCGGCGCATCGTCGCCTCGCTTACGAAGAATGAGCACGGCATCTATCTCGCCATGGGCCCGGAGCTGATCCAGCCCATCATCACCCAGCTATCCGACGCCATGAAGAAGTTTCAGGAGCTTGGGCAGTCGCCGATCCTGCTTACCAGTCAGGTCATCCGCGTCTACCTCAGCCGGCTTCTGGCGCAGTATTTCCCCGGACTGTATGTGCTCTCGTTCAATGAGATCGTGGGCACGGTCCAGATACAATCCATCGGCAATATTTCGATGAACGCCGATGACAAAAGGGCGGTAGGCGCATGAGCAACACTGCGGCAAAAACTGCATATGCGGACATGACCGTGGAGGAGCTGTTCGAGGAGTACCGCCGCGAGCCGAGCGACGAGCTCAAGTGGGAAATCGTCATGCGGCACACCGGCATCGTACGCAACATCGCGCTCCAGATCCAGGGCGTCTACTGCACGTTTGCCCAGTTGGACGACATCATCAACGAGGGGCTCATCACGCTCGCCAAGGCGGTCGACAAATACGACCCGTCCATCGGCAAGTTCGAGACCTACGTCGCCAAGCGCATCCGCGGCATGATCATCGACCTCGCGCGCCAGCAGGACTGGGTCCCGCGCCCGGTGCGCCGCCGCACGAAGGAGATCGAGCGCGCCAACGCCGAGCTCTACAACGAGCTGGGGCGCTTCCCCACCGAGCACGAGGTCGCGCAACGCCTCGGCATCTCGGACGAGGAGTATCAGGACGCGATGGCGAACGCCTCGATGTACAGCGTCGTTTCGCTTGAGGAGACGCTCGAGGGCTACGAGCAGATCGCCGGCCCCGAGGAGACCGCCGCCGACATGATGCCGGAGGCGTCGCTCGAACGGCAGGAGCTGCTGGACAAGTTGACCGAGGCGATCAGTTCGCTGCGGGAAAACGAGCAGATCGTGCTCTCGCTCTACTATCAGAAGGACATGAAAATGAAGGATATCGCCGACATTCTGGGCGTCAGCCACGCGCGCGCGTCCCAGATACACACCCGGGCGATACAGAAGCTGAAGGTTTTAATGGCTCCCCAATGAGGGGCTATCCGAAAAGAACGGACAGACAACAGAGGGAATTGAAAAGCGAAAGGGACAACATATGTTCAAAGGCTTTTACAATTTAACGTCCGGCATGCTCACACAGGGCAGAAATCTGGACATCATCGCCAACAACATGGCGAACGTGCCCACCGCCGGCTCCAAGACCGACCGCTATACCTTTTCCACGTTCCAGGACGTGATGTGGAAGCGCGTCGGCAACATGGACAGAAAATACACCGACCTCGGCATGCAGAGCTGGATCACGGCTCCGAGCCAGCTCTACACCGACTTTGAGCAGGGCGCGATCGAGGAGACCGGCCAGCCGCTCGATTTCGCCATCGAGGGCGACGGCTTCTTTGCCCTGGAAAACGCGGACGGCGAGCGGGTCTACACCCGCAACGGCAACTTCTCGCTCGACGGCGACGGCTATCTCTGGCTTTCCAGCTACGGCCGCGTGCTCGACCGGGACGGCAACCCCATCCGCCTTGTGACCGACCGCATCGAGGGCGACGACAGCGGCAACCTCTTTACCGAAAACGGCGGGTATCTCGGCAGCATCGGCGTGTTCCGCTTTGAGGACAACGGAGAGCTGGAAAAGAACGACTACGGCTTCTTCGTCGCCCAGAACGAGGGCGAGGCGGTCACGGACATCCGCATCCATCAGAAATGGGTCGAGCGCGCGAACGTCGACCTCGTGCAGCAGATGACCAGCATGATCACCGCCGAGCGCGCCTATCAGAGCGCCGCGGAGGTCACGAAGATCTATGACGAGCTGATCCGCAAGGCGACCGAAGACGTCGGGCGCCTGTAAGAGGGGAGGGGGACTGAATGAACATATCCTTTTATACCGCCTCCACCGGCGCGCAGCAGCAACAGGACCGGCTGGATGTGCACGCGAACAACATCGCGAACGTCAACACCTACGGCTTCCGCGCCAAGCAGCCGTCGTTTTCCCAGCTGATGACCGGCCCGATCGTCGGCATCG
>SVKM01000117.1 GCA_015068465.1 Oscillospiraceae bacterium | reverse complement strand
TGATGGAAGCGAGTCTGGCGCTTCGCGTTTCCCGCTCCTTCGGGCACGGTATTCCGTTTGCTCTCGGGCTTATGCTCTTAAATCCGCTCTTCGTCCTCTATCTGGGCTTTGGGCCGGATCGGTACAGGGGCCTTGAATGGGGATACTGACGCCGTTTCCCGCTTTCAGCAGTTGTTTTCTGCCGCGCGGAGCGAGCGCTTCTCCCGGTTCCTGTCATAGGCTTTTCCGTTGCGTACAACGCGGGTCACGGGATCAAACCCGTGCCAGGTGCCGCGCTGCATACGGTGGTATGCCTTCTGCTCCTTTTTGCTTCGCTTTTCCAATGGGATGAAGGTCTGCATCGTTTTACCTCCCTGGCCCCTGTGCGATCTACAAGTGGCAGCGCGGTCAGACGCTCCCGTCGGTCGACAACCTGTTTGCCCTCGGCGCGATCCTCCAGGTCCCGCTCGACGAAATTCTGGTACCGGCTGAACCTCATTTGAATATGGTTTCTTCTGAGCGGCAGGCTGAGTCCTGCCGCTCAGCATCTTTTTCCGCCATTTTTCGCGGTTGCCCCGTCAGGGCCGGGCGAAACGGCGCTACTGCTGTGAATACTTCGTTAGCTCCTTTGATTGCTGTTTCGAGCCTATTGTACTTGCTTTCTGCGTCTTTGTCATGAAACCGTCAGTTCAAAACAGACGCATTTTCCCGATCGGATACAAAAATACGCGCGCCCTTCCCGCATGCTCGGGGAAAGGCGCGCGTTCTGACGTTGTTACTCTTCCACGCTGCCGTTCTTTCTCATATGTTCTCCAGTCAAAACTCAACAATGCGTCTTGCGAAAGCGCGGCCCTTCCTCGCCCACGATCCCGGACGGGACAAACCCGCATTTTTCAAGCACCCTTTGCGACGCCCTGTTGTCCGGCGCCGTCTCCGCCTCCACGCGGCAAACGCCGGGCTGCGTGAGCGCCCATTTCGCGGCCGCGTCGACCGCTTCCGTTGCGTAGCCGCGTCCCCGGTTTTCTTCCGAGATCCCATAGCCGATCTCAACCGAGCCGTCCGCGCAAAGTCCCTTGAAGCTCAAATCGCCGACATGGGTGCCGCTTTTCAATTCGATGAACCAGATCGCATACCAGTCCCACTCTTGCGGATGCGCCAGGCAGCCCTGCAGCATTTCCTTGTACGCCGCGATAAGCTTCTCGTCCGTCTGCGTCTCAATAAAGCGGGCCATTTCATCCTGTGACGCAGGATATATCCGCAAGCGTTCCGTTTCGATCATCATGCTTCCTCCGCGGTATGTTCGGCCGCTTCCGTCACTCGTTGTTTCCAAGCTCCGTGTAGATCATGCCGTTTTTTCCGCGCTCCGAGCGCATCAGCGACACGCGCCGCGCCGTCATCGACGCCTCGGGAACGGCGACGCCGGGCATCCGGTCGGTCGACGCCTTGCGCAGCAGCGTGATGTGTGGCGAAAACTTCTTGCGGTCGAACGGGATATCCGCCGCCGCGAGCGCGCGGCGCAGACGTCCGACGTATGCGGTCAGTTCGTCCGAGCGCGCAAGCCCGCACCAGTACAGATCCCCGAAACTGCCGAAGCCCTGCAGCCGTATGGGGACCGGCTCAAACGGCACGCTTCGGATAACCTCCAGCACGCGGTCGGGATCGCCGTACTCGCCGATAAACGCGAGCGTCAGGTGCAGGTTCTCGATCTTCGTATAGTTCCCGCCGACGCGATTCGCGCGCAGCGCCGTCTGCACCGCGGTCAGGGCGTCTTTGACGTTGTCGTCCAGCCGGATGGCGATAAACTGCCTCATGCGCGCTCCTTTTCCTCGTATTTCTCTCCGGTCGTCACCGGGACGCCCGCATCCGGCAGCATCTTTGCGAACACGCCGTTCCCCGCGGCGCGGACAAACGCTCCGGTTCATTCATCGGCGCCGACGGGGACGCGGAGCGTCACATGGAGCGGGCGCAGGACCTCCGCAAGCTCGTTGCTGTCACGCTCAAAACGGCTCCATGCCTCATCGGCTGTGAGCGAGAGCGCTTCGTACAGGGAATCCGTCAGCTCGTGCGCCTTGTCAACAAAGCCCTGCTCCTCAAACGAGAACAGCTCCTCCACCGCATTCGCCGCGGCAATCTGGTCTTTCTCGATCGAGAGGACCCACATCAGAAAGCCCTGCGTATTCTCTACCGCCTTGATGTCATCCGCCAGGCGCCTGCCGTACCGCTCCAGAAGGTTTTTCCCCTGCCGGCGGGCCTCGGCGGCGTCGGCGCAGGCAAACGCGTCGCAAACGAGCCGCTCCGTTTCGTCGGTTCGCCCGGAGATCTCCAGCTCGAGGGGAAACTCCGCGGCGAGATCGTTTCGTATCTGCTTTGCGGCGTCCATGGCGGCGTCGGCGGTCAAGATACCGACTCCGTTGATGCGCTGAAGCTGCTCGGCAGTGGAACGGTAAACGCTTCCGACCGTCTTGTAGCCCGCGTCCTGGAACAGCTTGACGCGCAGCGAGCTTGCCTTGTCCCGGAGCTGCTTGACCGGAAGCTTGTCCAGCATATCCTCCAGCTTTTCGTTTCCGCGCAGGCTGTTCAACTCGTATTCCAACGCCGTTTCCCGCTGCGCGGCGGCTTGCAGCGCGGCGTCCAGTCCGGAAATGGCGGCGTGGAACAGGTCTATCACCGCCCGCGCCTCCTGCCGGGAATAGGGACACCTCATTTCCGCCTACCACCTTTCAACGGGCCGTTTCACGGCCGTACCGCGTTTGCGCCTTTCTTCGGCTCGGTGTTTGGCCGCAGCTTAAGTTCGGCATCATTACACCAACCTGCCTTTGTAATTCCTTGCGGTTTCGCTTTCATCGCCGACATACCAGTAATCGCACGAATCACTGCCGAGGGCGCAGGAACCGGAACCGCTCATCCGCTCTTTTTATGATCTTCTCCGATTCGTCGGGGTATTTCTTCCTCGTATATCGAATAAACGCTTTCTTTACCGCCTGATCCATTGCCATAAGGCAAACAGCTCCCTTGCCGTTTCCGGCTCATTGTTTGACGCCGCGCTTCTTTGCGAGCTGCTCCAAAAACGCCTTGGCTTCCGCCGCTCCGCCGCACGCCTTGAAGCTTTCGGATACCCGAGCGGCGCTTTCCCGGTACTGCGGTTCGCGTATTACCTTCGTCAGCGCGTCGAGGACGTCCTCCTCGGATATTGATTTCAGCCTGACTCCGGCGCCCAGCTCCTCCGTCCGCCTTGCCACCGCGTCCTGCTCCGGCGTCTGCGGGAAAAGCACCAGGGGCACGCCGAAATACAGGCCCTCCGAAGCGGAGTTCATGCCGCAGTGCGTGATAAACGCGTCGGCGATCGACAAAACCGCCATCTGATCCACCGACTCGTAGACCTGTATGTTCTCCGGCAGGTCGGCAAAGCGGTCGGTGTTCGTCCCCATGGAGATGATCACCTGCCAGCCGGTCGCGGCAAGCGCGTTGATGCAGTTGCGGTAAAACTGCCGGTTCTGGTTGACCGTCCCCATCGAGATATACACCGTCTTATCCGCCGTCTTTTCGACAGGGCGGGTGATCGGGCGTATGGACGGCCCGATGAAGCGGTATTTGTCGGAAAACGTATCCGCGCACGGCTGAAAGTACCTCGACGTATACACAATGGTGTTCGTGTCATTGTCGTTCTGCACGATGTCGAGCAGGCTTTTTACGGGATAGCCCTTGTCGCGGAGACGCTGAAGCTGCCGATTGATGCGCGGCATCGCCAACAGCATCCTGACGATGCTCCCGGCGCTCTCCTTCATGTACTTGGACGAGTACCGGTTGAACGCGAAGGTCGTGGTCGACGACACGTAAGGCAGCCGATGCTTCCTGGCCGCGAGCTTGCCCCAGAACGCAACGGAATCGGAAACGATCACATCCGGCTCGATCTCCCCGATCATGCGGCTGCTCATCTCATCGAGCGCGAGGGTCGAGGATACCAGAAGCTCCGTCGCATAGACCTTGTCCTTTCCGACGCGGTCGGCGTTCCCCTTGTCCTCCATCTCGAAGTCGTATCCGTCGCAGCTGACGAATGTCGCGCCGGCATTTTCGATCTTTTCCCTGAATTCTTCAAACGAGAAATACCAGATCTGGTGTCCGGCTTCGGTAAGCGCCTTGACCAGTCCGAGCGTCGGATTGGTATGCCCGTGCGCCGGAATGCAGAACCATGCAATTTTCATCGTGCATCACACCTCCTGCCAAGCACTTTGCAAACAGTTTATCATAGCCCTCCGCGGCTGACAAGCATCGGAGGCGCGCTGTCACGACGTTACTCCGCGTCCTCGTCCATGGTTTCCAGCAGAAAGCTGACCGGCCGGAAACCGTCGTTGCACGAGAGCATGCCCGAGCGCGGGTTTTTCATCCATCCGTCATAGAAATTTTCGCCGCCGTGCGCCAGCGCCATGACAAACGCGGATACCGTGTCCCACGCGCTGGCGCAGAAGCCCTCCGGCCGCTCCCAGCCGTTGCAGACAAACGTCTGCCCGAGCGCCATGCCGCAGGCGTGTTCCATCGGGTTTTCATACTGTTCGATCAGATTGTCATATCGGGCGATCTTTTTCACGGTGATTCGTACCTTCTTCATTCTCGCCGCTCCTTTTCCCGCCGCTCCGGCGTTTGGCTGCGGATCAGATCCGGCAGCTCTCCGAGCGCGCGTGCATAGTCGCCGTCGATCAGCGTCACCGGCAGGCCGTGCTCCTCGCAGCCGCGGCGCACCGCGCGGTTGTCGCGTTTCAGTCCCTCGAGCGTGCAGTCGTCGCAAAGCCGCGCCTCGACGTCCGAGGCGTGGCGCAGGATATCGTCGAAATGCGCGTCGATCCATTCGTCGGTCATGGCGAGGCAGACAAAGCGCATCTCCGCGAGATACCGCGCGTCAAAGTCCTCCCGCCAGTCGAACGGGATGTAGCAGCCCTCGACGATCAGATTCTGCCGGTTCTCGATCGCCGTCTTCACCATCTCGCGCACGATCGGCCAGAGATACGCCGTCAGCGCCTCGTCGTCCTCCGGCGTCAGGTCGGTGTTGCCGCTGCGGATCAGCCCCATCTTCAAATGGTCGATGGAAAGATACGGATAATGATACCGCTCCAGCAGCTTCTGCGCGAGCAGCGTCTTGCCCGTATGCGTTGCGCCGGTAATCAGAATGACCATGCCTTTTCACCTCTTCCGCCGCCGTCAATCCGTCGCCGATGCCAGGATCACGACGTCCTCGATTGCCGCTTTTTTCGCCTCGCGGCTCCCTCCGCTTTTTTCTTCAAATCGCCTGTCAGCCTCATACTTCTGTCCTCCAAATGATGCTTTTCTCCTTTGCTGTTTCGCGACCCGCGCCGGTCAGCATGTGACAGCCTCGCCGGGCGAGACTTTTTGGTATTGGGGATTCTCCGTCACGCTTTGTTTTTCCGCAGCGGTTTTGAGGTATCTCATTTCTTTTCCGCATTTCTTGTGAATCAGCATTGCGCCCGGGCGCGTTTGAACCCAGACCATGCAGGCGTCGCAGGCATAAACGGCTGCGACGCCGTGGTAGACGCGGCCTCCGCTCGCGTGATCCAGCTCTTCGTCCGTGAGCGCCATGTCTTCGGCCGGGGGATTGTTCAACTTGTTGTCCACGATATTTCTCCTTGTATTATGAAGTAGTAGTTTTTATAGCCCCTCTCCAAGGGCTGTGCTACACTGCAAGGGATGCTGTGGATTGGTATCATTCTCCTACCGCATGACGGTTCACGAAAGGCTCCAACCACAGCCCTTTGCAGTATTGTTAATCAGTTAGATACCGCCAGACGGTTTATGTGGAACAAGGTTACAAGAGCAAAGTGTCCTGTGGATGCAGCATCATAAATCATCCTCTGGAGGTATCATCATGGTTTGCGTTGGAATTGATGTGGCAAAGGACAAGCACGACTGCTTCATTCTCAATTCGGAAGGCGAAGTGCTGGCGGACGCTTTCACCATCGTCAACAACCGAGAAGGCTTTGAGACTCTGTTGCAGCGAATCCACACCTGTACCACTCCTGCGGACAAAATAAGAGTAGGGCTTGAGGCAACCGGACACTACAGCTACAACATCCTCGGGTTTCTGCTTGAGAATGGGATGCCGCCCTTCCTCATTAACCCGCTGCACACCAATCTCTACCGGAAAAGCCTCAGCCTTCGTCAAACCAAGACAGACCGTATTGACGCGCGGACGATTGCATCTATGCTCATGTCTGATGTGGACCTCAAGTCCTACACAGACACAGCATACCACAACGAGGAACTAAAGTCACTCACAAGATACAGATTTGACAAAGTTCGTGAGCGCGCCAAGCCCAAGCAGTCTGTTTCCCGGCTCGTCAACATTCTGTTTCCTGAGCTGGAGAAGCTCGTGCCCTCATTGCACATGGCGTCGGTCTACGCCGTTCTCAGCGAGTTCCCGGGAGCAAAACAGATCGCCAACGCGCATTTGACGCACCTGAAGACTGTCTTGTCTGACGCATCCAAAGGCCGCTATGACCGCGAAAAAGCCGTTGAGATACGCGAGGCTGCCAGATGCTCCATCGGCTCTGTCATGCCGGCAAAGTCCTTGGAGCTGCGGCATACCATTGCGCTGATCCGCGAGTTGGATGCTGAGATCGAAGAAATCGAAGCCGAAATCCGTTGCTTGATGGACGAGATCCAGTCGCCCATTACCACCATTCCCGGTATCAACTTCCGCATGGGCGCCATGATCCTTGCCGAAATCGGCGACTTCTCGCGCTTTGACTCGCCGGACAAGCTCCTGGCTTACGCCGGGCTTTCACCGTCCACCTACCAATCCGGCAAGCTCAACGCGACCGGTGCTTACGCGCACATGGAGAAGCGCGGTTCTCGGTATCTGCGCTATGCTCTTTTCAACGCTACAAAATACGTTTGCCATTGGGAGCCGACCTTTGCGGCATACCTCGCCAGAAAACGAGCCGAGGGAAAGCACTACAATGTAGCCATTTCGCACGCCGTCAAGAAACTCGTGAGGCTGATCTTCGCTTTGCAACAATCCGGCAGGGCGTTCCAAGCCGCCTGACCGCTCGCCAAATACTACGCTGAGCGCCCTACGGGACGCTTTGGTTGTTGTACCTTTTTTACGTGTCTGCCAATTCACAGCTTTTCTTAATTTAGGGCTTGACTTTTAATAGTTAGTCTTTCGGTTTTTCGTTTTGTTTTTATGGTTCAACGCTATTTCGTCCGGTTCTGCGCCTCCGGCAACCTGATCCAGCTCGTCGTCGACCAGGTCCACGCCAATCTGCTCGATGACGGTTTTTTCGCCTCGCGGCTCGCGGATTGTTCCGCCCTCTTCTTCAAGTCGCCCGTGCGCTTCATCGTCAAATCCTCCCGAAAATGGTGTTTTGGTTGTATCTGTCTATTGATACGGCGGATTTTACGATGCGGCAGTAAAATTTTGAAAATTTTTTCTTTTTTGCAGTATATCGGCTTTTGGGACGGATTGCAAGGGAAAAAGAAAAAGTCGGCAAGGCTGCGATTTGCAACCACGGCGCGCCTGCGCTTGCCGCCACATTTTGTGCAAACAGCTACCTTGTCATGCGCCCTGACAGAGAGTAAAATATTATAGTACATTAAATGTCTAATATTTAGACTTTTGCGAAAGAGAGCTCCTATGAAAAGGCCCGAACAGTATGCCGCCGCGTACGCGGCGAGCCACCAAAAGCTGATCGCTGCGGCGTTTCGCCGTTTTTCGGAGGAGACCATCAGCGCGACACGGCTGGAAGACGTCGCCGCGGACGCGGGGCTCACGCTCCGCATGGACACGGACGAGGAAACGATGTTCTTGACCACGCTGCACCTCATGCTCGCCGTCGTCACGCGCTACGCGGTGGGGCTTGTGTATCGGAGCGGAGCCGACCCGGAGCAGGAGCTTTTGTTCCAGCGCGATCTGCTTCTGCAGCGCTTCACCACGGACGCGGCAAAAACAGTGATGATCCATCACCATACAGGAAAGGAAAGCTGAATGGATAATCCAAAACATGTTGCAATTATCATGGACGGTAACAGGCGATGGGCCCAGGAGCACGGTATCATGCCCACCTCCGGCCACAGGGTCGG
>SVKM01000116.1 GCA_015068465.1 Oscillospiraceae bacterium | reverse complement strand
CCGAAGGACAAATTGATGAGGCTGGGAACATCCTTGATCCCCAGCTTGTACGCCATCGCCTCAAACTTGTCCTGCTCGTTGCCCCAATACCGCTCGATGCTCCGGGCGAGGAAGTCCAGCTCGTCGATGTTGACCTCCTGTCCCTCCAGCACATCCAGCGCGGCGGGGGAGCGGTCGAGCCTGTCAATGTGGCAGTCTCTTTCCGTAACGCCGCCGATTCCTAACTGCTCCAGCAGCTCCATGCTGTGGGCGTACTCCTCGTCCGGGATGGGCAGCGGGATCGTGGCGCAGCCCCAATCGGGGTGCTGCCCGTTACAGATGATTGCGTTCATTTTTCCGTTTCTTCTCCTTTTCTGCGATTTCTCGCACCTCCGTTAATAGGCAATGCTCCTCGTCGTGCCAGCAGATGAACCCGTCAGACGTATACGGACAGCCCTCACATCGTTCAAATTTGGTGCAAACGGGCTTTTCGGGCTCATCCCGCCTTGTTTCCGGCGCATGACAGGTCGTGAAGTATTCTCTGCCGCTTGCAAAGAGGTGGTAGCTTGTTTGGTGATATTTCAGTCGTTCCACACATTTTTCCTCCAAAAGCTCCGAAAATGAAAAAAGAGCCGGGGCTTTCCGATTGTGGTTCGGAAAACCTCGGCTCTCAGTACATGGTCTGGGTCTGTGATTGATATTGTCTGCTCAGTTCCAGCTCCCGCTGGTTGGATAGATTCACGCGCTGCTCCAGATCGGGGACCGTCCGCTCGATCTGCTCCGCCGCCGCTTGCAGCAGCTTTTCGCGTTCTGCCGTGATGGGATAGGTGCTCTCCAGCGTTTCGTGAATACATCGGTAGACCTCCGTGAGCTGATCTTTGGAAAAAAGCTGGTCGCGCTCGATCAGCCCCGCCCTCATGCAGAAGTCGCGCTTGGCGTTGGCGTACTCGTCCTCAAAGTAGTGTCCCGCCCATACGCCGGTGCGGTCAAAGTTCCACTCCCACGTGACGAACTTGACGCCATGCGAGGTGGGATGCCCCGCCAGCACCGCGCCGCCAAAGTCGGCGAGGAGCTTGTAGTTCTCGTCCAGCCCGCTTGCTTTGAGGACAGGTGCGGCGTCCATGAGTTCCATGTACTGTCTAACCTCTCTTGCAATGTCGACCGCGCGGTCGAATGCCTCGCGCCCGCCGTCGCGGTCAAGCTCCTCCTCGCGGAACTGCGCGCCGCCGCCCGCGGTCACGCGGCAGAGCGGTTCGCCAAGCCAGGTCACGGGGAGGAGGCCGTCCTTCATCGGCCCAACGCCGTAGCCTTCTCCGGCAAGCCGGATCGCCAACTCCTTGTAGTATCTGTCGCAGGATTCGATGTTGATTTCGCTCATGTTGTTCTCCTTTTTGGAATTTGCTGTGTTCTTGCCCATATGTGTGTTAAAATAGGCTTGTATCTATTATTCTGCTGTGGTATACTTAATAAAATGCGAGATAATTCGAAAATGATAAAGGATACTTTTAACTGTAGCAGTATTCTGATAGTTATAATGATGTTTGAGGGAGCTGATGCTATGACTGAAATAACAAACAGTCAGGATCTGTCCAATAATCGAGTGGCGGTAAGGCGGATCAGTATTGATAACTTTGGCGCTTTGGGAAGAATTTCGTTACGATTAGATCGCCCGCTTCAGGTGATCATTGGACCTCAGGCATCCGGAAAGAGTACGCTCGGAAAGTCGATTTATTTTTGCAGAAAAATTCGTGACTATCTTTCTGACTATGCCCGAGAAGTATTAAATGGGCAAATCCAAAGTGAATACTACACTAATTTTCTAAAGTATCTCAGAAACCCTTTTATGGGATGCTTTGGAACAACAAAGCATATGGACCGGTTCACTATCCGGTTCACTTATGATGAGATAGCCAATAAATATGTATCAATTAGTCTTGACAAGGATCGCTATGCTTCATTTCAGTTTAGCGATAGTCTTCGAGTAGAAATCGAGAATCTGTTCCGTGAACTAGTTCACACGGCGGAGCGTATTCCAGACTCTATCACAGATGCATATTTTGCTCAACGTGATATTCTTGAATTAATAAAGCGGCAGGCCAAAAAAATTTTCGCAGATGATGAAAACCTCCTTTATATTCCGGCAGGTCGCAATCTGCTGGCAACAGTTCCGGATTTGATCCAGCCTGATCCAGATGCAACAAGAAGTATGCTGCATATAGATTTCAGCCGCACGGATTTGATTACGCAGGAGTTTATTAGATACATTCAACAAATGCGGGCAAGATTTGGTTCTAAGTTGGAGGAAATAACACAAAACTATCTAAAAACCGTCAAGGGACAGATTCGAAACAAAGACGTTGAGCTTGCGTGTGATCTTGTAAAGAAGATACTAAAGGCTGAGTATGTCTGCGATAGGGACGGAGAAAAGCTGTATTACGAGGACAACAAGTGGGTCAAGCTGATGTTCGGCTCATCTGGCCAGCAGGAGGTCTTGTGGGCTCTAAACTGTATTTTCCTTGCCATATTGCAGAACGAAAAAACATTTTTAGTGTTTGAAGAACCTGAATCACACATTTTTCCAGATGCACAAGAGCTAATCGCCGAGCTAGTTTCTTTAATGATTCATTCCAGTGGAAGCGAGGTTTTGTTGACAACACACAGCCCATATATGCTCACGGCTATCAATCTCTTGATCTATTCTGGTAAAGTGGAAAAAAGCAATGAGTCTGCTATCGTGGAGCGCCAGTTCCGCATGAAATCAGGCTCTGTAGCTGCATACTTGCTTCCCGGTAGCAAGAAGAACGCAATTAACTTGATCGATCCCACCCGGGGGCTTATTGATGCGCTGCAAATAGATGGCGTCTCTGATCGAATAAATGAACGGATGGATGAACTTCTCAACAGGCAGATTGCACAGAAAGAATAAGGTGACTGAGAAATGATGTGTGGACAGTTTCCTACATGCGTAGAGACATTCAAGCATGAAGAAAAACCTGTGAAAGTCAAGGGCTTAAATAAAAGCAAAAAGAAAGCGAATACCACTGAGATAAAGCATATTTACACAGGCTATCCATGCGGAGACGCAAACAAAAGGGAGCGCTGTGTCTGCTTCTCAGATACTCGTTCAAAACCGAGTTGCACAGAGAACGGAAAAACCTATACACTTGACCATGGCGGAGCAAATGTTGAGGTTTTGTGTATGCATATTGATGGCGGAGTAGTAGATGATGCTGAATCCCAAAGATGTGACTATGCTTATTTCGTAAGGGATAAAGTAGATCACGGTCACGGACGAGCAATTTTTATTGAATTGAAAGGTAGCAATACACGAACAGCACTAAAGCAGTTAATCGTAACGCTTGATATGCCGGAAGTCAATGCGCTAAAAAGAAGTTATAAAAGGATATACGGTAGGGTGGTCAATACGTCCAGCGTGCCGAGGATTCAGAATACTGGCTTATATATGGATTTGAAAGAGAAATTGAAGCGCATGGGTGGCAATTTGAAAATCGGTGAGTGGAATCTCGTTGAACCCTATAATAAACTTGATATTGCAAATGGGTGAGATGATAGTATCCGCCTCGGGATTCGATGTTGATCTTTTCCACTTGATGACCTCCTTGAAAATAATAACGCTTTGCCTCGCCATGAAATAAGAATAGAATGACGAGCAAAGCGTTGTCGGCTAAGTATTGACTTTTTGCGGATATGTAGTATGTGATGCTAATGCACGGATGAAGCAAGATTTGGGCTGTTTTTGATAGGGACTTGTGGCATTTTTAGGAGCACATCAGGAGCACGGGCGCACAAAAAGCGCACAACGCTTTGGTACGGCGCTCAACAATACATGACAATAAGTTAAGATAATCTCGATGATATTAGATTATATCAGACTTTCTTAACAAAATTGTTAGAAATTCTCGGCAAGATGGCCCGTTCGGGACCAAGAGGCCGTGGGTTCAAATCCCGCCACTCGGACCAGAAAAAGAAGGGCTTGCGAAAGCAAGCCCTCCTTTTTTGGTATCGCGGCGCGAGTCGATCAAATTCATCGAGAGGGGAGTGCCATCCCCTCTCGAACTCTCCCCATGCAAACTTGCGGCGTTGCGCATGAACACAAAAGCGAGGGCTTACTTTGGCAAGCCCTCGCTTTGTATATTGATTTGCACGGCGGCCATTGCGGCGGAAGCCTCCGCCTGCTCCGCGGACGCCTTGAGCGTCCGGATCGTCCGAATGCCCCAGAAAAGCATCGCGGCGAGCAGGAGCGCGATGAGGACGAGGAGCCACGCGGGGAGCATTTTTTCTTTCTTCTCCGTCTCCCTGCGGGAGGGGATCAGCTCGTCGAGATCCACCGGCTCCAGACGGCGGGGCGTCGTGGAGTAGGATACCTTCGCGGGGGAGCCGCAGTTCGGACAGTTCAGCCTGCCCGCCGGGACCATCTCGCCGCACCAGGGGCAGCGGACGGGGATCGCCGTCGATTTTGGCTTGCCGGGATAGAAGTTGCGTCCCTGCTGGCGATAACCGCAGCCGGGGCAGGCGTCCGCAAACTCGCTGATCGTGCATCCGCACTGCGGGCATTTCATAACTCCCATCACTGATCGCCTCCCAATTTGCCTACTTTACATAATAGTAGCTTTTTTCAAGGCGGATGTCAAGGAAAACCGCGCCGCGCGTTGACTTTCCGTCGTGCGGATGCTATCATCGGTTGCGTGAAGAAAGGCGGTGGAGCGGATGAACCAATACGAACGCACGCGGATGCTGCTCGGCGATGCGGCGATGCAAAAGCTGCGCGCGTCGCGCGTCGCGGTGTTCGGCGTCGGCGGCGTCGGCGGGTATGTGGTCGAGGCGCTCGCGCGCAGCGGCGTCGGCGCGCTGGATCTCGTGGACAACGATGCGGTCTGTCTCACCAACCTCAACCGCCAGATCATCGCCACGCACGAGACCGTCGGGCGCGACAAGGTCGACGTCGCGGCGGAGCGCGTCGCGTCCATCGACCCGGAGACCGTCGTGCGGACATACAAGACCTTTGTGCTGCCGGAAACGGTGGGGCGGTTCGATTTTGCACAATACGATTACGTCGTGGACGCCATCGACACCGTCGCGGGCAAGCTCGCGCTCGTGCTCGCGGCGCAGTCGGCGGGGACGCCCATCCTCTCCGCGCTCGGCACGGGCAACAAGCTCGACCCGACCAAGCTGGAGATCGGGGACGTCTACGAGACCTCGGTCTGTCCGCTGGCGCGCGTGATGCGCCGCGAGCTGCGCAAACGCGGCGTGAAGCATTTGAAGGTGCTCTGGTCGCGCGAGGAGCCGCTCGTGCCGCTGGCCTCGGAGGAGGAGACCGAGCGCCGGGGACTGCCTGGCTCGACCGCCTTTGTACCGAGCGCCGGCGGGCTGATCATTGCCTCGGAGGTCGTGCGGGAGCTGATTGGAAAAATTTGAAAAATTTTTGCAATATCGTACCATCGGACGATGTGCGGCGGAAAATTGTGTGATATACTGCCCCCCGTCATAAGAAAGAACACAGCCCGACCGGGGGATTGGCGCAAGGCACCTCCCGCACGGGCGGAAACGGGGTAACGATATGAAAACAAGAAGGCTTGGGGGCGCGCTGCTGACGCTGGCGCTCGTGCTCACGCTCGCGCCGATGATGGGCGGAGAGGCAAAGGCGGAGACGGCGACGGAGCTATATATCGGTTCGCCCCTTAATGCCGGTTATCACTACAAAGATGTCAGAACAGCGTCCATTGTCAGCTGTGACAATGGTGGTAATGCACGGTATGTCGCAGAACCCTCTACGCTGACGCTGACCAACTACCAGATTATCGAATACAACTATTATTCAAGAGAACATCATGATTCGAATAATCCTTTTGATTGTGCCCTCTACTGCAAGGGAAATCTGACGATTCTCGTCAGCGGTACGAACATTTTGTCGCCTCAGGTATGGGGACCGAAGGCTTATGGCATTTATGTCGATGGCAATTTGACGATTAAGAATGTGTCGAACGAAAGCGCCACACTTACGATACAGCCGCAAAAAAGAAACGATGGTGGCGGCGAGACTTTCACAAACTCGGCGGGCATCTACTGCACGGGCAAGCTGACCGTCGAGCAGCAGGGGAGCGGCACGCTGACCGTCACTGCCACGGGCAACGATGCGACGACGAGCAGCTGCGGCGTCTACGCCGAGGGCGGCGTCGAGGTCAAGTCGGGGAAGCTGATCGCAACCGCCGGCAAGCCGACGGAGTCGAGCGGACAGTCGTTCGGGATCTCGACGGGGAGTGCTGCACAAAATAATATTGAACTCAAAAGCACAAGCGCGGAGGTCGTTGCCTGTATGCCGTCGCTCGTCGACGCTCTCACTTATTCATCCCATTCCGGAGCGATATATTCTAAAGGCAATGTGCACGTTTACAAGGGCAAGCTTACCCTGCAGAGCGCGGGGGAACTCGGCGGAACGTATCAGAGTATCAAAGCGCCGAACTTGAGCGCCCAGGCGGGGCTGCTTGCGCGGGCCGGCGAAAGCTATGACGAGACAGGCGCGCGGCTGTACGGCACCAGCACTCAAAACAGTATTTCATCTGATTCTATTTATAAAAAGTTCCACTACCTCCATATCGACGCGACGAAGGTCGAGATCGTGATGCCGGATTTCACCTATAACAACAGCGCTCCGGCGATGTACTACGCGAATTTCTACTCCGAGTATGGAAGCTACTATTCGAACTCGACCGCACTCGATTCGCCGACGGTCACCTATACCGGCACGGTGGCGAAGGACAACTCCACCTATAGCAGTCCGGCCATGCCGAAGGACGCGGGCAGCTACACCGTAACGGTGGATTATGGGGACGGGCTCACCGGCAGCGCGAGCTTTACGATCAACCCCTGCACGCTCACCGGCTGCACCGTCTACCTCGGCACGCAGAACACCTATAACGGCAGTGCGCAGAATGTAGTCATCAGCAGCGTACTTGCTACCAGTTTTGGTTATCTCACGACGGCCGACTACACCGTTGAAAACGGCACGGCGACCAACGTGGAGGAAAAAACGCTGACCATCGTGGGCAGGGGCAACTACACCGGCAGAGTAAACGGCGGCAAGTGGAGTCTGAAACAGAAAACGCCGACGGCGGGCGACTTCAACGTGACGGCAACGACCACGGTGACCTACGACGGCACGCCGAAAACCGTTTCCCCGCCGACGCTCGAAAACGGCATGACCGGCTGCGGCGACTTTACGATCCAGTATAAAGGCTCATACGCGCCGACGGGGGCGGGCACCTATCCCGTCACCTTCCATGTGGGAGCCGGGCAGAACTTCAAAGCTGGCGGCCCGTTCGACTACGGCACGCTGACGATTGAAAAGGCGGAGAACTCCATCACGGCGGGCACCCTCTCCGTCTGCAAAGGAAGGAACAGCATCAATCTGTCTCAAGCGGTCTCCGGCAATCAGGGCAACGTAACCTATGAGATCACTGGCAGCGCGCTCGGCTGCTCCGTCAACGGCAGCACATTCACCTCCGGTACCGAAACGGGAACGGTCACGGTGTGCGCGACCGCGGCGGGCAACGACAACTATGAGTGCGGCTACGCGGATATCACCGTCACGATCACGGAGTACGGCATTCGCAATATGTCTGTCAACGGTACGACACTGACATGGTCGGCGTGTCTCCCGGGCGGCGGCTCGGGAACCGTGATCGCCGCGTGGTATGATGCAAACGACAGGCTGCTCGGCTGTACGGTGAAGGGCGTTGCCTTCAGCGGCAACGCCGATGCGCAGACGATCTCGGTCGGCGCAAACGCGGCACGGTACAAGCTTTTCCTGCTCGACAGCGGGTATAAGCCCCTATGCGGTGCGTGGGACAGCAAAAATCCATAGCGTACAACAGGCAAAAGCCGCTCAGACGAGCGGCTTTTCCTTTTGCGCGGTTTCGAGCCAGTCCCGTCCCTCGGTGAAGCGCGAGACAATGAAGGTCACGACATAGTCGCCGGCGGCGTTGATCATCGTCGCGGGCGGGTCGACGAGGTTGCCGATCGTCACCGCGATGGGGTAGGCGATCGCCATGTGCTCGGGGAAGAAGAGCGTGCAGAGGATATACTCGCCGATGTAGCCGCCGCCGGAGATGCCGGACATCGCCACCGAAGAGAACACCGCGACGAGCGCGACCTTGATATAGGTATCAATCCCCGTGAACGGC
>SVKM01000115.1 GCA_015068465.1 Oscillospiraceae bacterium | reverse complement strand
GGCGCGGCGGAGGCGGCGGAGCAACCGCTGCTCGAGCCGATCCTGACCTATCAATTGATCCTCCCCGACGGCGTCGAGCCCCACGCCGCGCTGCCGAAGCTGCGCGAGCTGGAGGATGAGGACCCAATGCTCCAGATCGTCTGGGACGAGCGTCTGCGGGAGCTGCATGTCCGGCTGATGGGGCCGATCCAGCTCGAAATATTGCAGCGGCTCATTCTGGACCGCTTCGGCTGGGACGTTTCCTTCGGCACGGGCAGCATCGTCTATCGCGAGACCGTCGCCGCGCCGGTGCTGGGCGTTGGGCACTTCGAGCCGCTGCGGCACTATGCCGAGGTGCAGCTTTTGATCGAGCCGGGCGCGCGCGGCAGCGGCATACGCTTCGACTCCGCCCTTTCGACCGACGACCTTGCGCTCAACTGGCAGCGCCTCATCGCCACGCACATCTTTGAGCGCGAGCATCCCGGCGTACTGACCGGCTCGCCGCTGACGGACGTGAAGATCACGCTCGTCGCGGGGCGCGCGCACCTCAAGCACACCGAGGGCGGCGACTTCCGCCAGGCGACCTGCCGCGCCGTCCGGCAGGGTCTGATGCACGCAGAAAACGTGCTGCTGGAACCGTACTATGACTTTCGTCTTGAAATCCCGCCCGAGAGCGTCGGGCGCGCCATGACAGACCTTCAGGGCATGGGCGGCACGGTCGACGCGCCGGAGAGCGAGGGCGGCCAGACGGTGCTTACCGGCTTTGCGCCCGTCGCGCCGCTGCGCGATTACGCGCGCACGCTCGCGGTCTACACGCGCGGCGCCGGGCGGCTCTCCTGCACGGTGCGGGGCTACGGCCCCTGCGTCGACGCCGAGCCGGTCGTTGCCGCCATCGGCTACGACGCGGAGCGCGACGTCGAAAACCCGTCCTCGTCGGTCTTCTGCGACCACGGCGGCAGCGTGACGGTGCCGTGGGACAAAGCCCCCGCCATGATGCACTGCGAAAGCGGCGTCCGCTTCGAAACGCCGGAGGGCGAAAAAACGCCCGCGCCGCGGCAAAAGCACGAAGCGGGCGGTTATGACAGCGACTCGGAGCTGCAAGCCATCTTCGAGCGCACCTACGGCAAGGTCGAGCGCAAGGCGTTCGAGCCGCCGAAGGCCCCCACGCGCACCTCGCTCGACGATAGAAAATACAATGTCGACCTGCACTTCGGCGGCACGGAATACCTGCTCGTCGACGGCTACAACGTCATCTTCGCGTGGGACGAGCTCAACAAGCTCGCCCAGGTCGACATTGCGGCGGCGCGCGCCGCGCTGACGGATATCTTATCGAATTACCAGGGCTTTCAAAAGTGCGTCGTCATCCTCGTGTTCGACGCGTACAAGGTCAAGGGCAACCCCGGCTCGGTGGAGACGGTGGACGGCGTGAAGGTCGTCTACACCAAGGAGGCGCAGACCGCCGACGCGTACATCGAGCGCGCGACCTATGAGCTGCGCAGGGAGCGCCGCGTCCGCGTCGCCACAAGCGACAACCTGGAACAGGTCATCATCCTCGGTCACGGCGCGCAGCGCATTTCCGCCGCCGCGTTCCACGCCGAGGTCGCGAGCGCGAACGTGGAGATCGCGGCGCTGGTGGAACGTTTCAACGAGCGCAACCGCCGCGGCGCAAAGCTCGGCGAGATCGCAAAATTCAAGGAATAAGGCGGCGCGCCCGAACGAACGGCGGCGGGGAGCATTCCCCGCCGCCGTTCACAAAAAGTTTGCTTGCTTTTGCCCTTCCTTCCGATATAATAAAAATTTGGATTGTTACATCACGGAAGGAGGCTGCGTATGCTCAAGAAACTCTCCGGATGCGTACGCGAATACAAGACGCCCGCGCTGCTGACGCTGCTGTTCATCGTCGGCGAGGCGGTCATCGAGGCGGTCATCCCGTTCCTCACGGCGCGGCTCGTCAACGAGATCAAGGGCGGCATCGACATGAGCGAGGTGCTGCGCCTCGGCGGCATTCTGGTGCTGCTGGCGGTCTGCTCGCTCTCCTGCGGCGGGCTCGCGGGCTTTACCTGCGCGCGCGCCTCGAACGGCTTTGCCAAGAACGTCCGCCACGACCTGTTCCACAAGGTGCAGGAGTTCTCGTTTGAGAACATCGACAAGTTCTCCTCGTCCTCGCTCGTCACGCGCATGACCACCGACGTCAACAACGTCGAAATGGCGTTCATGATGCTCATTCGCATCGCCGTTCGCTCGCCGTTGATGCTCATTTTCTCGATCATTATGGCGTACGTCATGGGCGGCGCGCTCGCAACGAGCTTCGTCGTCATCATCCCCGTGCTGGTGTTCGGGCTGGTAATGATCGCGAAGAAGGCGATGCCTGCGTTCCGCGCGGTCTTCAAAAAATACGACCGGCTCAACGAATCGGTGGAGGAAAACGTGCGCGCGATGCGCGTCGTGAAGGGCTTTTCCCGCGAGGAATACGAAAAGGAGAAGTTTGGCGCCGCGTCCGACGACATCCGCGACGACTTCACCCGCGCTGAGCGCATCGTCGCCTGCAACATGCCGCTGATGCAGCTTTGCGTCTACGGCAACATGGTCTTCGTGCTGCTCTTCGGCTCGAAGCTGGTCATCACCTCGCGCGGCACGCTCATCGACGTCGGGCAGATCTCCGCGATGCTGACCTACGGCATGCAGATCCTCATGTCGCTGATGATGCTCTCGATGATCTACGTCATGCTCACCATGTCCGCCGAAAGCGCCAAGCGCATCTGCGAGGTGCTCGACGAAACGCCCGCCCTGCGCGATCCGGACGGCGGCGCCGTCGAGCGCGTCAAGGACGGCTCGATCGACTTCGAGCACGTCAGCTTCAAGTACTCCGCCAAGGCGGACCGGTACGCGCTCAGCGGCGTGGACCTGCACATCCGCCCCGGCATGACCGTCGGCATCCTCGGCGGCACCGGCGTCGGCAAATCGACGCTCGTGCAGCTCATTCCGCGCCTGTACGACGCGACGGAGGGCGTCGTCAAGGTCGGCGGCGTCGACGTGCGCGAATACCGCCTTGAAACGCTGCGCGACGCGGTGGCGATGGTGCTGCAGAAAAACGAGCTCTTTTCCGGCACGATCGCCGAGAACCTGCGCTGGGGCAACCCCGACGCGTCCGACGACGAGCTTGCCGCGGCGTGCCGGCTCGCGCAGGCGGACGAGTTCATCCGCTCGTTCCCCGACGGATACGAAACGAAGATCGAGCAGGGCGGCACGAACGTTTCCGGCGGGCAGAAGCAGCGCCTTTGCATCGCGCGTGCGCTCCTCAAGAAGCCGAAGATACTCATTCTCGACGACTCGACCAGCGCCGTCGACACCCGCACCGACGCGCTGATCCGCGATTCCTTCCGCAGCTACATCCCCGAAACGACCAAGCTCATCATCGCCCAGCGCGTCGCCTCGGTCAAGGACGCCGACCTCATCCTTGTGATGGACGGCGGGCGCATCGCCGCCTCCGGCACGCACGATGAGCTGATGGCGTCGAGCGACATCTACCGCGAAACCTACGAGCAGCAGACCAAGAGCTCGGGCGAGCCGAAGGGAGGCGAAGAGCATGCCGAGAAGTAACAAGGGCGACGTGGAGCTCAACGAAAAGGGGCGTCCCAAGTTCAACGCCGCGGCGGTCAAGCGCACGATCCGGCTGGTGGTGAAGTTCTACCCCGTGCTCTTCCCCGTCATCTGCCTGTGCTCCGTCTTTTCCTCGGCGATCTCCGCCATTCCGTCGATCTTCACGCAAAAGATCGTCGCCATCGCGACCGAGTGGACCGCTTCGGGCGACTGGGCGGGCGCGAAGGCGCAGATCGTGCCGCTGATCCGCATCCTCGTCACGCTTTACGCGGTTTCGATCGTTGCGATCGTGCTCCAGACCCAGCTCAACGCGATCATGACGCAGGGCTTTCTTTCGAAGCTGCGGCGGCTTTTGTTCGACAAGATGCAGGATCTCCCCATCCGCTACTTCGACACGCACAAGCACGGCGACATCATGTCCCACTACACCAACGACGTCGACACGCTGCGCGAGCTGGTGTCGCAGTCGATCCCGGCACTGCTGCGCTCCGGCTCGATCGTGCTGGTCGTGTTCGGCATCATGCTCTGGTACAGCGTGCCGATGACCGCGATGGTGCTGCTCGGCGTCGTCGCGATGACGCTGGTTTCCGGCAAGCTCGGCGGCGGCAGCGCCAAGTACTTCGTCGCGCAGCGCAAGTCCGTCGCCGCGGCGGAAGGCTTTATCCAGGAGATGATGGCGGGGCAGAAGGTCGTCAAGGTCTTCAACCACGAAAGCGCCTCCGCCGAGGGTTTCGACGCGCTCAACGAGGAGCTGTTCCAGCACTCGCGCAAAGCGAACTCCTACGCCAACGCGCTCGGCCCCATCATCATGAACATCGGCAACATCCTCTACGTCCTCATCGCGGTGCTCGGCGGCGCGTATCTGCTCGCGGGGCTTCCCAACCCGTCGATTTCCGGCAAGGCGCTGGACATTTCGATCCTGATCGCCTTTTTGAACATGACCAAGCAGTTCACCGGCAACCTCAACCAGCTCACGCAGCAGGTCCACGCGATCGTCATGGGCATGGCGGGTGCCGACCGCGTATTCAGCCTGATGGATGAAGCGCCGGAAAGCGACAACGGCTACGTCACGCTCGTCAACGCGGAGATCGCGCCCGACGGCACGGTCACGGAGAGCGACCGTCACACCGGACACTGGGCATGGAAGCATCCCCACGGCGACGGCACGCTCACCTATACCGAGCTGAAAGGCGACGTGCGCCTTGTGGACGTCGATTTCTCCTACGTTGAGGGCAAGCAGGTGCTCACCGACGTCAACGTCTTCGCGGAGCCCGGCCAGAAGGTCGCCTTCGTCGGCGCGACCGGCGCGGGCAAGACGACCATCACCAACCTCATCAACCGCTTCTATGACATTGAGGACGGCAAGATCCGCTACGACGGCATCAACATCAACAAGATCAAAAAGTCCGACCTGCGCCGCTCGCTGGGGCTCGTTTTGCAGGAGACGAACCTCTTTACCGGCACGGTGATGGAGAACATCCGCTACGGCAAGCTCGACGCGACCGACGAGGAGTGCCGCGCGGCGGCAAAGCTCGCGGGCGCGGACGACTTCATCACAAGATTGCCGCAGGGCTACGACACGCCGCTTGCGAACAACGGCTCCAACCTCTCGCAGGGCCAGCGCCAGCTCATCGCGATCGCGCGCGCCGCGGTCGCCGACCCGCCCGTGATGATCCTCGACGAGGCGACGAGCTCCATCGACACGCGCACCGAGGCGATCGTCCAGCGCGGCATGGATAAGCTGATGGAAGGCCGCACGGTCTTCGTCATCGCGCACCGGCTCTCGACGGTCATGGACTCCGACGTCATCATGGTCCTCGACCACGGAAGGATCATCGAGCGCGGCAGCCACGAGCAGCTCATTGCCGAGAAGGGCACCTACTACCGGCTCTACACCGGCGCGTTTGAGCTGGAATAATACGTCATACCGATATCCGATAAAAAACCGGCGACCCGCTTTTTTCGCGGGCCGCCGGTTTTTCATATCGGTTTTTTCAGATACGCGGAACTGTCAATCGGACGGTCGGCGGCGTTTTCCATACGTTTGAGCGCCGCGCGCCATTTTTCCCCCGTTTTCTTCAGGATCTCCTGCGGTTCGTTTTTCAAGCGGTATTCGAGGTTCAGCCGCTGATTCCTGACCTGCGAAAATCCCTCCGGGATCAGGCAGAGCCATTCGTTCTTCGCTCCGAAGCCATTGTACTTTTCCAAAATAAAGTAAAACGCGTTCTTGCAGAGATAGCGGTTCTGCCGCGCGTACTTCTCCCGCTGCCGCACCAAATCGAGCCGCGAACGCCCTGTCGTATAGGTCACGAAATCCAGCGCGGCAAAGCGCTCCCGGATCTCCGCCATGCTCAACGGCGTGCCGCTTTCGTCCACGAAGTATCCGTTCGTGGTCGGATCGAGCATGATCCATTTGTCGCGTTCCCGGTCGAATATTTCCGTGACGACGTGGTTGTCGAGATCGTAGGGTGAGAACGGCATGATGACCACCCGCCGCGCCGGGATACCGAGCGCAAGGCAGCATTCCGCGAGCACCTTCGACTTATAGAGGCAGTTGATGCCGTGCTCGGGCTGATCGAGGCTGTAGTCGAGCAGCGCGAGCGCGTTGCACGCGACATGCCCGTCGTAATTGCTCTCATGCGTCAGCCGCGGCGCGAGATAGCGCATCAGCCGCCGCGCCCGCGTAAACTCGCCGCCGCGCCCCGCGAGCTTTTCGAGGCCGTAGCGTTCGATCAGTTCGCGATACTCGGGGCAGTCAAAATCATAGGCAAGCGCCGCGCGCTCTCCCGTTTGAAACGCCGGATAGTTGGCGAGGATACCGCAGTAGAGTTCCGTCTCTTCCCGCACGTTCATCAAGCCGCTCCTCTCACGGTGCGATGCGGATCGACACGTCGCCGCTGGTGGTGCTCGCCTCGCACACGCCCGTTCCCTCCTCGCACTGCGGCAGGTCCACGTCGCCGCTGACGCTGCGGCCGCGGAACTCCGCCTTGGGCGTGAGGAGCGTGCCGTCGATGTCGCCGCTCGTGCTGCGCAGCAGCACGTCGCGCCCGTCGCAGCGGTGCAGGCTCACATCGCCGCTTGTGCTCTCCGCGCACAGCGTCCCCTGCGCAAGGACGCTCTCCAGGTCGACGTCGCCGCTCTTGCTCGAAAGCTCGATCGCTCCGACGTTCACGCCGTCCGCGTCGACGTCGCCGCTCATGGTGCGGGCGAAAAGCTCGCCCGCCGTCAGGTCGTCCATGTCGACGTCGCCGCTCATGCTCTCCAGCGCCAGCTTCCCCTCGACCGTCAGATGGCGCGCGTTCACGTCGCCGCTCTTGGTCGAGAGAAGCGCGGCGCGGGCGCGCAGATCCTCCGCCTCGACATTGCCGCTGAGCGTCTTGACCGAGATGCTCTCCCACATCTCGTCGGCGAGATAGACGGTCACGCTCCCGCTGCCGCCGGCGGTGAACAGGAACTTGAGTCCGAAAAGGCTCCCCTTCTTTCTGCGCTGCTCTCCCGCGTCGAAGCTGTGCACCACCGTCAGCACGCCGTTGCGCACCTCGACGGTCTCGCGGACCGCGCCCCAGCGCTCGGTTTCGACGCGCGTCTTGCCGTCGCCGGAGCGCAGGACGCGCACGTCGGAGCTGCCCGTCTGCACGTCGAGCGCGGTGAACGGCTCGGCGATATCATAGCTATGCTCCCGCTCGCCGTCGTCGTCCTCCTCCGGCTGCTCATACGCTCTTTCGTATTCCGCGGCGATCTGGTCGCCGAGCGCGCCCATCTTCCTGCCGAGTTCGTCGCCGAGCTCGCCCATTTTCCTGCCAAGCGCGTCCATATTTTTCCCAAGCGCGTCCATATCCGCACCCAGAGGCCAGTTTTCATCGTCCCATGGCTTTTTGCCGTCCGCCGCGGCGCGCTCGCGGGGCAGCTCCGCCATGACCTGCTGCGCGACCTTCTCCGCGCCGCCGAGCTCCGCGACCGCGTCCTCGACGCTCATGCCGTCCTCGACGCGCTCGTCGATCATTTCACCGTAAAATTCCAGCGAGCGCGCGATGTCCTCCTTGGAGAGGTCGCGAAGCTCGGACGCCAGTTCGGCGAGAAATTCTTCCTTTTTCATGTGTTGTTTCCTCCCTATTTCTATCGAATGATCAGCGCGCGAGCTTGAGCTCCACGTCGCCGCTGGTGGTCGATATCGTGCAGCGCGCCGCGCCGCTCTCGCTCGCCGGAACGTCGAGCTTGCCGCTGATGGTGTGAACGTCAAACTGCTTGGGCGAGAGCAGCGTGCCCTCGACCTCGCCGCTGACGGTCACAATGTCGATCTCGCCCGCGTCGCAGCGATCCAGATCGACGTCGCCGCTGACGGTGCCGACCGTCAATTTGCCCGATACGATCAGCTCCTTCAGCTCGATCTCCCCGCTCACGGACTCCAGCGACGCGCCCTTCGCGCTCAATCCGCCCAGCTCCATGTCTCCGCTGACCGTCTGCACGCTCAGCGAATCAAGCTCGCTTCCCGGCAGGTAAACGATCAGGCAATCGTCCTCAGCGGACAGGTCGATGCCGATTTTCGGCCCCTGCTTCGCCTGCTTCTGCCGCACGGTCAAAATGCCGTTTTTGACCTCCACGGTCTCGGTGATCTGCGCGCTGTGGCGGCTCTCGACGCGCGCCGTACCGTCGCTTGACGCCGCAAAGCGCACGTC
>SVKM01000114.1 GCA_015068465.1 Oscillospiraceae bacterium | reverse complement strand
CTGCATGGTCGAGCCGAGATACTCGCCGCGGCGCTCCTTGTTGAGGACGTTCCAGTAGACCTTGCCGGTGGTGAGGTTGGAATACTTGTTCAGGTCCTCGTCGATGAAGCGCTCGTAGTGCCCGAGGTCGAGGTCGGTCTCCGCGCCGTCCTCGGTGACGTAGACCTCGCCGTGCTGGTAGGGGCTCATCGTGCCGGGGTCGACGTTGATGTACGGGTCGAGCTTCTGCGCGGCGACCTTCAGCCCGCGCGCCTTCAGGAGCCGCCCGAGCGAAGCCGCCGTGATGCCCTTGCCGAGCCCTGAGACCACGCCGCCGGTGACAAAAATGTATTTCGCCATTGCCGTTCCTCCCTGTAACTTACATCTTCACAAGCGGCGCTGCCGCCGCTTGTGAGCAGCTTTCAAAGAGCTTTAAAAACAGAAAAAGGCGTTCATGGGGGCACTTGTTCCACATGAACGCCTTTGTTCAACAAAGCGAGAATACTACAATATCTTGTGCTTGTCAATAGGTGCGGAGGATGTTTTTGCACGCCCCGGGCGGGGCGCTTATTCGTTGAACATGCAGCGGATCGCGTTGAGCACGGCGAGGATCATCACGCCCACGTCTGCGAAAATCGCAAACCACATGTTGGCGACGCCGAACGCGCCGAGGATCAGGCACGCGAGCTTGACGCCGATAGCAAACCAGATGTTCTCCTTCACGATGCGCAGGCACTTGCGCGAGATGCGCACTGCCGTCGATATTTTCAGCGGGTCGTCGTCCATCAGCACCACGTCCGCCGCTTCGATCGCGGCGTCCGAGCCCATCGCGCCCATGGCGACGCCGATGTCCGCGCGCGAGAGCACGGGCGCGTCGTTGATGCCGTCGCCGACAAAGGCGAGGCGCTCCTTTTCGGAAGCCCTTTGCCCGAGCAGCGCTTCGACCTTTGCAACCTTGTCCTGCGGCAGCAGCTCGCTGTAGACCTGATCGAGCCCCAGCTCGCCCGCCACACGCTCGGCGACCGCCTTTACGTCGCCGGTGAGCATGACGGTTTGGCGAACGCCGCTTTTTTTCAGCGCCGCGATCGCCTGCGCGCTGTGCGGCTTGACGACGTCGGAGATCACAATGTGCCCCGCGTACTCGCCGTTGACCGCGACGTGCAGGATCGTGCCGTCCTTGTGCTTTTCACACGCTTGGAACACCGCGCCGACCTTGTCCATGAGCTTGCCGTTGCCGACGGCGACGACGTCGCCGTTCACCCGCGCGGTGACGCCGTGTCCGGCGATCTCCTCCACATCCTCCACGGCGCACTCGTCCGCTTCGTCGGGGTACGCCGCGCGCAGAGAGTTCGCGATCGGGTGCTTGGAGTAGCGCTCCACATGCGCGGCAAGGTGCAGCAGCTGCCGCTCGTCCATGCGCTCGGGATGGATCGCCGTCACTTCAAACACGCCCTTTGTCAGCGTGCCGGTCTTGTCAAACACGACGGTTTTGACCTCGGAGAGAAGCTCCAGATAGTTCGAGCCCTTGACCAGCACGCCCTGACGGCTCGCGCCGCCGATACCCGCGAAGAACGACAGCGGAATGCTCACGACGAGCGCGCAGGGGCAGCTGATGACAAGGAAGGTCAGCGCCCGGTAGACCCACGTCTCCCACATCGGCGCGCCGCCCGTGAGCAGCAGGAACAGGGGAGGGAGGAGCGCCAGCGCCAGCGCGGAAATGACGACCGCGGGCGTATAGACGCGCGCGAAGCGCGTGATGAAGTTTTCGGAGCGCGACTTGCGCGAGCTCGCCTCCTCGATCAGCTCCAGCACCTTCGAGGCGGTGGACTCGCCGAACTCCTTCGTCGTTTCCACCCGGAGCACACCGCTGAGGTTGATGCAGCCGCTGATGACCTCGTCGCCCGCGGCGACGTCGCGCGGCACGGACTCGCCGGTCAGCGCGGCGGTGTTGAGCGAGGAGCTTCCGTCGACCACCACGCCGTCGATGGGCACGCGCTCGCCCGGTTGGACGACGATGACCGTGCCGATCTCCACGTCGTCGGGATCGACCTGCTCAAGCTGCCCGTTTTCCGCTTCGATGTTGGCGTAGTCCGGCGCGATGTCCATCAGCTCGGAGATGTTCCGGCGGCTCTTGCCGACCGCGTAGCTCTGGAACCACTCGCCGATCTGGTAGAAGAGCATGACCGCGATCGCCTCTGTGTAATTGCCGCTTTTTTCATAGAGCGCCAGCGCGATCGCGCCGATCGTGGCAATTGCCATGAGCAGGCTCTCGTCGAGCGGCTGACGGTTTTTGATCCCCTGAAACGCCTTGATGAGGATGTCATAGCCGACGATCAGGTATGCCGCCATGTACAGCGCGAAGCGCGCGGCGCCCGTCACGGGCAGGAAATGCAGCGCGACGGTCATGGCCGCCGCGGCGATGATGCGCGCCAGATTCTTTTTCTGCTTTTTGTTCACTGTCATCAGCCCTTCGGTTGAAACGTTTTACAGGAAGATCTCGCAGTCGTCCTCGACCTTCTTGCAGTTCTTGCGAACCTCCTGCATCACGGCATCCGCGTCGGCGCCGTCTTCGAACTCGACCTTCATTTTGAGCAGCATGAAGTTGACGCTCGCTTCCTTGACGCCCTTCGTCTTGTTCGCCGCGACCTCCATCTTGTCCGCGCAGGCGGCGCAGTCCACGTCGATCTTGTAAGTCTTTTTCATGGCGGATGCTCCCTTCAAAATTGATTTAACGATTAAATGATTGTTTAATCATAATGCAATGATATACCCGTACCGAAAATTTGTCAATCCTTTTTTTGTAAAAAGATAAACACATTTTGAATCGTATGGTGTATAATATCCGCACAGCGGTATGCAGGCCGCTTCAGACGGAGGGGAAACGCCATGGAAAAGCAACTGCCGCATGAGCATCACGATCCAAACACGCAGAGCCACATCATGGAGGCGCTGCCCACCGAGGATATGGTCCGCTTTGTTTCGGACGCGCTGGGACAGCTCGGCGATCCCTCGCGGCTGCGCATCTTCTGGCTTTTGTGCCACACGGAGGAGTGCGTGGCGGATATCGCGGCTTACGTCCACATGACGAGCCCGGCGGTGTCGCACCATCTGCGGCTTCTGAAGACGGCGGGGCTGATCGTTTCGCGCCGCGACGGCAAGGAGATGCTCTACCGCGCTGCGGACTCGGAGCTGGTCGGCGAGCTGCACCGGATCATCGAACGCATCGGCGAGATATCCTGTCCGGAGTGAGCGGCGCGGGGAAAGAAGGGCGTATCATGGGCTATATCAGGATCACGGAGGAAAACATCGACAGGGAGCACATCTGCTGCGCCATGTCCAACAAGCAGAGCGAGCGGAAGAAGGAGTGGCTTCGCGAGCGTTTTCGCGAGGGCCTGGTCTTTTACCGGAGCGAGGAGCGCGGAAAGTGCTTCATTGAGTACATCCCCGCCGAAAACGCGTGGCAGCCGCTGGAGGCGGACGGGTATATGCACATCGACTGCCTGTGGGTGTCCGGCTCGCTCAAGGGGCACGGATATTCAAGCGAGCTTCTCGGCGAGTGTGTCAGAGACGCAAAAGAGCAGGGGAGGCGGGGGCTTTGCATCCTCTCTTCGGCGAAAAAGAAGGGCTTTCTTGCCGACCCGAAGTATCTCGCCTACAAGGGCTTTCGGGTCGCGGATGGATCCGACGTCGGCATTCAGCTGTGGTATCTGCCCTTTCGGGACGGGGAAGAGCCGCCGCGCTTCAAGGATTGCGCGAAGCACCCGCGAACGGCGGAGAGCGGCTTTGTGCTCTACTATTCGGATCAATGCCCGTTCACCTATTACTGGGTGCCGCGGCTGGCAGCGGCGGCGGCGGAGCACGGTGTCGCGCTGAAGGTCGTTCCCATCGACAGCCGCGAGGCGGCGCAGAACGCGCCGTCGCCGGTGACGAACTTTGCCCTCTTCCGGGACGGAGCGTTTATCACGCATGAGATACTGTCCGAGAAAAAATTCCTCGCGCTTGCGGGGGTTGCCGATTCGGCGGAGAGTTAAGCCGGACTGCTGGAAATTTTCAAAATTTCTTCTATAATATAGATGCGGGACATCGTGACCGTGGTCGAGAACAGCACGGACGCGGACGAAGCCGGAACGAGCAGCGAGGTCAAGCTCTTGATCGACGCGATGAACGAGCTGGCCCGTGCCAAGCAGGAAACGGCGGAGGCGAAGGCGGCGAGGTCGTCTACTGCGAAACACACATCGCGCCCATGCCGGGCGACGCCGGACATCTGATCGTCGGCATCGACGTCAACCAGGACGTCGAAAAGCGCAACGAGCTCACCGGATTGCACACGGAGGCGGCGCTGCTCGCCGATGAGAACAATATTGACACCACGGGCTTCTCCCTCTGAGAAAAGCGAAGGGAGCCCCGATACGCGCTTGCGTATCGGGGCTCCTCTTTTGCTGCGTTACCATATCCCGCTTTGCTGCTTTTGAACGAGCCGGTCGTCGACGTAGGTGAGCCGGACTTCGCCGGACTCGCCGCGGCCAAAGCCAAACAGGAGGCAGAGCACCTCCTCGCGTTTGCCGTCCGGCAGAAGCGCCTCCTCCGTATACTGATCCGTGCTGCCGCTGTAGCCGCGAAACAGCGCGAGCGCTTTGTCCTTCGGCTCGCCGAGCTTGATGGCGTTGTAGATCTGCTTGGCGGCATCGATCCGGCTGCGCGTCAGATAATAGACGACCAGGTGCCAGACGGCGACGCCGACCAGAATTATAACGGCGGCAATCAGACAGACAAAAAGCGCGTGCATGACTTTTTCCCGGATCATTTCCCATATTTCCGCCATGGGCGACACTCCTCCCGTTTTTGCAATGTGCAGGCTGCAGTAAATGGCTTTTCACGCGCTCCGGCAGCTCATGCGCGCGCGTTGCCCTCCTTCAGGAAACGCTTGTTCTCATACATCTTCCGGTCGGCGCGCTCAAACACCGATGCGACGCGCTCGTCGCCATCGAATTTCGACATGCCGCAGGCGATGACGATGCCGCCGCTGCGGCGCGCCTCCGCGTTGTGGTCGCCGAGCCGTCCGATCAGCTCGTCGACGCTTGCGTAGTCGCTTCCCTGCGCGATAACGGTAAATTCGTCGCCGCCGACGCGGAACACGGGGCTGTGCTTGAAGATGCCGCAGATGAGATTGCAGGCGTTCTGGATGTAGAGGTCGCCCGCCTGATGCCCCTGCGTGTCGTTGACCATTTTGAGGTCGTTCACGTCCAGCACCACGATCGCAAAATCCGGCGCCTTGCGCTCGCGGATCTGCCGGTCGAGCTGCTGCTCCGCGAGTTGGTAGGCGTGCTTGTTCCGGATGCCCGTCAGCGCGTCGACGGTCGCCTCGTTCTGCGCCTGCGCGAGCTTCTGGGCATACTTTTTCTCCTGCTGCACCTGGGAATCGACATCGTTGAGGCCGACGATCAGGCGGTCGCCGCCTTTTTCCCTGAGCATGGCGACCTTGAGCTGGACGTAGTTCGGCTTCCCGTCGAACATCAGGCGGTAGGTCAGCGCGAAAATGCCGCTCTGCTCGACCGCAGAGAGCACGTTCTCCTTCGTGAACAGCAGGAGAAAGCGGTCCAGATCGTCGGGGTGAATGAGGCTCTTCGTCCGCTCGCGGGAGGAGTGGAAGAAGTCCTCGCCCTCCTCCGGCACGCCGAAGGACTCGAAGCCTTTGCTCGTGCTGAACTCGCGATAGCGCCCGGTCTCCGGCACCACGACGTAGATGCAGATGTAGTTTCCGGTGAGCGCGCTGATGCGGGAGTAGGCGATCTGCTCCTCCTGCAGGCGCTGCGCCGCGCGCTGCTGCTTCACCTGCTCGTCGACGTTCGTCACGCCGATGACGATGAAGCGGTCGTCGTCCTTCCTGCGGGTCGCCTTCATGGTGACGTAGACCGGCTTGTCGTCTTGCAGCAGGCGGTAGGTCATGATGAAGCTGCCGTACCGGTCGAGCGTGTCGAGCAGCGTCTTTCTGTCCAGCGCCTGCAGCAGAGCGTCGCGGTCATAGGAGTGGACGTGCTCCACGGCGTCCACCTTCAGCGTTTCAAAGAAATTCGTGCCGCGCCGCTCCTCGACCAGCTCGTTCCGCTCGGCGTCCGTGCGGTACTCGACGAATTCGTCCGTTTCGAGGTCGACGTAGTAGAGGTTGGTGTAGCTGCTCGCCATTGCCTGCGCGATGTTGGAATACATGAGTCCGGTGCTGCGCGCCTGCTCGTACGCCTCCTTGGTCGAGGCGTTTTCACGCTGGATGCGCACCATGTCCGTCATGTCCCGGCACATGCCGAGGATGCACAGGCGGCCGGCGGTGTCGGTGTATTTGCGCTTTGTGGTCTGGAACTGCCGCTGGTTTCCGGCGGCGTCGGGCACGTCCTCGGAGAAGATATAGGGCTCGTCCATGGACAGCGCCATGCGGTCGTCCTGGGCGAAGTGCGCCGCCGTTTCGGCGTCGAAGATCTGATCGTCGGTGAGCCCCGCCACGTCGTCCGGGCTCGCCTTGTGCGCGTATTCCGCGAAGGCCCGGTTGCAGGCGAGATACACGCCGGTTTTGGCGTCCTTGGTGAACGCCATGCCGGGCATGTTGTCCAGGAGGGAAACAATGGTGTCCTTCAGTTCCCTGATCTTTGCGGCCTCCTCCAGGTCGGAGCGGTATTCCTCTTCCTCGTCGCCGATGACGAAGGCGCGCAGCAGGCACGTCCCCAGCATATACGCGACGGCGTAGAGCGGAAGATAGGGGTACCACAGCTGGATCGTGAGAAAGATCGCCATGATCAGCCCGAAAAGCGCAAGCGTCCGATAGCGGTTCTCCTTGCCCGTGCCATGCCGGCGGAGGATGGAGGAGAGCGCATAGGCGGAGAGAAGAAGCAGCAGCAGGATCTGGCTGCCGAGGACCACATACCGCGTGCCGAGCACGCGATAGACGCAAGCGCCGTCCACGGTGAACAGAACCGGCACAAAGAGGTTGAGGATGGTGAGCGCCGTGACCAGCGCCGCGTAGACGCGCCCGGCATAGATGAAGAACCGCCCGAACGCGTTTTTCTCGTCCAGATAGGTGACGGTGTACTGCGTCCAGTATGTTGCGCCGACAGCCATGGCGATAAAGTACGCTGTCGTGTCGACAAAAAGCGGAAGCGCCAGCCTGCGGTTTTCCAGTACGCCCCACAGGATATCCGTGATGTAATAAAGCAGGACTGCCAGCAGGAATTTCCTGTACGCCTTCCATGCGGGCAACTCAAAAGCGCCGTTGCGGTTGAGCAGGATGTCCTGGTTTTCGATCAGCAGGATCATGATCGCAAGCAGACCGATTGCAGAATAATACATAGCCGTTGTCTCCCATTTGCCCTATGTGAGATCGTTTCCTGTACTGCCGGGGTTCATCTCGCTTGCCTTAACGCTCTCATTTTACTACACAATTCGCCATCCAGCAAGAGAAAATTGCCGCGCCCATCAGCGTTTTTGCCCTTGCTGCATATTGATATTATACAGGACATTTTTTGCGCCGCAACCACAATTTCAAAAATACGGTTGACAAAATGCACCGGTTGTGCTATAAACATATCAACCCGATAGGTTAATAGAAATTTGGAGAAACAATGATGCGTAACATGAGCCTCAACTGCATGATGTGCTGTGACATGTACTGTGAGATGTACATGCGCTTTGCCATACCCAGTTGAGTTCTCCGTATTCTTTCCGGGGGACCCGAATGGGTCTCCCGGATTTTTTTATTCTGAAAAAGTGAGGTATCTATCATGGCGAACTATCGATTCGAGACCCTGCAGCTCCACGTCGGGCAGGAACAGCCCGACCCCGCGTCCGACGCCCGCGCGGTGCCGATCTACGCGACCACCAGCTACGTTTTTCGCAACGCACAGCACGCCGCCGACCGCTTCGGCCTTGCCGACGCGGGCAACATCTACGGGCGGCTGACGAACTCAACGCAGGGCGTCTTCGAGGATCGCATCGCGGCGCTCGAGGGCGGCGTCGCGGGCCTCGCGGTCGCCTCCGGCGCGGCGGCGATCACCTATACAATCCAGGCGCTCGCCAAGGCGGGAGAACACATCGTCGCGCAAAAGACCATCTACGGCGGCAGCGCGAACCTGCTCGCGCACACGCTGCCGCTCTACGGCGTCGAGACCACGTTCGTCAATATCCATGATATAAACGAGGTCACGGCGGCGATCAAGCCCAACACCAAGGCGCTCTACATCGAAACCCTCGGCAATCCGAACAGCGACATCCCAGACATCGACGCGCTCGCGAAGATCGCGCACACCCACGGCATCCCGCTCGTCATCGACAACACGTTCGGAACGCCGTTTCTCATCCGCCCGCTCGAGCACGGCGCGGACATCGTGGTGCACAGCGCGACCAAGTTCATCGGCGGTCACGGCACGACGCTCGGCGGCGTGATCGTCGCCGGCGGCACGTTC
>SVKM01000113.1 GCA_015068465.1 Oscillospiraceae bacterium | reverse complement strand
ACGGGATAGGCGTTGTCACGGTCCGGCGTGGCGGTCAGGCCCGGCTCGTAAAGCTGGTTCCAGTACATACCGCGGCGATAGGTGTCCCTGGTCGCCTGCAGGACGCGCTCGGCGGCAGCCTTATCCGCGCCGGTCAGCGCGGGGTTGACGCCCAGCTTGCTGACGTCCCAGCCGGGGATGAGGTAGCACCACAGTGCGGTCTTGGTTGCGTAGTAGGCTTCCTCAATGGAGTTGACGCCCATCGTCGCCATGTCGATGTGCGGGTAGCCGTTGGCAATGATGCCGATGATCTTCGGATCGTTGCCCTTTTCGGTTGCGCTGTACTTGATCGGCGTACCCTCGTCGGGCGCCAGCACGGGCACGCCGTAGAGGTTCGGATCGACGCAGTATGCGGGGATCTGCGTGGTCGCCCCCGTCGCCTCCGAACGGTAGTTGTAATAGGTGTAATACTGCGTTTTCACGCTGCCGTTCATGGTGAGCCAGTTGAGCGGCGTCTTGCTGCCGTAGATATCGACCTCCGCCATCGCGTCCTCCAGCGAGGATGCGGCGTTGACGGGCGCCGGGAGAACCGACAGCAGCGTGAGCACTGCCAGAAGCATGGATAAAATACGCTTTTTCATGGATACCTCCTGTTTTCCTTCAGAAATGGTTTGAGGCCCGCCTTTCGGCGAGCCTCGGTTGCGTTTGATTCGATTGTCAGATGGACATCACGCAGTACCTCGTGTATTGGAAGATACCGTTGTGGTAGTAGTCGTAGGCGGCGAGGTAGTAGCGGACGTTTGGGAGCGCGTGGACGAGGTCGGTGATCTCGCTCTCACGCCAGGGCCAGAAGTGGTCTGTGTATGGCTCGTATTCCGGCGGGATGGTAAGGTTGATCTTGGCAAGAAGCTGGTTTCCGCGCCATGCGTCAGGCTCCCTGCCGAGTGCGTTTCGGAGCGTGTACTCCATTCTGCGAAGCTCATAGAGGTTGGTCACGAAGAGGTCGTCGCCATACTTGTCGGCGTAGTGCTTGACCTCGACCTTCGGGAGCGCGGGCTGCGGGAACAGGCTCCAGTCGCAGGTCGCTGTTGGCAGCGGCGGGAGCGGGCCGTCCGCGAACACGTTCGTGTCGTACCTGCTCATGTCCTTGATCTCGTAGAGCGTTCCGTCGTCACAGCGGACGCGGTCTCCGGCCTTCAGCACGAAGTTCTCGTCCGACTGCGGGATCGTGACGATTCTGCCGCTCTGCGCCTGCGCGGGCGCGTCCTCGGCGTAGGGTTCCTCGGAGCTGATCTGGACGCTGCCGGTCCCGGCATCCCAGCTCACGTTGAATCCGACCGCCTTGCCGACGTCGCGCAGCTTGACGTAGTTCGCGCCGTTGATGGCGTATGCCTCCATCTGCACCTGCTGGCCGTCGACGTAGATTTTCTGCGCCGACCGCTGCGCCATGATCGACTCCGCCGCCTGCGCCGCGGGGCCTGCGATGGTCGCGCCGAGCATGATCCCCGCCGCGACAAGCGCCACATTCTTTTCTCTGTTCTTCATAGCCATGCCCTCCATTTCGCATTGTTGATGATTTGCCTTTCGGCAAGCCAACAATACCGAAACGAAGTCGGAAAGTCGATACCGATAATGGACAAAGAATACGGTGCAAAGCGAAGCAGAACGCCGAAGCCCGTTTACGGCATTTCCACCGCCGTCACGCACCAGCGGTACGCGCGTTGGTCACGGACGCAGGTATAAAGCGTCAGGATGTTATCCGAGGACGCGGCAAGCCCGCTGCGGTCGGTTTCGCTGACCTTTGCGACGCTTGCGACGGCATAAGTGCGCGTGCCGAGCTTCGTTGTCAGGGTGATCGTATCGCCGACCGACAGCTCATGGATGCGCCCAAAATAGCAGTTCGTGCCGCGGTTGTGGCCCGCGATGGCGACGTTGCCGTCCCAAATGGAGCTGTCCTCGAAGTGTCCCGCGCCCTTGGCGAGCGTATTGCTGTCGGTGCCCTGATAAACCTTGACGTTGACGCCGATGGCGGGGATCTTCAGCGTTCCGAGGCTGCCGTCCATATAGTAGAGGTCGCGCGTCACCTCGGTGCGACGCTCTCCGCTATATGGGCGAGTGCCGCTGACCGTGACCGTGCCGCCGCCATTGGTGGGAGCTGTCTGCTGATCGGCCACCGTGCCGTAATCGGGCGGCGTAACGGAAACGCCGCCGATTGCCGCGCCGTTTGCCGCCATCGCGCCCGGCGCGAGGTTCGGCGTGAGGTACTCGGCGTAGTTGGGCGTATACGCGCTCTGGCTGCCGAACGCGGGCGGAATATACGCCGCATTCTTGCTCACGTCCTCGTTCTTCGCCGCGCCGCCGTCCGCCGTGTAGACCACCTCGACCGAGGTATCGTCGGCGTATTCGGGATCGCCGGGTTCGGGGATCGTGTAATCATAGGCGAAGGCGGGCGCCGCCATCGACAGCGCAAGGCAGAGGGAGAAAATGACGGTCAAGAGCTTTTTCATTCGGCATCCTCCTCCGTATCAACCGCACCGCTGGTCTCGCTGCGGCGCTTGACTGTCAGGGCTGCGCCAAGACCGACGCCGACAACGGCAATCACTCCGATGGGTACAAGGACATAGCGCCACGGGAACTGCGCGGGAGCGCCATCCGTCTGCTCCGCGGCAGGCGTGGTTTCCGCGATCTCTTTACTGATTTCCTCCGGCTCGTCCGCGCCAGCGATGCGCGTGCCCTCAAAGATGGCGACATAGCGCACGCGGTCGAGGGCGATCCTGCTGACTGTGCCGACGTAGTCCGCCGTGACCGTATAGCCCTTGACGTAGGAGCTGGTGACCGAGCCGGTATAGGTGGCGACGGCGGTATAGCGGTCGCCGAGACCATAACCGTCCACGTTCGCGGTGTTGTCGGTGCGCCAGTCGATGCTCTCCAGCGTCAGCGTCCTGCCGCCGTCCTCGATGCTCTTGGGGATGAACTGCGTGTCCTGACCGATGAGATTGGGATACGCGCGCGTGGCGGTGAGCTGCCGGGTGGCGCTGCCGTAGCCGGACACCTCCACGCGCACGGTATCGAGCTTCAGCGTGAGCGTGCCGGTGAGCCCGTCGTCGGTGACGAATTCGCGCTCCTGCGGGAGCAGCGCCAGAACGGACTCCATGTCCTTCTTCTCGCTCTGGAGCGTTACCGTTTCGGTGTGCTGGCGGGACTCGTTGGCGGGAAGCTCCTGACGGAGCAGCTCCACCAGCGTATAGTGGAAGCCGCCCCGCTCGAAGTCCGAACGGGAGATGCCCGCAGGGTCGGCTTCGGGCGTCAGGTCGTAGATGCGTTTGAGCTGCGTGCCGTCCTCGCTCTGCTCCACGGCGGTCGGGTAGCATACCCCGCTGTCCGCGGCAAAGGCGGGCAGCGAAAGCGCCGCGCACAACGCGAGCGCGGCGCACAGGGTGATGATGCGTTTCATGGTGTTTTTTCCTCCTTCGTTTTACATGGTCTGCGCCATGTTCATGCCGCGCGCGGAGCTCTGCTCCTCGCTCTGCTTCGCGGTCTGCTCCAGCGCCTGCTCGTAGGCGTCCAGCACGGTGTTCATCAGGCGTTCCCGCGCCTCCTTCGTTACCGGGAATACGACGTCCTGGTACTCGCCTTTGACCATGCGCTGGGGCATGGCGACGAACGGGCCGTCCTTGCCCTGCACGACGCGCAGGCCCTTGATGGCGTACTCACCGCCGAGATCCACGGTTATATTTGCGAGCGTAGGCCCGCTGCCGCGCGAGAGATACGCACGCGCGCTCACGCCAATAGCCGCCTCCCGCGTTTCGCTTTGCCGCTTCCGCGCGGTGTTTTCCATGCTTTTGCTCATTTTGTTTTCCTCCGATTTTCATAACTTGTGTCATCCCATTTTCATGCCGCCCATCACGGGGACGGCGTTGTGGCTCTGCGTCGGCGCGCGGAGCGATTCCAGCTTTTCCAGCGCCCATTCGGGGAGATACTGCCCGTCCAGTACGCCGCAGAAGTCCTCGCGGTTCCAGCGCGTCTCTGTTCCGTCGCCGAGGCAGGTGGCGTAGATTGCTCTGCCGCTGGCTTTCGGATCACAGCCGAAGCCGCCCGTCGCCAGCCAGAGCTGGTTCTCCGGCGACCACGCGGTTTCCTTGAGCGTTTCCGGCGAGAGGACGAGCACCTTGCCCTCCACGTTTTCATCGTACATTCCCAAGGCGCAATGCTCGCGGTCAAACAGGCCAAGCGCCTGATATGCCTCCTGCACCTGCCGCACCAGCCGGTTGACGTCCACGATTGCCGCGTCGATTTCGTAATAGCGGCCATAGTCGGAGTCCGGTATCACGTTCTGGCGGTTTGCCCACTCGCGCGCTTCGTCGTTGACGAGGCTGCGGAGCGCGGGTATCGCGTCGTTTTCTTTTACCGTATGCGCCAGCACATAGCTCACACGCTTGAATCCGTACTGCTCCAATACGGGCGCGATGTAGTCATCGGGGAGAAACGACGGATCGTTGTGGTCGGCGCGTTGGCGGATCTCCTTCTCAATGGCGCGGGCACAGCAGACGTTCTCCCGAAAACTCTTTTCCCACAGCTCCTCCTCATGTAACCGCGCGGCGTCGCCGCCGGAGCCGCGGTAAAGATACGGATAATCAGGCGTTGCCATAGACGATCTCCTCATCCATGAGGAGGCATTCCAGCGTTTCGAGGCAGACGCCCCTGCACTTGAACACCTCCATCAGCGTCGGCGGCACGTCGGTCAGGTCGTGCTCGTAGTCCGCCTGCATGACCGTGACGGCGCCGGTGTCCTGATCGGGTATCGCGGTCACCTTCGCGTCCGCGGGAATGCCCGCCTGCTCGCGCAGCTCGTCCGGCAGGAAGACGTAGCCGAAGTTGTTCTCCTCGGTGAGCCCACATTGCTCGTCGCAGTCGTCGCAATAGCCTATGGTATCCGCAAGGTCGGCAAACAGTGCCGACGCGCAGCGGTTCAGCGCATGGATCGTGTCAATGAGCTCCATTGCCGTCATCTGGCTTTTGAACGCGACGATCGCGCCGGGGAGCGCGCGGTACTCCAGCGGAGTGCCGTCGATGCCGCTGACGATCAGCGCCGTGGGCGGGATATGCAGTCCGTTTTTCGTGTTTTCCTTGATGAAAGAAAGATGATTGCTGTTCATGGCTGTAAAAGCCCTCCATTCATATTAAAGAGTGTGGTTTGTCCCATCAGAAGCTGGGACGGATCGTTAAGATCATAGTTGGCGATGAGCAGCTCCGGGAACTCCGCGCCGCTCTCGAAACGCTGGCGCATATTGTGCGGACGTTTTTTCTCCAGCAGGTAGATGCCCTTGCAGTCATAGAGCTTCCTCACAAATTCATCGTCGTTGTATGAGAGCAGGAACAGTCCGTTTATACTCAGAAGCGTATCCCGCAAAAGGATGTGCTTTCTAATGTCGAAGCCGCCGACATTCTTATAGAACTTTTCCGAATCGTGATACGGCGGATCGCAGTAGAAGAAGCTGGTCGGGCGGTCGTAGTGCCGGATCACGCGCTCGAAGCTCCCGTGCTCGACCACGACGTTCGCAAGCCGCGCCGTCGCCATGTCGATGATCGGAAAATCGGAGCGGATATCGTGCGGCTGGGCTGCAAAGCTGTCGAGGCCGGATGCGTAGGAATAGCGGATGAGCTGGTAGTAATACGCCGCCCTGCGGTAGTCCGCCATCCGCGCGTTGGGATCGTTCATCACCTTGCGGATACGGTCAAACTCCTGCCGGGAGTTGAGCGAGTATTTGAGGAGCTTTTTCATCCGGCGCGCCTTGCTCCGATTCTGCACGCAGCGGAAGAGATTGACCAGCAGGCCGTTGAAGTCGTTGTAGACTTCAAAATCGCCTCTCGGCTGCTTGTGGAAGAGCACCCAGCCTCCGCCGCCGAAGACCTCGATATAGCGGTCATAGTGGAACGGGAAGTGCTGCACGATCTCGTCGCGCAGCGCCTTTTTGCCGCCCACCCAGCTAATAAAGCTGTTCACGGCGGGCCACCCCCTCCGCTCTTGCTGGGGACGGTCGGGGAACGTATCCGCTCCTCCGGCAGCAGCGTCGTCTGCGCCGTATCGAACTGCTCCAGCGCCTGCGTGAGCCCGCGGATAGCGGCGGCGATGCCGCCGATGCGGTGCGTCATGTGCGCGATGGTCGCGCGCACCTCCTGCTCGGTCGCGGCGTAGAAGTAGCCCGCACCGCTGCTGGCAATGGGGACGCCGCTGCGCCGCAGGGTATTGACGAGGTCGCGCAGTTCCTTGCCGCGGATATCGAACGCCGTTTCCAGATCGCGGCTGGTGGCGGCGTTCCGCTCGCCAAGGTGGTATCGTTTGAGATGCTCCGCGATGGTTTCTTTTTCCATTTCGCTCCTTTCCGGGGCGTGTTTTCCCGAAAAGGGCGCAAATAGGCATAAAAAACAGGGGCCGCTGTCCCCATCGGGAAACGGCCCCTTGTTCAAAATGTCGATTTTAACTGTTTGCTCTTGCGCCTGCCTTATGGATGAGCTATACTACCCCTTGTGTGATGGGAGGGGTTCAAGTGCCATATCTGCCGGAGGAAGCCGCCGTCATCGACGGTCTGATCTGCGATTATCTGATTTCGCCGCGCCTTGAGAGCGGTATCCGGGACGGGTATCGTTCGGTGCATGAGCATCTTCAGAGCAACGATCTGACAAGCGCGGATTATCAGCGTATTCTCTCGGCAATCGACTTTCTGCTCCCCACGCGGCGTGACGATCCGACTGAGTATCGGATCATGGTCAGCGCCCTTGCCAAAACCAGCGCGGTGCTGTCCGGCGTCATAGAGTAAGCGCGAACCGGCGTGAGCGATCTGCTCCGCCGGTTTTTATATGATCTGCTCCATTGACATTGCGCTCTGCGTCATCTGCTGCTCCTGCTGCCGGGGCTTGAGATAGACGCTCTCCGTGCGGTCGAGGCGGTATCCGCTCCGTTCGAGGGAGTCCTCGGCGAAGCCGGTCAGGTCAAACAGTCCCGCCTCAATGAGCGCCTCCGGTGCGCCCGCTTTTTTCAGTTCGGTTTTCGCGTAGTCCTCCAGCTTGTCAACCATGACGAAGCTGAACCGTCTGATCTCCTCAGCGCAGCCGATCACATCCTTGAGCGTGCGGCAGTCGTCGTACTCCATCGCCGCGGCGAGCTTCCGCTCGAAGCCCTGCATCCCCTGCGCACGCTCGTCCAGAAGGAAGCCGAGGTTGTTACCGTCGTAGATCAGATCCACGGGATCGTCATACTGTTCCATGAGATTTCCTGCTTCGGGGAAGATGCATTTGGCGTCTGCCAGAGTGCATTTGCTCACGCTCTGGACGCCGAGTTCCCGAAGCGCGAGGGCGGCTTCGTCGGGAGCGCCGTCGTTGGCGTCCGAATAATCAGGCAGGCGCAGCCAGACGCCCTCCGGCTTGGCGGGGGAGGCCAGCTTGACTTTGACGCTCCAATCCTCGTCCTTGAGAGTTGCGAGATTTGTGCCGTCATATGGTTTCTGCTGCTCTCCGGTCGGGTACATGACGTAGCAGTCGTCGATGAACAGTCCGGGGTGACTGTCCTCAAAGGCAACGCCCAGCGCCTCCATATCCGTGTGCGCCAGCACCAGCTCCGGGAGATCCAGATTTGCGTCGGTGAGATAGAACCTTCCCAAGTCCTCGTAGCCATGAGCGGGAAAGCATATCTCGTAGTCCTGCAAGCTCGCCAGCAGATTGATCGCGTCCAAGGCGGTTTCGGGCGGGGTGTGCTGCCGCGCCGCGGCGAGGATAATGGATTCTTTTGCCGAGAGCGTCGAGAGGCGTTCCTCCATCCAGTCGCCCTCGGCACGGGTATGCGGAAGGTGGAAGAATTCGTTGTTGTCGGTGTTCATCCCTGCGTCATCTCCATTCCGCCCATCGTGGGCTGTTCCTTCTGGTTTTCCGCCATGAGCGGCTGGCAGTCCACGCGCTGCACCCTGCCGTAGTCGGTGAGCGCGAATTGTTCCCTTTCCTGCAGCGCGCGTCCGTACTGGTAGAGGTTCACATGAGGGAGGAGCACCTCCGCTGCCTCGTCGCCGAGACAGAAGCGCAGGTCGTATTCCGCGGTTTCCTCAAAGGTGCGCATCTCCGGGGAGAGAAGATACTCGTCGATCCGCTCGGCGAAGTCGAGCGCCGCGCCCAGCTCCGTGACCTCCATTGCCGTTATAAGCGCGCGGAAGATTTTGAGCTGGCTTTCTGTCAGCGTCGCAAGCTGGTCGGCGGCGCGGCAGGCGTCGGCAAGGCTGTTCGCGTCGGTGAGCGCGTCCCGCAGCGCCGGGGCGCGGCAGTCGAGGCAGAGGCACGGGACTTCGCTCAAATCACGCGCGCCCGTGAGCGCCATTGCCGCGTCCAGCTCTGCGGGCGGGGCGGGCAGCGCCAGCGTCACGTTGTCGTTCGGGTCCGGCGCAATCAGCTCCACGAGAATGGCGTAGTCCGGTTTGCGCGGCGTCAAGTCCAGCGATTTCCAGACGTCCTGTGCCAGG
>SVKM01000112.1 GCA_015068465.1 Oscillospiraceae bacterium | reverse complement strand
GTCTTCTCGGTGGATATCTCCGCGGCGGCAAAGGACGGCGTCAACACCTTGCAGGTCAGCAACATCCTGCCGCTGGGCCTCAAAAACGCCGTGACGATCCATATCCCCTACCCGGAGGTGCTTCCGGCGAACGGCGAGACGGGCGGAATTCACCCGCTTGCGGCGAAGCTGGTGAACGACCTGATCGCCTCGGACGTCGCGTTCGGCTTTCCGAGCGCGCAGCTCGCGGTCGTGCGGAACGGACGGATGGTCTATGAAAACGCGTGGGGGCGCGTGAACGCCTACGCGCCGGACGGTACGCCGCTGACGGACTCTCCCGCGGTCACGAACGACACTCTGTACGATCTTGCGAGCGTCACGAAGATGTTCTCCGTGAACTACGCGGTGCAAAAGCTCGTTACGGACGGAAAGCTCAATATTGACACGCCCGTCGTGGAGATCCTCGGAGACGAATTTGCGACGGATACGCTGGACCTTGTTAAGGCGGGGAAAGAATCCGCGCCGAGTATCGAACAGCAGATCGCGTGGAAACGGAGCCTGACCCCGCGCATGATTCTCGCGCATCAGGGCGGCTTCCCTGCGGGACCGGCGTACAACGTTTCGGACTTCAACATGGTGACGAACAAGCGCGAAACGCCGGGATGCAACCAGCTCTACGCCGTGGATCGCGAAGCTGCGCTCAAGGCCGTCTTCGGTACGCCGCTGGACTATGCTCCGGGCAGCAAAACGGTGTACTCGGACGTGGACTATATGCTTCTTTGCTTCATCGTGGAGAAGATCACCGGCGAGCGTCTGGACGAGTATATGAAGAAGACCTTTTACGAGCCGCTGGGTCTTGCTCACACGACGTTCCTGCCGCTGGAGAACGGCTTTTCCGCAAACGACTGCGCGGCGACGGAGCTGAACGGGAACACCCGCGACCATCATGTGAATTTCGACGGCATCCGGACGCAGACGCTTCAGGGACAGGTGCATGACGAAAAGGCGTGGTATTGCATGGAGGGCGTTTCGGGACACGCGGGGCTTTTCTCCAACGCCTCCGACCTTGCCTGCCTCGCGAGCGTGATGTTCACGGGCGGCTACGGGGAGCACCGCTTCTTCTCACGCACGGTCATGGATCTCTTCACCGCTCCGAAGGCGTTTGACTTCGGGCAGTGGGGACTTGGCTGGTGGCGGCAGGGCGACGATCAGCGCGTCTGGTACTTCGGAACGCAGGCGGAGTCGGACACCTTTGGACATCAGGGCTGGACGGGTACGCTTGTGATGATCGACCCGTCGCGCGACCTCGTGATTGCGTATCTTACAAACAAGATCAATTCTCCGATCATCGACGAGAGCAACCTGAACCGCTTCTGCGGGAACGCCTACACCGCCTCCACGCTCGGCTTTGTGCCGCAGATCCTGTCGGTCGGGCTGGACGAGGACGCGGACATTTCGGGGCAGCTCATGGATCTGCTCGCCGATATGGCGGCGGAGAGCCTGAAGCTGATCCCGGATGGAGCGGACGCGTCGCATCCGAGCGCGAAGAGCGCGCAGAGCAAGATCGCCGTGCTCAAGGCGTGGGCGAAGGATATGGGGAAGACGGAATACGCGGCCTTTGCCGACGGGCTTTTGGCGAAGATACCCGGCGCCAGACCCACGGCGAACGAGGCCGTGAGCCGCGCATGGATCGCGCGGATACTTTTTGAACTCTCCGGCACGGAGAAAAGCGGCAATACGGCGTCGTTTGCCGACGTGAGCAAAGACGACTGGTACGCGGACGCTGTGACGTGGATGGTCGAAAGCGGCATTGCGCGCGGCGAAGGCGCGCGCTTTGGCGCAAGCGAGAGCGTCACCCGCGAGCAGCTTGCCGTGATGCTTTACAACTACGCAAAATGCGAGGGCTGCGACGTTTCCGCGCGCGGCGATTTGAGCGTTTTCCCGGACGGCGGCAGCGTCTCGGCGTGGGCGCGCGACGCGCTCGCATGGGCAATCGGCATGAAACTCATCAACGGCGCGGCAGACGGCGGCAGCGTTATCCTCGACCCGCAGGGTTTGGCGACACACGCGCAGCTCGAAACGATACTCGGACGGTTTACGGAGAACATTGGTATGGAACGGCGCGGAGGGCAGCCGGCAAGGCGGGGTGAGAAAGCATGACCTCCATTGTTACGGACGCGCTGTACGGCTTTGCCGCAAAGTTTGTCCTGATCTTCGTCCTCGCGCCTGCGGGGATCATTCTGGCGGGCAATCTGATCTATATCGTCGTGGAAAGCGTGAAGGAGCTTCGCCGCTCGAATGGGAAGCGGCAAAATAACGAAAAGGGAGAATCACTATGAAACCGATCATCTCCAAAAAGCAATTCGGACAGCTTCTGCTGGGCTGGGTAGTCATTATGGCTGTCGGCACATTTTGAACACCGATATTGGAATGACATGTATGCGGGCAGCTATTTCAATTCACGAAGCATCCATTGGGAACCGCGATGGCTGTTCTATTGGTTTATTCAGCTTTGCTTCTTAGATGCCTATGCTCAAATCGCTCTTGCTCTTGAATTTGCGCTTTACCCGATCGTGAAGATCGTCTGCATCAGACGCAACCAGCGGCGCGGCACGGCCGTTTCGATTGCGGAGTAAAAACGGATAACACTGTCGAAGAAAGCATATTGAGCGGCGAGTTTGAAATTGAAGTGTGACAATAGAGGGGCAATTTGAGCGCCCTGCGGTTCTATCCATCCAATCTTTTTGATGAGGGGTAATGCAGTGAAAAAGATAACAATTTTTGTAACAGTGCTTTGCCCGCCATCGCCCAACGCCCGTCAAAAGTTATAGAAGTAGCGGTTTTCTTGCGAAAACCGCTACTTTCTGGTACGAGTACGAATAACGGATTTCATTACTACCGCCGAAAAAGCCGAAAAAAGCATATTCAACCATACAATTGCAACATTTTAGCCGAGGAAAATCGTCGCCTGACCGTCAGGCGCGGTTTTCTTCGTTTTTTCGCACATTCGTCTTTTTATATCCTGCCTGCTATGATGAAGCTACCAAATCAAAGAAGGAGGGCTTCACCATGAACGAAAATCTGACCTATCACCGCACAGGCGACTTCCTGCTCCCCGACCTTGTTCCACCCGAAGCGCCGAACATCGGCGTGTGGGGGCTGCGCCGGAAGAACTACCTGCTGAAAAGCAAAGACGGTATCTACACCGGCTTGCTGCTCAGCGGAGAGCTGAACACACATCTGGAGGAAACCGACCGCGCGGCGAATGAAATGCTCTCCCGTATCATCGAGGGCATGGCGCGGCGCAAGGGCGTCACCGAAGCGCTCAAAGCGGAGGATCAGATGGAGTGGGTGCGCCGCATGAACGCCATCCGTTCTGCCGCCGAGGAGGTCGTGCTGCACGATCTCATCTACGCTTGAGGGAGGTGCCGACCATGAAGAAGATCACAGCAAGCTTTGCGGCGGGCGTCCTGACCGGAGCCTTGCTTTTCAGCGGAGCGGCAGCCTACGCTGCCGGCGTGATGGCCGAACGCAGCACCAGCCGCGTGCTTGTGGACGGGCGCGAGGTGCAGATCGAGGCGTACAACATTGGCGGGAACAACTACTGCAAGCTCCGCGACATCGGCAAGGCGGTGGGCTTCAACGTCAGCTACGACGCTGCCGAGAACGCGGTCCGCATCAGCACCGGCGAGCCATACGCCGAAGATACACCGGCACAGGCGTCGCGTGTGGTACGCCTCCCGGCCGACGGCAGCAAGTATATCCCGCAGGTGGGCGACCTGATCCCCTGCGACGATGGGACGCTCTATGAGGTCAAGGACACGCTGCGCTGGGAGAACAACTGCTTCGCCCCCGGACCGCTACCCGCGTTGCCGACGTCGAGCTACGACTGGAGCGTATTTCCTGATTTGGAGCTACCCACAGTCGATTGCAGGCACTTCCAAAGCGAATACGGCGACGACCTGTACGTCCGCAACCTGCATGAGACGCTTCGTATGGCGTATACGATTTACGAGGCGGTCAGGAATGAGCCGGAGGCGTGGCGCAACGGCAAGCCGCTCACCAAGGTCTCGCTCACCATCGACCCGGCGGACGAACCGTACACCATGTATTTCTGGCCCTGGCGGGCGGAAGAATTGCTCAAGCACGTCAGAGCCTTCCCGAGCTTCCGTTTTTACGTCGAAGCGTGGGACTTTTACCACGATGGTCGATTTCTCCAAACGCAATACTACGCCTTCATCGGCTGAACCGAGCGCCTTACGGGGCATTTGCTCTGTAAGGCGCTTTTTCCTGTCAACACATCCGTATTATAACACCGTGCCAGTCATCTTGCAAGCGGCGTTTTGATAGCATACAAGACGATTTACGAAGTGCAGAACGCAGCAAAAGCGGAGCGTATCTATTATCAGAATTTGTGCCGGATTTTACCTCGATTTTACAAATTGCCGGTTGCGGGATTTACAATCCACGGCTATATTGGATGCGGAAAAGGAGGGTGTCTTCATGATCTATTGCGTAGAGGACGACAGCGCCATCCGGGATCTGATGGTCTATACGCTCAACGCCTCCGGGTTTGACGTCCAGGGGTTTGAAAGCGGCGTCGAACTTTGGCCCGCGATGAAAAAACAAGCGCCGGAATTGGTTCTTCTCGATGTGATGCTCCCCGGCGAGGACGGGCTGACGATCCTCAAAAAACTCCGTTCCTCACCGGCGACGGCGGACATTCCCGTCATCATGGCGACGGCGAAGGACAGCGAATTCGACAAAGTCATCGGGTTGGATTCCGGCGCGGACGACTATCTTGCAAAGCCCTTCGGCATGATGGAGATGATCTCCCGCATCAAAGCCGTACTGAGACGGACGTCGCCGAAGCAGGCAAAGGCGCTTGCTCACGGCGGAGTCGTTCTGGATGAGAGCCGGCACACCGTAACGGCAAACGGCGTCCCGGTATCGCTGACGCTGAAGGAGTACGAGCTGCTGAAGCTGTTTATGGAGAATCCCGGGCACGTCTTTACGCGGGAGGTACTTCTCTCCGAGATATGGGGCATGGACTTTGACGGCGAGACACGGACGGTGGACGTCCACATCGGGACGCTTCGCACAAAGCTTGCCGAAGCGGGCGCTTTGATCGAGACGGTGCGCGGCGTCGGATACAAGATGGAGGCAAAGCCGTGAGCAATAAGATTTTCAAATCCATCTGGGTCGTTGCGATCTCGGTTTTTCTCGCCTCGCTCGTTTTCATTATGGGCATCTCCTACGATTACCTCTCCGCGATTCAAAAAAAACAGTTGAAAGCCGAAACGGAGCTTGCGGCGCAAGGGGTCTTGCGGGCCGGGGAACGCTATTTTGAGGATCTGGATACGGAAGATTACCGCATCACATGGATCGACGCAGCCGGAAGCGTCCTGTATGACAACGAGGCAAATGCCGAACGCATGGAGAACCATCTGGAGCGTGAGGAAGTCAGGCAGGCGATCAGGGACGGATACGGAGAGTCCGTCCGCTATTCCAGCACGCTGGCGGACAAGCAGTTTTACGCCGCGAAGCGCCTGCCCGACGGCTCCGTGCTGAGGCTGTCCATCGTGCAGATGGCGGTTTGGACGCTTCTGCTGGGATTCGCGCAGCCAATCTGCCTTGTAATTCTGATTGCCCTTGTTCTGTCCTTCGTGCTTGCGTCGCGCCTTGCCAAAAAAATCGTTAAGCCGATCAACGAGCTCGACCTCGATGACCCCGAACAGTATTACGGCAAGGAGGAGTACAAGGAGATCGAGCCGCTTTTGTGGCACATCGCCGTCCAGCAGGGGCAGCTCAAAAAGGATCAGGCGCAGATCGAAAAGACCGCCCTGATCCGCCAGGAATTCACCGCCAACGTGTCGCACGAGCTGAAAACGCCGCTCCACGCCATCTCCGGCTACGCCGAGCTTCTGGAAAACGGAATGGTGAAGGCGGACGATATCCAGCCGTTCGCGGGAAAAATTCGCGCGGAAGCCTCCCGCATGGCGAAGCTCGTGGAGGACATCATTGACCTGACCGAGTTGGACAACGGCGGCGCGGAAATGAAGTGGGAGCACTGCGACCTGTACCGGATCGCCGAAAATGCCGTTGACAGTCTGGACGTCGCCGCCTCCGCCATGAACGTGACCGTCAGCGTCGAGGGGACGGACGCGCCGGTGAAGGCAATCCCGCGGCTGCTCTACAGCATTGTGTATAACCTCTGCGACAACGCGATCAAGTACAACCGCAGCGGCGGCAGTGTTGCTGTCGGCGTTCGGCAATCGGGCGACAGCGCCGTTTTGACCGTGACCGATACCGGCGTCGGCATCCCGAAGGAAAGCCGGGAGCGCATCTTCGAGCGTTTCTACCGCGTGGACAAAAGCCGCAGCAAGGAGGTCGGCGGGACGGGTCTCGGGCTTTCCATCGTCAAGCACGCGGTCATGATCCACAACGGAACGATAGAAGTCAACAGCAAGCCCGGCGAGGGTACGGAGTTTATCGTAACGATACCGAACGCGCCGAAGGAGGGCGAAGCATGACATACGAAGAGATCAGGAACAACAGCGAGATCAACACCTATATACAGCAGGCGGATCTCGCGCTGTCGGCACTCGGCTATACCGAGCACAGCTTTGCCCATGTCACCACGGTGGCTAAAAAAGCCGGTTACATTCTGCAAACGCTCGGCTATGAGGAACGGCTGGTCGAGCTTGCCCAAATAGCAGGGTATCTTCACGACATCGGCAATCTTGTTAACCGGGCGGAGCACAGCCAATCCGGAGCGATCATGGCATTTCGGATTCTGGATCATCTGAATTTTCCGCCCGATGAGATTGGAGCGATCGTTTCGGCGATTGGAAACCACGACGAGGGAACCGGAGTCCCCGTCAGCCCGCTTGCCGCCGCGCTGATCCTTGCCGACAAAAGCGACGTGCGCCGCAACCGCGTCCGAAATCAGGACGAGTCCAATTTTGACATTCACGACCGCGTAAATTACTCCGTGACAGACGCGGAGCTAAACATAAACGCGGCGCACACGCTTATCGAATTGAAGCTGTCCGTCGATACGCGCTACGGGTCGGTCATGGATTATTTTGAGATATTCCTCCAGCGCATGATCCTTTGCCGCAAGGCGGCGGAAAAACTCCGGCTTCAATTCAAGCTGCAAATCAACGGGCAGCAACTGATATAAGGTCATCGCATGGACTTGGTGGCTTAAGGAGGACATGCTTTCATGACGTTTTACAAGCAATTGGAGGAGTGGGGTGCCATCGTCACGGACACGCAGATCGACAAGCAGCCGGATCAAAGCATGAAATACCGCCTTGGTCTCAAGCTCAGAAGCGAGATCAAGGGCGAAATGATCAACGATTTCGTAAGCAGACACAGCGAGGTCGTTTCGTTCAAATTGACTCGGCTCGCCCAGGACGCCTGAAGCGGCGGTTCCCCTTTCTGTTTCCATTTTACAAAGACTTTACAAGAGCCCGATAGTGCATTTGATTTTGAACGGATATTCTGCGCTTGTAATCTAAAGAATGGAGACAGAAAAATGAGTGTATTCGACGGCTTGAATATGATCGGCGGGTTATGCCTGTTCCTCTTTGGCATGACGCTGATGGGACAGGCGCTGGAACGGCGCGCGGGAAACGGACTGAAAATGCTCCTCGGCCGCTTGACGACGAACAAATTGGCGGGGCTTCTGACGGGACTCGGTGTGACCGCCGTGATCCAAAGCTCGTCGGCCACGACCGTGATGGTCGTCGGATTCGTCAACTCGGGGCTCATGACGCTGCGCCAGTCGATCAACGTCATCATGGGCGCGAACATCGGCACGACGGTGACGGCGTGGATATTGAGTCTTGCCGGGATCGACAGCAAAAACGTTTTCATCCGTCTGCTCAAACCCTCGTCGTTCACGCCGATCCTCGCGCTGATCGGTATCGCCTTCTATATGCTGTCCAAAAACAGCAAGCGCAAGGATACGGGAATGATCCTGCTGGGCTTTACCACGCTGATGTATGGCATGGAAACCATGTCCGGCGCTGTTTCGGGGCTTCGGAATGTGCCGGAATTTCAGCAGCTGTTCCTTACCTTCACGAACCCGCTGCTCGGCGTTCTTGCTGGCGCGGTCCTCACCGCAATCATTCAGTCAAGCTCCGCGTCCGTGGGTATTTTGCAGGCGCTCGCCTCGACCGGGGCGGTCACCTACGGCGCGGCTGTCCCGATCGTCATGGGGCAGAACATCGGCACCTGCGTTACGGCGTTGATCTCCTCCGTCGGCACGAGCAAGAATGCCAAGCGTGCCGCTCTCGTGCACCTTAGCTTCAATGTCATCGGCGCGGCGGTATGGCTGACAGTTTTCTGCGTTGTGAAAGCGGTCGTCGCCCCGGTGCTCCTGATGCAGTCGGCAAGTCTGATGGGGATAGCGGTGTTCCACTCCGTCTTCAATGTCCTTTGCACGCTCTTGATGTTTCCGCTCAGCGGGGCGTTTGAAAAGATGGTATGCCGGCTTATCCCCGACGCGGAGGCGCCCGAAAAGGCAAAGGAGCTTGACGAGCGCCTGCTCGGAAGCCCCGCGCTTGCACTTGGTCAATGCAAGCAGATTCTTGACCGCATGGCGGTTTCCGCAACGGAGGCATTTGAAGAGAGCGTTGCGT
>SVKM01000111.1 GCA_015068465.1 Oscillospiraceae bacterium | reverse complement strand
ATTCCAATATCCAGCTCGTCTATAACAACGCCCGCCTCGCGGCGGCGACGGCGGCGGCGCTGGCGAAGCTCGAAAAGTGACGCGATACGCGCCCGTCGCGCTCGCGGCGTACCTTGCGGCGATCAACCTTGCGGCGTTCGCCGCGTTCGGCGCGGACAAGCGCCGCGCAAAGCAGGGCGCATGGCGCGTACCGGAGAAGGCGCTCTTTCTGCTCGCGCTTTTTGGCGGCAGCGCCGGCGCGATGTGCGGCATGTTCGTGTTTCACCACAAGACACGGCACTGGTACTTCCGCTATGGGCTGCCCGCGATATTGCTCGCGCAGTGCGCGCTGGCGGTATGGCTGTGGATAAGATCTTAAAAAATGCAGCGGTTCATCGAACCGCTGCATTTTTTATATCGGTTTGCGCTCCGCGACGATGATCTGCCCGAAGCAACCCTCGCTGTATTCATGGCGCACCTCGCGCCGAGGAACAAAGCCGTTCTTGTTCCAGAAATGCATCGACTGGGGGTTGTCCTTGTCGTAGCCGAGCTGCGCGCCCGTCCGTCAGCGCGCGGACGGCATAGCGCGCGGAAAACCGCTCCGGCTCCAAGCTCATGCTCAATTCCCCAGCCAGATCGCATCGACCGCGTGCGGCAGCAGCTCACGGAGCGTCGTGTGCGCCGCCTCGCCCTTGCCGTTGAGGCAGATGACCTCCATGTCGGGGCCGAACTCGTTGAGCACCTGGCGGCACGCGCCGCAGGGCCAGCAGTAATCCTCGCAGCGGCCGGCGATAACGATGCGCTTGAACTTCGTGTGCCCCTCGCTCACCGCCTTGAACGCCGCCGTGCGCTCGGCGCAGTTCGTCAGGCCGTAGCTCGCGTTTTCGATGTTGCAGCCGGTGTAGACCGCGCCGTCCTCGCACTCGAGCGCCGCGCCGACGGGGAAATGGGAATAGGGGATATACGCCATATCGAGCATCGCGACAGCCTTTTCGATCAATTCCTTTTCAGTAGCCATAAGAATCTCCTTTACCAGTCGATCGTGTGGTTCTCGTCCTTCGGGCGGACGTCGACGTCCATGATGTCCTTTGCGTCATAGAACTGCAAATAGCGCTCGCGGGAGTGGCGGAAGGTCGTTCCGTCCGGATGCAGGCGGTCGCAGATGACGGCGCAGATGTCGGGCTTGATGTAGCTGAACGAGTTGATGCCGACGCTCGCGAACACGCGGAAGCCCTTGCTTTGCAGATACTTGAAGTTCGGACCGGTCTGCTTCCAGTCGTCGCCGTCGGGACGCCCGCCGTGCGGGTAGAACAGGATCTGCGTGGGCCCGACGAGCGAGCCGACCTCGTCCTCCCAGCGCTCGGTGTCGTTGATGACGGTTTCAAGGGGCTTGCTGAGGCGGATGTGCCCCCAGGTGTGGGAGCCGAACGTCCAGCCGGTTTCCTTGAGGCGCTTGATGACGGGCTTGACCGCTTCGATCTCGGCGGCGCGGTTCGCGTCAAAGGCGGGACGGTCGGGGCTGTCCTTGGCGATGTCGCGGTCGTCCTGCGTGCGGTAGCCGAGGATGCCGTAGTAGCCGGTCAGCGAGAAGATCGCCTTCGCGCCGCCCAGCGAAAAATCGGGGTGCTCATAGACGAACTGGTCGAGGATCGGCGTCGCGTCGAGCTCCTTGGTGTTGAAGATCTCGCCGGTGTACGGGTCCTTGCACTCCGCCCAGATCTCGCCGTCGTCGCCGACGACCAGCTTGGAGGTGAAGCCCTCTTCAAGCATATAGGGGTAGTAGTTCACGTCGTCAAAGGAGATAATGAGCGGCTTTTTGCCCTCGGGGAGCATGAGCGTGTTGCGCTTCATGCGCTGCTCGCCGCTGTCGGTGGTGTACTCGCTCCACACGTCCTCCATCGCGACGAGGATATAGCCCTTGTCGTAGACGGACTGCAAGATCTTGTTGTACTCGTCGACCGTGCACATCCAGTCGTCCAGACCGTAGCGCTGCGCCTGCGAGGCGGCGCACTCGTGGAACGCGTACTTGGGATAGGCGATGATGGGGTGGAAAAACAGGTGCTCCACGATCTGGTCCGGGCCCCACGCCTGCGTGAGCTGCTCGGGCTTCCAATAGTTTCGCACCGCGTCGTAGGGGTCGACGTACTCCTGCGCCGGCGGCTCCTGCGTGTCCGCGCCCTGCGGCTCGCCGTCCGCGGCGGCGGGCGTATTCGCGTCTCCGCTTTCGGCGCCGGCGTCCGGCTGCGCGGGCTGCTCCTGCGCGTCCGGCTGCGCCTCGGGCGTCGCCGCGGGCTTTTCCCCGCAGGCGGTCAGCAGGCTCAAAATCGTCATCAGCGCCAACAGCAGCGCCAGCGTGCGTTTCATAGGCATCAAGACCTCTCTTTTTGTGATAAGTACAGTCAGTATAACAGCTTTTTTGCGCTTTGGCTATAGGCTGGCGCAATTTTAGCACTCCAACGCATCGAGTGCTAAAATTCACAGTCCGTTCACAGAAAGATGTATTTTTGTTCACAGGTCGTGGGTATACTCAAAATTGTTCCGAGGGAAAAGCGGAACGATTCCATAAACCACCGCGCAAGCGGAATACATAATTTTGAAGGAGGCAATCACCATGTTTGAACTCAGACCTTTTGAACACAGAACCAACCGTGCCATGCGCCCCTACGATCCCTTCCGCGAGATGGAAGAGCTCGAGCGCGCGTTCTTCGGCGGCCGTCCGTTCGGCGGCGAGCGCGATTTCGGCGGCCTGACCGAATTCAAGACCGACATTCAGGACAAGGGCGACAGCTATCTGCTCGAAGCCGACCTCCCGGGCTTCAAGAAGGAGGACATCCACATCGACCTCGACGGCGAAACCATGACCATCAGCGCCGAGCGCCACAGCGAGCACGAGGAGAAGGACAAGGAGGGCAATTACCTCCGCTGCGAGCGCAGCTACGGCAGCTACCAGCGCTCGTTCGACATCAGCGGCATCGAGGAGGGCGCCATGAAGGCGGAGTACGCCGACGGCGTTTTGAAGCTGACGATGCCCAAGAAGCAGCAGACCGTCTCGAGCGCGAGACGCCTGGAGATCCAGTAAAGCCCCCACACACATACGCGCGAAGCCCGCTCCGATTCCGGAGCGGGTTTTTTCGTTGCTTACAGCAGCGTCTCCACATCGTAGAGCGCGTGGAGCAACGTCCAGTTCTGCGGCATCGCGCGCATCAGGCTCCAGTAGCCCACGCCCGTGAGGCCGTATTCCGACACGAGCCGCAGCTTCGCCTCGATGCTGCGCGCGTCCTCGAACCAGACGACGTGGCGCTCCCCGGCGGGCGAAGTGTAGTAGAAATACGGCGACTGCGCGGCTTCGTCGTAGAGAATTTCCGCGCGGTTCGCAAGCGCCAGCTCGATCGCGTGCTGCGAGGAGATCGACTCCGCGCGCGTTGTGCCGCGCACGTAGGGAAGCGGCCAGTCGTAGCCGTAAAGCGGCACGCCGAGGTAGATCTTCTCCCGCCCGATGACGCTTACGGCGTAGTTGAGCACGGCGCGCACCTGCGGGAGCGGCGCGACCGCCATCGGCGGGCCGTAGGTGTAGCCCCACTCGTACGTCATCAGCAGCACCGCGTTCGCCGCCGCGCCGAGCAGCGCATAGTCGTGCGCCTCGTATAAAAGCCCCGGCTGGTCGGCGCGCGTCTTGGGCGCGAGCGCCACGACCACCGGATAGCCCAGCGGGTTCAGCGTTTCGCGCAAGCGGCGGATGAAATCGGCGTAGAGCGTGCGCTCCTGCGGGAAAACGAACTCGAAATCCACGTCCAGACCGTAGTAGCTCTTCGCGCGCAGCGTTTCGATCACGTCGCCGATGAGCCGGGTCTGCGCCTCGAAGCTGTTTAAGAGGAGCGACGAGCGCTCGTTGGAAAAGCCCCCCTCCTCGGTCAGCGACGAGAGGTGCATCAGCCCCGCCGTGCCGTGGCGCGCCGCGGCGGCGAGAAGCGCTTCGTCGCTCAGCGGCAGCAGGCCGCCGCTTTGGCTGATGCCGTAGGTGAACGGCGTCATGTAGGAAAGATACGGCAGCTCCGCGTCGAGCAGCGCACCGTCGATGTACGGATAGGCGTAGCCGTTCGCGCGGATCGCGCCGAGCCGGTCGTCGTCCGCGAACGAGATCACGAGCGTTTCGCCCGCGCGCAGCGCCGGACGCCCGCCGAGGGCAAAGTTGTTGCGGTAGAGCGCGCGCGTGCTCACGCCGTAGCGCCGCGCGACCGAGTAGAGCGTGTCGCCGGGAGCGACGGTGTGGACGGTGCGCGGCGAGCGCACGACGAGCGTCTGCCCGACAACGAGCTGCGCCCGCGCGCCGACGCCGTTGAGCCCCGCGAGCAGCGCGCTCGTGAGGCCGAAGCGCGCGGCGACGGAAAAGAGCGTGTCCCCGGGCTTTACCACGTAAATCTGCATTGTAAATCACCTCGCCTATGATTATGTGAGGGAACGGAATAATATTTTGCGAACGCAAAATGCAGCCATATTTCCCGGTTGCCGCGCAAGCGGCGAGGGAAATATGGCGAGCCTTGTTGGACGTGGCGCTCAACCGAGCGCCACGTCCAACACCATCATCACGAGAAAGCCCGCGAGATACCCGCACACGCCGCCGCGCGTGTTGGACTGCGGCACCAGCTCCACGATAACGACATAGAGCATCGCGCCCGCGGCGAAGCTCAAAAGCCACGGCATCAGCGCGTGAAAGCCCGCGGCGGCGAGCACGACCAGCACGCCGAACACCGGCTCGACCGCGCCCGAGAGCGTCCCGCCGAGAAACGCGCGCCGCGGGCTTGCGCCCTGCTCGCGCAGCGGCAGCGAGATCGCCGCGCCCTCGGGGAAATTCTGCACGCCGATGCCGAGCGCAAGCGCCACCGCGCCGGCAAGCCCCTCCCCGTCGGCGGCAAGCGCGAACGCGAGCCCGACCGCCATGCCCTCGGGAATGTTGTGCAGCGTGATGGCGGTAAAGAGCAGCGCGTTGCGCCGATGCGCCGCGTCAAGGCTTTGGCGGCGCAGATGGGGCGTAAGCGCGTCGAGCGCGGCGAGGAACGCCGCTCCCGCGGCGACGCCGGCGGCGGCGGGCAGCCACTTGGGCAGCGCCCACTGCGCCGCCTGCTCGATGGCGGGCAGCAGCAGGCTCCACACCGACGCGGCGGTCATCACGCCGGCGGCGAAGCCGAGCATTGTCTCCTGCGAGCGCCGGCGCGCGCCGTGGAAGAGAAATACCGTTGCGGCGCCGAGCGCGGTCATCAGAAACGTAAAGAGCGTGCCGAGCGCGGCATAGCCAAGCGCACGCAGCATATTACCAACGCCTTTCCGGTCAAGAACATTTCAGGCGTATGACGACCTGTATGCCAGTATAAGCGCGCCGCGGCGGAGATGTTACCGCGCGGCTTGACTTCCCGGCGGTATTGCCGATGATAGGTAAAGCCCCTATTCAGGAAGGAGAGAGAGAAACATGAAGAAAAAAACCGGCAAGGGGGAAACGCAGGGCGGGCTGCTGCTGACCTTTCAGCAGGCGGCGACATGTCTGGGACTGACGAAGCGCGACGTACAGGCGATGGTCGACGAAGGGCTGCTGCATGAGGTGCGCGCCGGAGAGAAACGCCGCATCACGGCGCGTTCGGTCAGCCACACGCTCGGCTACGACCCGTTCGGCGTGAGCGCGCCGGCGCTCGGCGGGAGGTACACCGACCTTACGTTTGAGCAGTACGCGCTTAAAATGCTCAACCGAGGCGTCAAAAAGGCGCACTCGCGCACGATCGAGAACTACCGCAGCGCGCTGAGCCTGACGGCGAAGGAGCTCGGCGGCCTGCCGATGACGGAGATCGGCGAGGAGGACCTGCGCCGCGCGTTCCGCCGCATTGAGGGCAAATACGCGAAGTACAGCCTCATGTCCGCCTACACGATCACGCGCTGCGTAATGCGCACGGCATACGAGGCGGGAGACATTCCCAGCGACCCGTCGAAGCATCTGGAATCGCCCAAGAGCACCAAGCCCCGGCGCGGCGACGCAAACCGCGTCTACTCGCAATCGGAGCTTGCGGAGATCCTGCGCACGAGCCGCGAGTACAGCGCGGAGCTGTATACGATGTTCGCCCTGCTCGAATGCACGGGCATGCGCCCGGGCGAGATGCTGGCGCTGGAGTGGGACAGCTACGACCGCGAAAAGCGCACGATCCGCGTGTTTCAGGCGGTGACGCGGCAGTTCGGCGCGATCCGCGACCTCGGCAAGAGCGGCAAGAGCAAGAGCGTCATCTCGGTCCCCAAGAGCGAATACAGCGTGCGCACGCTGCGTCTGTCGGAGGCGGCGGTGGAGGCGCTGGACGCGTGGCGTACCACGCTCAAACGCTGCGGCGACCGCTCCAAGGCGCGCAGCCGCTATATTTTTCCGGGCGCCAAGGGCCGCTTCCGCAGCCTCAGCGGCGCGGAGAAGCTGTTGCAGCAGTACCGCGCGGCGTACGATCTGGAGGGCGTGACGTTCTACAAATTCCGCCACACGATGTGTACGCGCCTCGCGCTCGACCGCCAGCCGGTGTCGGTGATCCAGCGTGTGCTGGGCGACAACTCGCCGGACGTGGTCACGCGCATCTACACCCACGTCTACGCCGAGGAGGCGCTGCGCGCGATGGACGACTTTTTTGACCGCAACGCGGACAAGCCGGAGCCGTAAAACATGCAAAACGCCGCCTTTGCACGGTATCGGCGCAAAGGGGGTATTTTTGGCGGATCAGCAAAAAGAAAGACCCGCCCTGTTGGGCGGGTCCTTCTGTTCTCGCGCGTGTGCGCGGCTCAGTTTTTACTTACTCGGCGAAATCGAGACCAGTGATGATGTTCTTACCATCCTTGGTATCAAGGGCCGTAGCCGCGAGCGCAGCGTTGACGTTGCCGCTCGCCCACGTGTCGTACGTCGCGTCGGCGCCGGCAGTGCCCGCCTGCTCAACCGTCGTAGCGGTGAGCGCAATGGTGTTGCCCTTCATCAGGATTTCGTCCTTGTAGGTGATGACAACAGTCTTGCCGTCCGCCTGCAGCTCAGCACCGACCTTGACGGGCGTGCCGGTCTGCGTGCCGGCGGCCTTCACCCAAGTGTACGCAGCAGCCTCAGCGGTGGTCTTGTCGACCTTCTCGTTGTAGACGAGCGTGATGCTGTTCGCAGTCCAGGAACCGGCGACGATCTTGATCTTCGCCATGGGCGTCACGGTGATGTCATCCGCCGTGATAACGACATCATCATCCATGGTGATGACGTCAGTCGTATCAAGAGAAACAGCGGTCGCACCGGCGGAACCGTCGATCAGAGCGGTGCCGTAGCTGCCGATCTTCACGATGTAGCCGTAGTCGTTGGTCGTGTCGCCGCTCAGGCTGACCTTGATGTTGCTCAGAGCATAGTTGGCGCCCTTGCTCAGGGTAGTGGTGCCGGTCGCAGCAACGGTCAGGGTCAGAGCGCTGTCGGTCGCGGTAGTTACGCCGAAGGTGCTCAGGGCCTTGCCGGTCGCGCCAGCGTCAACAGTGATGGTACGGGTCGCTCTCGGATCCAGAGCAGCGCCGAACTTGACGTCGACATAGTCGTCACCCTTGGCTTCGAGCATGGTCGAGGTGCCGCCGGTCTTGGCCAGAGCCTTCAGCGTGCTGGTACCGGTGATACCAACGCCGCTGTTCGCCGTGGCGGTCTTGTCGTTGTCAGTACCGACAATGCCGGTGATGGTGTACGCGGGCGTCTGCGCGGCGTACTTACCCTTGTTCAGGTCGGCCTTGAAGTCGGCGAACAGAACGCCGACGCCATCCTTGACGAGGGTCGTGGCGGAGCCGTAGATCAGGTCGCCAGTCGTGTCAGTGGCGGAGGCCGCAACGGTCAGCTCCTTGCCGTCCTTGTCGAGGTAACGGACCTTGACAGCGGAGAAGGACTCGGTGTCAATCTCGAACTTGTAGGTCTCGCCGGTGGTGAAGGTGCCCGCAGGGAAGGTGACGCGCGTGTTGAGAACGCCGTCCTTCAGGGTGCCGGCAACCGGGACGGCGTCGACCAGAGCGCCAGCCTGCGTGTAAGCGCGGACCGTGAAGGTCGCGGCGGCATTGCTCGCAACATACAGCGGCGCGGTGTACTTGACGTCCGCGGACGCGGTGCCGGTGGTCTTGTTCACGATGATGTTGCCGATGCTCGCGGTGGAAGCCTTGTAGGTCGTGCCATTGGCCGTACCGAGAGCGGTGACGGTGTTGCCCGCAGCAACGAACACGCCGCCGGCAGTGCTCAGCTTGGCAATGAAGACCATCGTGCTGGCGGAACCGGTCGCCTTGTCGCACATGGCGTAAACGCTGTCGACAGAATAGCCGTTGCCCTTGCTGTCAGCAGTGGTCGCAGCCGCATAAGCCGCGGAAGCGGTGCCATAGCGCGTGTAGGTGTCGGTGTCGGGACGATAGACCCAGTAGTTGCCGCTCGCGTTGAGCGCGATGTAGCCAACGTTGTCGCCAAGAGTGTTCTTGACATACAGCATGTTGGTGGTGCGGCGGTTCGCCTGGTCGCCGACCTGGATCGTGGTCTTGTTGGTCAGCGCGTTGACATACTCAGCCCAGCCGCGCTGCTGGTTCAGCGTGCCGGTCAGCTGAGCGGGAGTGTTGGTCGCTTCGGTGGCATAGACAACATACTCGCCGGTGGAGTCATACGCAACAGCGTACAGGGTGTTGACAGCGAGCTTGTTGGTGTCGGTGTTGGT
>SVKM01000110.1 GCA_015068465.1 Oscillospiraceae bacterium | reverse complement strand
ATGAAGGGCGTCATCGGCAGCGACGCGTGGATGGGCCTCGGCGCCCTGTGCGGTTCGTGGATCGGCGGCAGCGGCAACATGGTCGCCGTGCAGGCCGCGCTCGACATCAGCGAGGCGGACATGGGCTACGCGCTGGTCATCGACTCGATCGACTACTCGCTGTGGGTCATGTTCCTGCTGTGGGCGATCCAGCTCGCGCCCAAGTTCAACAAGTGGACCAAGGCGGACACCACCAAGCTCGACGAGGTTTCCGTGCGTCTGGAGGAGGAGGCGAAGGCGAACGCCAAGCCCGTCACCTTCCAGAGCCTGATCCTCCTCATCGGCTGCGCGTTCCTTGTCAGCGCGATCGCGGCCAACGTCGGCGCGAAGCTCTACGCCTGGACGAACTTCTCCGACAAGGCGACCTGGACCGTTTTGTTCGTGACCGCCGTGGCGCTCGTCGCCGCCGTCACCCCGCTAGGCAAGGTCGCCGGCTCCGCCGAGGTGTCGAACCTGCTGCTCTACTCCGTCATCGGCCTGCTGGCGTCCCGCGCGAGCCTGCTTGAGCTCGGCGACGCGCCGGCATGGATCCTCACGGGCTTCATCGTGCTGTTCGTCCACGCGGCTTTGATGCTGCTGATCTGCAAGCTTCTCAAGCTCGACCTGTTCACCGCGGGCGTCGCTTCGCTCGCCAACATCGGCGGCACCGCCTCCGCGCCCGTCCTCGCCGGCTCCTACTCCGGCTCGCTGGTGCCGGTCGGCATCCTGATGGCGCTGATGGGCTACGTCGTCGGCACGCCGCTCGCCGTGGTCTGCGCCAACATCATGAAGTCGCTCGCGTAACAAGCGGCGGCGTATGCTGAAATCAAGGGGGCTGTGAAAATACTTTTTCACAGCCCCTTTCCGGGAGGAAAACAATCATGAGCGTATTATCCGGTCTGGAACCGCAAAGCGTCTTTCGCTTTTTTGAAGAGCTGTGCGCCATCCCGCACGGCTCGGGGCACACGAAGGCGATCAGCGACCATCTCGCCGCGTTCGCGCGCGAGCGCGGCCTCGCGTACCGGCAGGACGAGGCAAACAACGTCGTCATCCGAAAGGCGGCGACGGCGGGCTATGAAAACGCGCCAACGGTCATGCTCCAGGGGCACATGGACATGGTCTGTGAAAAGGAGCCGGACTGCGGCAAAAACATGGAAACGGAGGGGCTCGACCTCTTCGTGGAGGGCGACACGGTCGGCGCGCGCGGGACGACCCTCGGCGGCGACGACGGCATTGCCGTGGCGATGGCGCTCGCGATCCTCGACGCGGACGACATCCCGCACGGGCCGCTGGAGTGCCTGTTCACCGTGGACGAGGAGGTCGGCATGGTCGGCGCGCGCGCCCTCGATGCCTCCGACCTCAAGGCGGAGTGCATGATCAACATCGACTCCGAAACGGAAAAGGTGCTCACGGTCAGCTGCGCCGGCTCGACGCGCGCCGTCTGCACGTTCCCCGTAACGCGCGAGGACTTTTCCGGCGCGGCGCTGACGCTGACGGTCGACGGGCTCATCGGCGGGCACTCCGGCGAGGAGATCCAAAAGGGCCGCGCCAACGCAAACGTCGTGATGGGCCGCGCGCTGTGCGAGATCGCGCGCAGGACCGAGCTGCGGCTCGTTTCGGTGCGCGGCGGCTCGAAGGACAACGCCATCCCCCGCGACGCCGCGGCCGCGATCGTCGTCTCCGACGCGCAAGCCGCGCGCGCCGCGGCCGCGGCGCTGGACGCGGCGCTCAAAAACGAGTACCGCGCGACAGACGCCGGCGTGCGCGTCACGCTCGCCGAAGCAAAGGCAGAGGGCAGGCCCATGACGGCGGAGAGCACGCGGCGCGTGAGCACGTTCCTCTTTTGCGCGCCCAACGGCGTGCAGATGATGAGCGCCGAGGTGCCGGGGCTCGTGCAGACCTCGCTCAACATGGGCCAGGCGCTCACTGAGGGGGACACGGTCGTCGTCCGCTTCATGGTGCGCTCGAGCGTCAACACGCAGAAGGACGAAACGACGGCAAAGGTCGTCGCGCTCGCCGAAGCGCTCGGCGGGAGCGTCGAGATCCCCGCGTCCTACTCCGCGTGGGAGTACCGGGCGGATTCGCCGCTGCGCGACACCGTTATTGAGGCGTTCCGCGCGGTCTACGGCGAGGAACCGCGCGTCGAGGCGCTGCACGCGGGGCTGGAGTGCGGCATCCTCTCCGGCAAGCTGCCGCGGCTCGACTGCATCTCCTACGGCCCCGACCTCACCAACATCCACACGCCGCGCGAGCGGCTGCACATCGCCTCGACGCAGCGCGTCTGGGCGCTGACGCTTGAAACGCTCAAGCGCCTCAAGTAAGGAGCACGCCATGAACAAGGATATGACCTCCATCGTCTTTACCGGCGACATCGGCTTTGACCGCTACATGGACCGGCGGTGGGAGGACGAAAACCTGCTCTCCGAACCGATCCTCGATTTCTTCCGCGGCGCCGGCCACGTCGCGGCAAACGTCGAGGGCCCGCTCATCGACGCGGAGGACAACGGCAGCCACGGGGTATTCTTCCACAGCATGAGCCCGGAGGTGACCCGCGTCCTCGACAAGATCCGCGCCGACGTCTGGTGCATCGGCAACAACCACACGATGGACGCGGGCGTCGAGGGGCTCAAAAGCACCCGCGCGCTCGCGGCGGAGCGGGGCGTCAAAACGCTCGGCGCGGGCCTCAACGAGGTCGAGGCGTCGGAGCCCGTATACCTTCCCGAGGCGGGCGGCATCGGCATGTTCGGCGTCGCCTATCTCTCCGAGTGCATCCCCGCCACCGCCGCCGAACCGGGCATCTTCCGCTGGAACGACATGGAGCGCATCAAAAAGCGCATCGACGAGGTCAAGGCGAAGTGCCGCTGGTGCGTGATCGTTTCGCATGGCGGCGAGGAGTTCTCCAGCCTGCCGAATCCCTACACGCGCGAGCGCTATCTCAAGTTTCTGGAGCTCGGCGCGGACGCGGTCGTGGCGCACCATCCGCATGTGCCCGAAAACTACGAGCTGTTCGACGACGGCAAGGCAATCTTCTACTCGCTGGGCAACTTCATTTTCGACACGAATTATCAGCGCGAGCACCTCTACACCGACACGGGCGTGCTGCTCAAGCTGATCTTCACGCCGGAGAAGCTGGATTTCGAGGCGATGGGGCTTCGGATCGTCCGCGGCGAGGAGCGCATCGACGCCGCGCCGCTGCCGGATATCTTCACGAACGTCCCCGCGGAGGAATACGAGCTGCTCGCGCCGCTGAGCGCCAAGGCGTTTGACACGGAGAACCGCCGCACGCTGGTCTACCTCGAGCCCGAGCGCTTCAAGGACGCGCCGGAGGAGGTCTGGAACGCATATTACAACTCGACCGAGCCGGACGGCTACTACGAGGGCGAGCACATGGACTTCCACATCATCGCCCCCTTCGCCGCGACCGCCGAGGCGGGCGCCTGGAAGCGCAGCCGGCTCGAAAAGGTCAAGGCGTACATCCTGCGCCAATTTGAAACAAGGACAAAACGGAAATGACAAACGATCTGCGGGAGAACCGCACGCCCGGCGCGATCCTTCTGAATATGCTCATCGCGGCGGCCAGCCTGTTCATCAACGGCTTCGGCGTGTACCTCACGATCCAGGCGAACATCGGCGCCGCGCCCTGGGACGTGCTCAATCTGGGTCTTTCCAGGAGCCTCGGCATCCTCTACGGGACCGCGTCCATCGCCGTGTCGCTGACGATCCTGCTCATCGACGTCCTGCTGCGCGAGCCGATCGGCATCGCGATGTTCATCGACGCCGTCGTCGTGGGAAAGGCCGTGGATTTCTTCAACCACATCCACGCCGTGCCGCCCTGCCGGTCGCTTCTGACGTCGATCCCCGTTCTGATCGTGGGGCTGTTCGTGCTCGCCTACACGCAGTACGCCTATATGGCGGCGTCGCTCGGCTGCGGGCCGCGCGACACGCTGCTGGTGGGGCTTGCCAAGCGCGTGAAGCGCGTCCCCATCGGCGCGGTCAGCATCGCGCTTCTCAGCACGGCGACGCTGCTCGGCTGGCTCCTCGGCGGCCCGGTCGGGCTCGGGACGCTCCTGTGCGCGTTCGGTGCGGGGCCCGTGATGCAGCTCGCGTTCCGCACCGTCCGCTTCGACGCGACCGGCATCCGGCACCAGCGCCTGCGGGATTCCGCAAGGGTCCTGTTTTCATCGAAGGCTCTCTGAATGCGAAAAAAACAGTCCGGACGCTCCGAATCCGTCGGAACGTCCGGACTGTTTTGTTACACTCCCGCGAGCGCTTCCCCGACCTTCGCGAGCAGTTCCTCCTTGCCCACGCTCTTGCGCAGATAGCCCGCCGGATGCAGGCTGAGCACCTGCCGGGCGCTCGACGCGTCCTCGTTGCCCGTGAGGAAGATAACGGGTATCTTTTCCGCCTGCGGCAGGGCGCGGAGCTTCTCCAGCGTCTGCGGGCCCGAGAGGTCGGGCATCTCGTAGTCCAGCAGGATCAGATCGGGCTTCTGCGCGGAGAGCAGCTTGAGCGCCTGCTCCCCGCCGTTCGCCATCGAAACGTCGCAGATATCCCGAAGCCATTCGCGCACAAACTGGCGGTAACTCGCATCGTCGTCCACGACCAGCACGCGCGCTCTGCGCGCCGCCGCGTCCCGCTTCCCCACCACGCAGCTCAAAAAGCGCTCCATGTTCAACGGGCGCTCGAAAAACTCCGCCACGCGCTCGGGCGCAAAGCTCCGCAGGAAGGCTTCGTACTGCTCCCGCGAGCCGACGCAGACGGCCTCCGCGCCGCATTTCGCGCACCATGCGTCCAGCGCGGCGTGCAGCGGGGCGCACGCCGCCGCGTCGCCCTCCAGATAGCACACGACGCTGTCGGCGTCCTCGCCGCTTTCGGCAAGCTGCTGCGCGGAGAGGACGTAAAAGGGTTCCGCGCCCCATGTTCTGATCTTGTTGAGCAGCGCGTCCGTAATGAGCGATTGCTTCGCGCTGACAAACATGACCTTTTTTGCGGTGTCCATCTTCTCTCTGCTCCTTTCAGCCTTTGCCGAGCGCGGCAACGCGGTCCCAATCCAAGTCGACAAGCGCGGCGCGAAGCTGCTCCACGCGGTCGGCGTCCTCCGGCGGCAGACGGTATCGCTTCAGCGAGTCGAGCACCATCTCCGCCATGTCATAATCCATCAACCCCGCGCACTCGGCAAGCGAAGCATATGCCTCCGCAAGCGCGTCCTTGCCGATCGGCGGCAGGGCGTCGTCCCCGGCGCCGCCGGAGAGCGCGTCGAACTCCTCCGCATAGCCGCGGCAGCGCGCAAGCAGGCGCGGCGTGTTTTCTTCGATCGCCGCCATATCTGCGGCTTTGCCTGCCGCCTCCAGCTCCCTCGCCTGCTCGCCGAGCTCCAGCGCGCCGACGAGCCGTGCGGAGCTTTTGAGCGCGTGTACCTTGACGGTATAGTTCGTCAGATCGCCGGCACGCCAGAAGCCTTCGATCTCATCCGCCTTCGCGCGGGCGCTCCGGCAGAAAAGCTCCAGCACCTTGCGGAAAGACTCCGCGCCGCCGCAGCTTCTGACCGCCGCGGCATAGTCGAGCCCCAGCGCGTCCGCGAGCTGCGCTTCCCCGCCCTCCGGCGCGGCGCTTTCCTTCTCCGGCGCGCGCTGCTCCGCGGGTTCGGCGGGCGCGTCAAAGGTCGTCGTTTCCTCGCCCTGTTCGGCATGCTCCGCCGCCTCCCGCTCCGCGGGGATCAGGGAGCCGAGGTTGTAATTCTTCCCCTTGTCCATGAACAGCAGGCCGAACGTGCCGGGGCCGCAGTTGGACGAGATCGCGGCGGACGCCTGCTGGAAAATGATATGCTCGAAGGACGCCCGCGCGCGGATGCGATCCTCGATCCAGCCCAGATCCTCCTCGGAAACGTCCACGTAAGTGACGAACAGGATATCGGTGTCCGGGTTCTGGGACGCCTTGAGCGCCTTGCCGATGTAACGGTCGTAGCAGCGGCGGACATTTCCCAGCCAAATGCCGCCGATGCCGGACTTGTTGTTTTTGATCTTGAGGCAGGGGCGCAGCTCCAGCGCCGTGGCAATACTGTGCACACGCTTGCTGATGAGCCCGCGCCGCGCCATATAGTCCGTGGTTCGGATGATAAAGCTGCAATGGATGCGCCGTTTGACCGCCTCAAGCTCCTCCACGATCTCTTCGACGCTCATATTCTGCTGCGAGAGCTTATAGGCGACGAGCGTCAGAAGGCCGGCGGCGCTGGAGAGGCAGCCCGATTCGACCACCGTGACGTTTTCAAACGACCTGGCGGCCTCGACAGCGCGCTCATACTCCTTGCTCATGCCGGTCGTCAGCGCAATGTGGATCACGTGATGCGCCGTCTTGAGCACCGCGCCGAAAAACTCGGCATATTCCGCCGTCTCCGCCGGCTCGGAGTACGCGTCGTTGTTTCCGGCGTTGATGTAACGGACAAGCTCGTCCGCGCTCATCTCCACGCCGTCGCTGAACACGCCGTCCTTCGTGTGGATGCTCCACGGGATCACGTTGAGCCCGAGCTGCTTGATGAGCGTGTCGGGCAGGTCGCTCATGCTGCCCGTGGTGACAGCCACGCTCTGCTTTCTGATATAGTCCTTGGAGGTGCTCAGCTCCCCGCCGGTCATGCTGCTGCTCCCGGTGCGCAGCACCTTTTCCTCCGGCAGGTGCTTTAAGAGCATGTCCTCCAGCTGGTTCCCCGACACGGGCTTGACAAGATACCCGTCGAAGCAGGCGGCGTTGTACAGCTCGCGATTCTCGCCGCCCGCGTTCGCCGTCAGGACGACGACCGGAATGTTCTTGTTGAGCCCGCCCGTCTGGCTCCTGATCTTCTCCAGACACTCAACGCCGTCCATCTCCGGCATCAGATGATCCATGAAAATAAGGTCGTAGCGCGTGATCAGCGTCTTTTCCAGCGCCTTCGCGCCGCTCGCGGCGGTGTCGATCATAATATCCGTGTCGCTGAGGAGCTTGCATTCGACCTCGAGGTTCATCTCGTTGTCGTCCACGATCAGGATACGCGCCTCCGGCGCGCTGAAGCGGCGCTCGCGCCTCCGGCGGGAAAAACCGCTGTCCGTGTTTGTAATGTTCAGATCGCCGATCGCCCGCGCGTCGGCGACGCCCTGCCTGAGGCTCACGGTGAAGGTCGAACCCTGCGTATAGATGCTGTTGACGGTGACCGTTCCGCCCATCAGCTCCACAAGCTGCTTGACGATGGAAAGTCCCAGACCCGTCCCCTCGATGCGCCGGTTCTTCTCCTGATCCACGCGCTTGAAGGCGTCGAAGAGGTAGGGGATCGCCTCTTTCTTGATGCCCATGCCCGTGTCCGACACGGATATCTTGAGCAGCACGCGGTTTTCGCCCGCGTCCTCGCTCTCAATGTGGAGCCCGATCGAGCCGGAGGGCGTATACTTCACGGCGTTGTTGAGCAGATTGACAAGGATCTGCTTGAGGCGCACCTCGTCGCCGAAGAGGACGGCGGGCACCTGCGGGTCGATATCGACGCTGAACTTGAGCCCTTTTTCGCTCGCGCGCAGCCAGATCATGTTCACGATCTCGGAGATCATATCGCCGACGCGGTACTCCACGGGGACGATATCCATGCTGCCCGCCTCGATCTTACTGAAGTCGAGGATGTCGTTGATGAGCGCGAGGAGCATCTTGCCCGCGCCCTGGATGTTTCCGGCGTCGCGGATGATCTCGTCGGAGGCGTCCTCCTGGCGCAAGATAAGCTCGTTGAGGCCGAGGATCGAATTGATGGGCGTGCGGATCTCATGGCTCATGCTGGAGAAAAAGCGGTTCTGCGCGCGGTTGAGCTCCTCGACCTCCTGCGCCTTCTTTTCGGCGCGCTCGCTCTCCTGCCGGTACAGCCGCGTCTGGAAACTGACGAGCACGACCATCACCGCGCCCACGGTAAAAAGCGCGGCGATGGAGTCCAAATAGGCGTCCTCCATCGTAAACTCCGTGATCCACTCCGGGTTCCGGTAGCCGATATACCAGCACACAACGATCATCAGCGCTTCCGCCGAAAGGAAGAACACCCTGCGCTTTCCGTCCAGGATCATCACGATATAAAGCGTGGCAAACGTAAACCAGACGGGCGAGCCGCTGTAAATGCCGCCGCTGGTGAAAAAGATGCCGGGCAGGAAGACAAACACAAGGCAGGCCGTGATGATCGCCATGGTCAGCTGGATCTTTCCGCGCTTGAGGCCGTATGCCATCAGCAGCGAAAAAACGACAAAACCCACAGCCGTGAAGATCGTTGCCATCACAGGCTGGTCGAGCACCAGGCCGTTGACCACCGCGAGGAGTATGCCGATCAGTCCGACGATCGACAGCAGGACAAACGAGCGTTCCTGAATGTCCAGCTTCGGGTCGTCCAGATACTTCCTGATCCACTTAATCATCAAAACACCTCTTTCCGCCCGCGCGTTCTCACTCAGACCGCTCGCCGCCGACCGCGGACTCAGGCAGCACGCGCCTCATAACGCGCTCAAAATCGCCGAGGTCGATGGGCTTGGCGATAAAGCCGTCGAAGCCCTCGCGCAGGAACATCTCCCGCGCGCCGCTGACCGCGTTGGCGGTCAGCGCGACGATGACGGGGGACGCCCCCTTCTCCGCGGCGGCGTCGCGCAGCCGTTTCATCGCCTCCACGCCGTCCATCTCCGGCATCATATGATCCATGAAGATCACGTC
>SVKM01000109.1 GCA_015068465.1 Oscillospiraceae bacterium | reverse complement strand
CGAGGGAAACGCCCTTGAGGACGACCTGTCCGTCCTCAAAGCTCTTGACGATGTTCTTGAATTGGATCAGCTTCTTGACTTCTTCTGCCATAATTCTCTCTCCTATATCACACGGCGATCTTGACGGATTCAAAACAGCGGGGGCGTGGATACCCAAAGCACGCGCGCGGCAGCCTTGTGCTCGTTGCTGAGGCTGTGAAAGGTGTGCCCGTGCAGGTAAAACGTTTCTCCCTTGCGGAGCGTGGAGCGCTTTCCGTCGCAGGTGAGCGTGACCGTTCCGTCGACGACGAATCCGAATTCCTCACCGCTGTGCGGCGCAACCTCGAACGACCGCCCGTTTTCGGGAAGCGTCAGCAGGATCGGCTCCATGCGGTTTTTCTGCGTGTTCGGTACGATCCAGTGCACCGTGCAGTCCTCGCGTTCGTCGATAAAGAAGTCGGCGTCGCGGAAAACGTATTGCTCGACCTTGTCCTCTTGGAAAAACTCGGCAAGATTTGTGCCGAGCGCCTCGAGAATGTCGTCAAGCGAGTCGATGGAGGGGGAGGTAAGGTTGCGCTCAAGCTGGGACAAAAAGCCCTTCGTCAGCTCGCTGCGGCTCGCAAGCTCCTCGAGCGTCAGCCCCTTCTGCGTGCGCAGCTGCCGTATCTTGTTTCCGATATCCATAGGCGTACCTCTGCGTTCGATATACTAAACAAATTGTTTTCTAAACTGAAACCTGAGATATGATACATGACAAGACACAAAAAAGCAACAGAGAATTAAACTTTTTGTTTAGTAAATCAAACAATCTCCAATGTGACAAAAACAGAGGCCCGCAAGAGCCTCTGTTTTGTGGAGATTACACATCAACCGAAATATTTTTGCCGGAAGGGAACGGCGTCAGCCGCAAACTCCTTACCTTTTAGATAATGAAGCAGGCCAGCGTCGGTGGGAAAGTCGAACCGCAGGCGGTAGGAATACAAAAGCTGCGCGTTCTCACCGTATTTGCGGTTTGCCTGGCCGATGCCGTATTTGCCGTCGCCGAGCAGGGGATGCCCGATGTCGGCAAAGCTGGCGCGGATCTGGTGCGTGCGCCCGGTGAGAAGCTCGACCTCGACCAGAGACAGCTCGCCCTTCGTAATGAGCGTATCGTAGAGCGTGACGGCGCTGCGCCCGTCCGGGACGGGACGGTGGTAGACGCGCATTTTGTTCTCGCGCTCGTCCTTTCGCAGGAAGCATTCGATCCTGCCCTTGGGCGGTTCGGGGCGCCCGAGGCAGACGCACAGGTAGAACTTTGCGATCTCGCGGTCCTTGATCTTCTCGTTGAGGATGCGCAACGCCTCCGCGTTCTTCGCCGCGATGACGATGCCGCCGGTGTTGCGGTCGATGCGGTTGCAAAGCGCGGGCGTGAACGCGTTTTCCTCGCGCGGGCGCCACTCGCGCTTTTGGTAGAGGTAGGCAAGCAGGTGGTCGATGAGCGTGACGCCGGACTCTCCGTCGCCGGTGTGGCAAAGCTGGCCGGAGGGCTTGTTGAGGAGGAGGATGTTTTCGTCTTCATATATAATATGTAGCTTTGGCGCGGTGATGGTGAGATAGACGTTGTTTTCATCCGGCGCGTCGAAAAACTCGTCGTTGACGTAGCATTCCACCCTGTCGCCCTCGCAGAGCCGCAGGTCGCGCGCGGCGCGCGCGCCGTTGACCTTGATGCGCTTGATGCGGACGTATTTCTGCGCGAGCGAGGCGGGAAGCAGGGGGACCGCCTTGGCAAGAAAGCGGTCGAGCCGCTGTCCGGCGTCGTTTTTTCCGATGGTGAATTCGCGCATGCCCCCGCCTCCTCGCTGCTGTTTTTGGATATTGTACGGCAATCGGAAAAATTTTTCAAGAAAAAGCAAAAAAATGTTTGACAAGCGCGGGGGAGTTTACTATAATATCACTCGTGTCATTGTGAGGTGTGTCATGCGTCTGGATGTCAAAAGGATCATCAACACCCCCGGAGACGGAATCGATCTCAACGAGGAATTGGATCTTTCCGATGTGGACTTCGGCGGCGTGCGTCCTGCGGTTCGGCCCGTTTCAGTGGTAGGAGCGGTGCGGAACATCGCGGGGATGCTTCAATTGAACGCGGACGTCGACACAATGCTTTCCTGCGTGTGCGACCGATGCGGTACGGCGTTTGAAAAGCCCTTCCACGTTTCGCTCGAGCGGATGCTCGCAAACGAGCTGGAGGACGAGGAAAACGACGAAATACTGCTGCTGGACGACGGCGCGTTCGACCTGGACGAGCTGGTACGCGAGGCGTTTATCCTCAACATGGACACCAAGACGCTTTGCCGCGAGGATTGCAAGGGGCTTTGTCCCGGCTGCGGCGCGAACCTCAACTTTGAGGAGTGCCGCTGCAAGAAGGAGATCGACCCGCGCTGGGCGGCATTGCAGAAGCTTTTATAATGTAAATTTCACGGCTGACCGCCGTTATCGATCAAGGAGGTGTCACCATGGCAGTCCCTAAGGGTAAAGTTTCCCGCGCAAGACGTGATAAGAGACGCAGCTCCCACTGGAAGCTGAGCGCTCCCGCTCTGGTCGCGTGCCCGAAGTGCGGCGCGCTGCACCAGCCGCACAGAATGTGCCCCGAGTGCGGTACTTATAACGGCCGCACCGTCAAGGTCATCGAGGCGAAGACCGTCGCGGAGTAAGCGATCCGAACCGGTAAAAAAGCATGGCGGATACGCCATGCTTTTTTATTGTCAGAGCCGTTTGGGTTGTGTTTTTATCAAAATATGGTAAAATACCAGATAGCGGCTTGAAAGACGCAATGAAAAAAACGGAGAATGGTATGGATAATTTTGAAACGGGCCTGCCGCGGCAGGGCGAGGAAGGCGAACAGAGGGTCCCCGGCAGCGAGCTCTATGAGTGGGCAAGATCGCTCGTCGCGGCGGTGCTGATCATTGTGCTCGTATTTACTTTCGTGATCCGCCTGATGGCGGTTTTGGGGCCGTCCATGCGCCAGACGCTGCAGGATGGGGACCGCCTGCTGGTTCTGGATTCCCTGCTGGTCGGCGAGTATCGCCGCGGCGATATCGTGATCGCGCGCAAGCAGTCGTTCTCGAGCGACCCGATCGTCAAGCGCATCATCGCCGTCGGCGGACAGACGGTCGATATTGACTTCAACGCCGGCGTCGTCTACGTCGACGGGGAAGCGCTCAACGAGGACTATATCAACGACCTCACCTACACGTTTGAGGGGACGGAGTTCCCACTGACGGTGCCGGAGGGCTCGGTGTTCCTCATGGGTGACAACCGCAACATGAGCTCCGACAGCCGCGATTCGCGCATCGGCACCGTGGATACGCGCTATCTGATCGGAAAAGCGGTGTTTCTCGCGTTTCCCGGACCCGATTCCATCACCGGTAAACGCGATTTCGGCCGCATCGGCGCGCTGAGCAAGGGATAAGACGATGCAGCTGGACAGTTTGAGCTGGTTTCCCGGCCACATGACCAAGACCCGCCGTATGATCGCGGCGGAACTGCCCAATATGGACGCCGTGTGCGAGATCGTCGACGCGCGCATCCCGCTTTCGTCCCGCAATCCCGACGTCGATGAGCTGACCGCGGGCAAGCCGAGGCTGGTCGTGCTCAACCGCGTCGACCAGGCGGACGCCGAAATGACGCGCCGCTGGGCGGCATGGTTCCGCGCACGGGGAAACGCGGTCATTGAGGCGGACGCCAGATCCGGCGCCGGCGTCAAGCAGTTTGCGCCCGCCGTGCGGACGCTGCTGCGCGACAAGATCGCCGCCTATGAGGCGAAGGGGCAGGTCGGGCGCGTGCTGCGCGTGATGGTGCTGGGCATTCCAAACGTGGGAAAGTCGACGTTCATCAACAAGGTTTCGGGACGCAAGACCGCAAAGGCGGAGGACCGCCCGGGCGTCACGCGTGCAAAGCAGTGGGTCCCCGTCGACAAAACGCTGGAGCTGCTCGATACGCCGGGCATCCTTTGGCCAAAATTTGAGGACGCCGCTGTCGGCGTCCGCCTTGCGTTCACCGGCGCGATCCGCGACGAGGTCATGGACATCGAGGAGTTGGCGATGCGGCTGATGGGCTACCTGGGGGAGCACTACCCCGAGGCGCTGCGGGAGCGCTACAAGATCACGGTCGAACCCGGCGAGGACGGCTGGGCGCTGGTGGAGAAGGCTGGGCGCAAGCGCGGTTTTCTGATTTCCGGCGGCGAGGTCGACACCGAACGCATGAGCCGAATATTGCTTGATGAATTCAGGGGTGGAAAGCTGGGACGCTTTACACTTGAAACGCCACCGGAGGATGAAAATGGCTGATTTGACTTATGAGAACGAGGCGCACGCAGCAGGCTACGCTGTGGTCTGCGGCGTTGATGAAGCGGGAGCCGGCCCGCTGTGCGGTCCGGTCTATGCCGCCGCGGTCATTCTGCCGGAGAATTACGACATTCCCGGGTTGGACGACTCCAAAAAGCTGACGGAGAAAAAGCGCGAGGCGCTGTTTCCGCTGATTGAGGAACAGGCGGTCGCATACTCCGTCGCATGGGTCGACGAGAAGGAAATCGACGCGACGGACATCCTCAGCGCGCGCATGAAGGCGATGCAGCTTGCCATTGACGGCCTTGCCGTCAAGGCGGATTTTGCGCTGATCGACGGAAATCGGGATCACGGGAAGAGCGCCGCGATCGTTCTGCCACACCGCTGCCTTGTAAAGGGAGATAGCTTGTCAGCAAGCATTTCGGCAGCGTCTATTCTGGCTAAGGTCAGCCGTGACCGTTTTGTAGTCGACGTGCTGGACAAGCAGTACCCGCAGTACCAGTTTGCCAAGCACAAGGGCTACGGCACGAAGCTGCACCGCGCCAAATTTGAGATATACGGCCCCTGTCCGGCGCACCGTATGACCTTTTTGAAGAATTGGGAGAAGAGATAATGACGACCAAGGCAAGCGGCGACTGGGGAGAGGCGCAGGTAGCCGAGTATCTGCGTGACCGGGGATACCGCATCGTCGTTTCAAAATACCACTGCCGTTTCGGAGAGATCGACCTGATCGCGCAGGATGGGGGAACGCTCTGCTTTGTCGAAGTCAAGCTGCGCAGCAACCTGGATTTCGGGCTTCCGCGGGAGTTTGTGACGTATGGCAAGCAGCAGAAGCTGCGCACGACGGCGGAATACTATCTCGCGACGCACGATCCTGACGCGGTATGCCGCTTCGATGTGGCGGAGGTCTATACGGACAGGGAGCGTTCCCCGGAGCAGACAAGGATCGAATATATCGAAAACGCATTTTGATGCGTCGAAACGGACCGTATTGACAGCCAAACGCAAAAAAGAAGACGCCTGGGCGTCTTCTTTCCTTATTATTTGACGCCGTAGGCGTCCATCGCGTCAAAAAGGCGCTTGCGGTTCTCCGGCTGCATCGCGCACAGCGGCAAGCGCAGCTCTTCGGCGCAGAGGCCCAGCCGCGCCATCGCTGTTTTGACCGGGATGGGGTTTACCTCGCAGAACAGCGCGCGCAGCAGATCCGTCATGCGAAGCTGCAAAACGCCCGCCTTGTGCAGACTCCCGGAGAGGGAAAGGCGTGTCAGCTCGCGCATATCCTCCGGGATGAGGTTTGCCGCCGTCGAGATCACACCCGCGCCGCCAAGCGCCATGATCGCGGTCGTGTCCTCGTCGTTGCCGGACCAGACGCAAAAGTCCTCGCCGCAGCGGTTGCGCGTATCCTGAATGAGCGCAAAATTGCCGCTTGCCTCCTTGACGCCCGCGATGTTCGGATGCTTCGAGAGCGTGGCGTAGGTCTCGGCGGTGCAGCTCAGCCCTGTGCGCGAGGGGACGTTGTAGACGATGACAGGGATATGTACCGCGTCCGCGATCGCCGTGTAGTGCGCGACCAGACCCGCCTGCGTCGCCTTGTTGTAGTAGGGCGTTACGACGAGCACGCCGTCCGCGCCCAGCGCTTCCGCCTCCTCGGAGAGCTCGACCGCGAGGGAGGTGTCATTTGCGCCGGTTCCGGCGATGACCGGCGCGCGATGCGCGGCTTCGTCGATGCAGGCGCGGATCAGCTCCGAGCGCTCGTTCCTGCGGAGCGTTGGGGCTTCGCCGGTCGTCGCGCAGACGATCAGCGCGTCGACGCCGGCGGCAAGCTGTCGGGATACGAGCGCGCGAAAGCGCTCCAAATCGGGCTTCCCGCTTTGAAAGGGCGTGATGAGCGCGGTGCCGCAGCCGGTGAAAACAGATTTTTTCATCAGAGATTCCTCCATTCCAGAAACTGACATGGATAAACTGGTCGTTTTTTCTTGAAACACGGGGCTTTTTGTCCTATAATGGCAGACAAAGGGAGAGATGCCAATGCGTAAACTGTTTCGGCTGGCGCTGCTCGTGTTTTTGATGAGCGTATCGCTCTGCGGCGGCGCGCGGGCCATAGAAAACGATATGCTCAAGGTCGGGATAAAATACGGCGGCGACGCCATGTTTTCCGCCAATCTGCAAAACTACAACGACACCGTCGCGGGCATGGGCTATACGATGGGCTATTTTGACGGCGGGCGGAACTATATCCCGCTGGGCCCGGAGACGGACGAATACAAGATTTCCGTTACGATAGACGGAAATTTCTACGCCTCGGGAAACGCTAATTATGCCGGCACGGGCGCTGCGGGGGCGACGGTCGGCGGCTGGCATTTGCAGCTTTTGACCGCATTTGGAACCTATGAGGAAGCGGCGTATGCGGCGTCGCAGTACGACGGCGCGTTTGTCGCGTTTTTGATGAGCGGTTACGCCGTGCGCGTGGGGCAGTACACCTCGCAGTCAGAGGCGGAAGCGGCGATGGCAAGCTGGGGCGGCGCGGACGCGGTGCAGGTCGTATCTCCGAGCAGGACCGGCGTGATCGTGACTGTGACGGGGACGAACCGCGTGCTGCTTTATTTTGACTGCGGCGGGCTCTATTCGCTCGCCGTGATGCCGCGCCCGGTCGGCGGCGAGAAGCCCGTGACCTGGTTCCGCGGTTACCGCTATTACGGCGGCTTTGAGTACCAGCGCGTGACCGGCGGCAATCTGAACGTTATCAACGTCGTCAACATCGAGGACTACACCAAGGGCAGCGTGCCCTACGAGATCGGCAACGACAAGCCGCTCGAGGCGATCAAGGCGCAGGCGGTCTGCGCGCGCACCTATGCCGCCATGCAGACGCGCCACCGCTCGCAGGGATTTGACGTCTGCACGACCGACGACTGCCAGGTCTATCAGGGCGTTGCGGCAAGCAACGAGATGACGGATCGCGCCGTGGACGAAACCGCGGGCGTCTATATGTACTACAACGGAAAGCTCGCTGAGGCATATTACTATTCCTGCAACGGCGGCGCGAGCGAGGACGCGGTGAACGTCTGGGGCAACGAGGTGCCGTACTGCAAGGGAAAGGCCGATCCCTATGAGGCGCTGATCGCTTCGCGGATACCCAAGTATCACTGGTCGACGACCTTTACCCAGAGCGAGCTTTCGTCCAGACTGAAGGCGAAGGGCATCAGCATCGGCACGGTGAAAAGCGCCTATGTTTCGGAGTTCACGCCGAACGGCAACGTCCGCGCGGTAACCTTTGTCGGCTCAAACGGAACGAAAACGGTCTACCGGGAATCCTGTCGCACGACGTTGGGGCTTCGCAGCATGCGCTTCAACATCGGCGGGGCGGTCGGCGGCGCGACGTATTGCGTCAACAGTGCGGACCATTCGCTCTCCGGACTCGGCGGCGTCTATACGATCTCGGGCGACGGCACGGTGGCACAGTATGCCGGCAGCGCTTCTGACGCCTATGTCATCACGTCGGGAGGCGTTTCGCAGCTGCAACAGGCGCCGAGCGCTCCCGCGACCACGTCGGACACGTTTACCGTCAACGGCTCCGGTTGGGGGCACAATGTCGGCATGAGCCAGTGGGGCGCAAGCGCGATGGCGGAGCAGGGCTATGATTTCCGGGCGATCCTCGAATTCTATTACACGGGAGTTACCATCGAGTAAACATGAAAACCAGTGATTTTGACTACTACCTTCCACAGGAGCTGATTGCGCAGACCCCTGCGGAAAAGCGCGACTGCTCGCGTCTTCTCTGCCTTGACAGGGAAACGGGCGCATTTTCGCACCATCACTTTTATGATCTGCCGGAGTTTCTGCGCCCGGGCGACTGTCTGATCCTCAACGACAGCCGCGTTCTGCCCGCGCGCCTTTTGGGACAGCGGTTGCCGGGCGGCGGCGCTTGCGAGGTGCTGCTGCTCATCGACCGCGGCGAAAACGTCTGGGAGTGCATCGTGCGTCCGGGAAAGCATCTGCGCGAGGGCGCGAAGCTGCGCTTCGGCGACGGCGAGCTGACCGCGGAGGTCGCGGAGGTCCTGCCAGACGGCAACCGGCTCGTGCGTTTTTCCTATGAGGGGATCTTTCTTGAGGTGCTCGAGCGCCTCGGCAAGATGCCGCTGCCGCCGTACATCAAGGCGGAGCTTCAGGACAAGGAGCGCTATCAGACAGTATATTCCAGGGTCAACGGCAGCGCGGCGGCACCGACGGCGGGGCTGCATTTCACGAAGGAACTGCTCGATGCCATCGCCGCGAAGGGCGTCAGGCTCGGCTATGTGACGCTGCACGTCGGCCTCGGTACGTTCCGCCCGGTCAAGGAGGATGAGCTGGAGAATCACGAGATGCACAGCGAATACTGCATCGTGCCGGAGGAGACGGCGACGCTGATCAATGAGACAAAGGCGAGCGGCGGGCGCGTGATCTGCGTGGGGACGACCTCCTGCCGCACGATCGAGTCGTGGGCGGCGGAGGACGGTACGATGAAGGCGAGCGCCGGCTG
>SVKM01000108.1 GCA_015068465.1 Oscillospiraceae bacterium | reverse complement strand
CCGTGACGAACGAAAGCAGCTCGACGTCCTTGCTCAGCCCGTCGATCAATCCGAGCGTCTCGAACACCGAACCCGTGATAACGCTGATTTGCACAGGCCTGCCAAGCTTGCCGTCGGCGATCTCATACGCAAGGCTCGGCGCGATCGTAAAGGTGCTCATGCCGCTGCCGTGATTGATCGTTTTGATGAAATATCCCTTTTTGATCGGCGCGATAAGCTCGTCAAACGTCAGCTCGCCGCCCTCGATGTACGTCGTGGTCATGCGGACGATCGGCTCGAACGTGCAGTCGATCGCGCGCGCGTTGCCGGTCAGGCCCTCGTCAAGCGCGGCGGCAGTCGTCGCGCTGTGCAGCCGCCCCGCAAGAACGCCGTTTTTGATCAGGTAGTTCTTCCGCGCCTTTGTCCCCTCGTCGTCGTACGGAACAAAGCCGCAGCCGGGAACGTCGCCGCATTCGGCGATCGACAGGATCGCCGAGCCGACCGTCTTTCCGAGCTGCCATTCGTCCTTCATGGACGCGTCGGAGAGCATAAAGTCCGATTCGGACTTGTGTCCGAAGGATTCGTGCGCAAATACGCCCGCCGCCTCCGGCGACAGGACGACCGGATATTTCCCCGGCTCGACCGGAACGGAGTTGCGCAGAAAATACGCCTGCTCCTTCACCGAAGCGCGAAGCGTTTCTTCCACGCCCGTCAGATCGTGGAAGCGGGTCGCGCCTTTCTGCCAGTGGCCGGAGAATTTCTTTTCGCCCTCCGCCATGCTGAACGAAAATGCCAATCCGCAGGTCTGGTAATCATAAGAGATGTCGGCGCCGAGGCTGGACAGGAAACGGAACCGGCTGTTCCGGTCAAGGTACTTTCCCACGGGCAGCGTAACGCAGGGATCCTCCGTGAGGATCGGCAGGTAGGAAAGCAGCAGCGCCTGCTTCTCTTTCAGCGGAATATCGCGAACCGAGCAGCTTGCAAAGCTTTCGATCGTGTCGCGGTTCTTTTCAAAGCGCCGCACGACTGGGTCCTCAAGGATGCTCGGGTTTTCGGCTGCGGCCGCGTAAAGTCCGTCCAGCGTCTTCTGAAGGTGCTCGACGTCCGTCACGGACGCGTAATACCAGAGCTTTCCGTCGTACACGCGAAGGAACGCCTGTTTCTCCACGCGGTTTTTCATTTCCTCAAGCGTTCCCGCCTTATAGCTGATGATGGTTCGGCTCCTGTCCTCAATCCGGATGTCCGCGTAGAAGCCGTCTCGAAATTGGATCATGTTTTTGCTCTCCTTTCTGTCTTGCCGGTAACTTATGCGAGCGCCGCTTTCCACATCGTGGAAAACGCTTCGTCTTCAAAGCTTTCTATCGTGCGCTCCACGCTCTCCATCGCCGTCGCGCCGAGATCGTCATACGCGCTTAAGTGCTCGGGATGCTCGACGAAGCGCACCGCGTTCCCGTCGTAGTTCGGCGCGGCGTCAAACGCCCGCGCGATCGCCAGAGCGGTTTTCAAGGTGTCGCGCGCCTTGTCCGTCTGTCCCGTTTTGGCCTGCGCGAACGCAAGGCAGGCATGCGCCAGACTGTTGATCTTCTCCAGATAGCTCGGCGTCTCCGCTCTCCGAAGCCCCGAAAGCGTCCCTGTGATCCATTTCAGGATATCCTCGCTCGCCGCATAATCATTCCTGTTCAGATAGACGTTCAGATACCCCAGAGCCGTGTGGACGAGGGCGGTCACATGAATGACCAGCGATTCCGAAAGAAACGGCACCGCTTCCTCCGAGCCGTTGTTTTCCGACAGTATGATCCCGATGCGATCGTTGTTTTGTCTGCCCACGTTATGCCGCTTTAAGATCTCGAGGGCTTTGTCCCGGTCGTCCAGCATCTGATAGACGTCCGCCATGCTGCCGTAGATCGTAAGCTCGCCGATTTCCGGATCTGCATTCTGCGAAAGCAGCGGGAGCGACGCCTGCAGAAGCTCCAGCGCCCGCAGCGCATGCTCCTTTTTCCCGCTCTCTACGCCGAACGAGCGATAGATCGCGGCGCTTTCGTACACGACCTCAAACGCGTTCGGATACTTTTTCAGCGCTTTTTCCGCCTCGGCCATACCCGCGGGATCTTTGTCATGGTGGAATTTCTTGAGCCGCTGTACGGTCGCCGCAAGCCGGTTGTCCTTCATCTCATAGCCCAGCAGCGCGTCCACGGAGATATCGAAGAAGTCCGCCATTTCGACGATCATGCCAAGCTCGGGCACGGAGAGCTTGGCTTCCCATTTGTAGATCGCTCCCGCCGTTACGCCGAGGGCTTCGGCGAGCTGCTCACGGGTCAGCGACATCTGTTTGCGGTACATGCGAATATTCGCGGCGAGCAACGTTTCCATATGTGCCTCCCTTCTCCCTTGCATCCCGATTATAGCAGAAAGCGACGCGGAAGGAAACCCACCGTTCATACCAAAAAGACTTATTTTTTTCATACCAACGGTATGAAATTTCAGCAATGCAAACGAAAAACAGGATACACGCTCCGCCGCCTCTATGTGACCACCCTGCTCCGCGGCGGCGTGGACAAGCAGACGGTCGCCGGCCTCGCGGCGGGAAACCCGTGCCGAGTGCTTCGCGCATTGACGGAAGCGGATCGAGAGGAAATAACAGAGACCCCATGCACTTGCATTTTTTATTTGATGTTGCTATAATGAGATTTATTGATTTGATATATTACGAATGTTCAAACGGCGAAGTGCGAAACCGATCAATATTTTGATTAGGAGGCAGGTTTTTATGGAACTGGTATTCACCAACCAAAACTGCGTGGGCTGCAACCGCTGCATCAGCGCGTGCTCCTGCGAGGGCGCGAATGTTGCCGTGGAGCGCGACGGCGTCAACACCATCCAGGTCGACCCGGACCGCTGCGTCGCCTGCGGCGCGTGCTTCGACGTCTGTGCGCACGACGCCCGCGCCTACAACGACGACACCGAGGCGTTTTTCGCTGCGCTCTCTCGCGGCGAGAAGGTTTCCATCCTCATCGCACCGGCGTTCAAGGCGAATTTCCCGAATTATCAAAACGTCCTCGGTCAGCTCAAGGGCGCGGGCGTCAACCGCATCCTCGACGTGTCCTTCGGCGCGGACATCTGCACCTGGGGCTACATCAAGTACATCACCGAAAATAAGTTCTACGGCGGCATTTCCCAGCCCTGTCCCGCCGTGGTCGGCTATATCGAAAAGTATCTGCCGGAGCTCATCGACAAGCTTATGCCCGTTCACAGCCCCATGATGTGCGCCGCCGTCTACCTCAAAAAGTATGCGGGAGTTTCGGACAAGCTCGCCTTTATCAGCCCCTGCATCGCCAAGAAGAACGAGATATCCGACCCCAACTGCGGCGGCTATATCACTTACAATGTCACGTTCAACCACCTTGCGGCGTACTTGAAGCGCCACGGCATCGCGCCCAAGCCCTATGAGGAGGAGCATGAGTTCGGCCTCGGCAGCATCTACCCGATGCCCGGCGGCCTCAAGGAAAACGTGTACTGGCTGCTCGGCGAGGACGCCTTCGTCCGCCAGATGGAGGGTGAGCACCACATGTACCACTATCTGGAACAGAACAAGGACAGATTGCGCGACGGGCGCACGCCGTACCTCTTCGTCGACGCGCTCAACTGCATCGGCGGCTGCCTCTACGGCACGGGCATCGACCCCGCGAACAACGACAACGAGGACGTTTTTGCCGCCATTCAGCGCATCAAGGCGGAGAGCAAGAACATGGGGCTGCGCTCCCCGTGGGGCAAGAAGCTCTCGCCCGCGCAGCGCCTGCGCAACCTCAACCGCCAGTTTTCCTCGCTCAAGCTCGGCGACTTCATCCGGCACTATACCGACAAGAGCGCGCTGTGCCGCTTCAAGACGCCAACGAGCACCGAGGAGGAGGCGATCTTCCAGTCCATGCTCAAGGACACGCCGGACAAGCGCAAGATCAACTGCGGCTGCTGCGGCTACAAGAGCTGCCGCGAGATGGCGCACGCTATTTTTAACGGCTTCAACTACAAGGACAACTGCGTCCACTACGTCAAGGACTTCTCGCTGCACGAGCGCGACGAGATCGCCGAGCTGACGCGCAAGAGCGAGCAGCAGCGCAACGATATCCTCCGCGAGATCGGCGAGAGCTTCGACCGCCTCAACGAGCCTATGGCGCTGGTGCGCGAGAAGAGCGCTGCCAACGCCGCGAGCGCGGACGGCATCGGCGAGGCGATGCAGCGCGTGGATGAGATGGCGCAGCGGTTCAAGCAGGTGCTCGACGACATCCAGCACAACCTCGACGCGCTGGAGGCGAACAACGCGCAGGTCATCGACATTTCCCAGCAGACCAACCTGCTCGCGGTCAACGCCGCCATTGAGGCGGCGCGCGCGGGCGTGGTCGGCAAGAGCTTCGCCGTCGTCGCGGGCGAGATCAAGACGCTCGCGGACAAGTCAAAACGCACGGCGGACGAGAACAATGCCAGCAACATGGGCATCCACACGACTGTGCGCGCGCTGATCGAGGACATGGAGCAGCTGCTCGCCGTGGTCGAGAGCGTGTCCGGCCAGACCGGCGACATGGTCAGCGCGGTACAGGAGTCCACCGACGCCGTGGACGCCATGCGGCGCATCGCGGACGAAATCAAGGAAGGCTTGAGTCAGGCGACCGGCGCGATGTGAGGAGGCAAAAGATAAACGCTCCTCCGCTATAAAGGGCAGTGGAGAAGGAGCATCCTAAAACTGATGCTCATATACCAAAAGAGCGGGGAGCGACAATTTCTTTTATCATGTATGCCGCAGCGATTGTGGAAAACACGTGATAGAACACTAAAACGGTATTTTATGGGGCCATTTATAAAGTTATACAGCGGGGACTTTGACGAAAGCACTGCCATATTGGAAAAGGACTTTGCGGATGCCGGCGCGAGCAAGCGCGAGGCGATGACCGCGATCCTGCTGACGGAGGAGCTGTTCGCGAGAATGGCGCCGCGCTCCGGCGACTGTGTCGATGCGGAGGTGAAGCGCCACTGGGGCGACGTGACCCTTCGCCTGAGCAGCGAGGGCGATGCGCTGAATCCTCTGTCTGACTCGCCGTTTCCCGAGAATGACGAGCAGGACCGGCTGCGCGGCCTGCTGCTTCGCGCGAATCGGGACAAGCTGAGCTACAGCCGCAGGGGTACGCGGAACATCGTCACCGTGTCGGTCCACCTCGCCGCCGATAAGCAGATAAAGTATACGCTCGCGGCGATGCTTCTCGGCATCGTGTTCGGGCTTGCGTGCAAGGCGCTGCTGCCGGAGGCAGCGCTCGCCTTCCTGAATGGAAGTATTCTGGGCAATATCCGCACGGTGTTCCTCAATGCGCTGAAAATGATGATCGCGCCGCTGATCCTGTTCTCCGTACTCTCCAGCGTCAGCGGCATGAGCGGCGCGTCGGAGGTCGGTCGCTCCGGCGCGCGCGTACTGTTGTTCTACTTGCTCACATCGATTGTCGCCTGCTTTTTGGGCGCTGGGCTGTTCTATCTCTTCTTCGGTGCCTCGGCACCCGCGCTGCCGCCGGAATGGAACGCCGCTCGCGCCGTGGAGGCGACGGACGTTGATCTCGCGTCGCTGCTGACGGGGATCGTCCCCTCAAATCTGGCGAGCCCGGTTTTGAATATGGATGTGCTGCAGATCCTTTTCGTGTCGATTCTCTTCGGCGTGGTGCTCAACGCCCTGCGTGACCGCACGCCGATGCTGGTGCGCCTCGCGGACGAAGGAAACACGTTCTGCATCCGGGTCGTGAGCCTGATCGTCCGATTTTTGCCGCTTGTCGCGTTTGCTTCCATGGCGTCGCTGGTCATCAAGGTCGGACTCTCCACGCTCAAGACGCTCGGCGTTATTCTGCTGGGGCATATCCTCGGCGTCGCGGTGATGCTGCTGGTCTACGCCACGCTTCTCACGCTGATCGGGCGTGTGTCTCCGCTTCCGTTTCTGCGCAAAGCGCCGGGCTTTATGACAATTCCGTTTTCACTTGCCAGCAGCAACGCCTGCATCCCGTTCACACTGGATTTCTGCGTCAGCAAGCTCGGCGTGCCGAAGAAGCTCGCCGCGTTTTCCGTACCAATCGGCTCCACCGTCAATATGGACGGCGGCTGCTTCAGCATCGTGTTTCAAGGACTGCTGCTTGCGAAGATGTACGGCGTCGTCATCACGCCCTCGCTTTTGGTCACGACGATTTTGACTGCGATCCTGCTCTCGGTCGGCGCGCCGGGAGTCGCTGGCTCCGCCTTTATCTGCCTCACGACCATCGTGGTCTCGCTGGGCTGCCCCGCGGAGCTCGCCACGTTTGTACTCGGCATCGACTCACTTTTGAGCATGCTGCGCATCTCCAACAATGTGATCGGCGACACGGCGGCCGCCTGCGCCGTCGCCGCCGCGGAGAAGCAGCTGGATCTATCCGTCTATACCGGCAGGCGATGAGACTGGGAAACGAGTTGGGCTTGATTTCTGAATGTCGGGTCGACAACTTCCGGCTTATCACTGCGGAAATCCTGCTCCATCCACTGCCGCGAGCAGATCAGCGGCAATCCAAGAGGTCGTCCGGCGTGACGGCCTCTTTTTTCGCAAGCGTGCTGTCCTTGCGCATGATGACACCCCAGGCGTCGCTGTCGGGTACGGCAAGATAGCAGAAAACAGTTCACAGAACGGTCAGAATGTCCGAAAAGCCCGTCACCTCAAAAATGTCCCTTATGTCGCTGTTTGCGTTGCGGATCACCATTTTTCCCTGCTTGTTCATGGTCTTCTGCGCGGAGAGCAGCACGCGCAAGCCGGCGGAGGAGACGTACTCCAGTTTCTCCATATCCAGTGTCAGATCGGCGACGCCGTCCAAGCCGTCCCGGAGCGCCGTTTCGAGTTCCGGCGCGGTCGTGGTGTCAAGCCTTCCCTCCAGAGCGACTGTAAGAGAACCGTTCTCACCGCCTGTTTTTGAAATGTTCAACATAACAGATATCTCCAAGTCTTAAAACTTGCGCTCATTGCGCGGCTTTCAAGTCGTCGAGGAAGCGCGTAAGGCGTTCCTTTGAGACGTGCTGCATAACGATCAGGTGGGACAGGTCGCCGCCGAGCCTGTCGTCGTGATCCGGAGCAAGGCCGTATTTTTTCACGATCTCCTGTGGCGGGCGCTTGAAATACACCGTGTTCGACATCGGCTCCAGCCACGCCGGCCAGCCGAGCTTGTCGAACTCGCCCTTGAGCCATGCGGCATTCTCCAGCATCTCCGCCGCCTGGCGCTCAAATTCCTCCCGGCTCGTGTGCTGAATGATCCACCAGATCTTCAGCGGCGAGAGCGCGGAACGTGAGCAGTTGATCATCGGCATATTGGCGTTGAGATAGGATACCTGGAACGGGTTCTGGTTCTCCTTGACCTCCCGCGTGGTAAGGAAGATGCCCGCCGGCTCGTCCATGCCGAAGATCTTGTGCCCGCTGAACGCAATGGAGTCAAAGGGCTGCACCCTGCGGTCGACAAAGTCCCGGTACTTTGTGTGGGGCAGATACCCGCCGAACAGCGCGGCGTCGATGTGGCGGTAGACCACGAGCGAGGGGTGTTTGGCAAGCACGGCGTTGAGCGTCGCCTGATCGTCGACGCCGCCCTTGAACGTGGTTCCCATCGCATAGACGACCAGCGCGGGGCGCTCATCCACGATTGCCTTGTCCAGCTCCTCCGGAATCATGCGCCCGTGCACGTCGGAGGGGATAAGACGCATGTCCAGATTTTGCAGGTCTGCGAGGCGCCTGCTGGAATAATGCGCCGCGTCGGAGACATACAAAACCGGCTTCTTCCCGGTCTTGCGCTCCAGATACTTCGCGCCGAAGTAGAGGCCGTGGTTGTTGCCGTCCGTGCCGCTGAAGGTGACGATGCCCCAGAGGTCGTTTAAGTCGAAGCCGAACAGCGGCCCAAAAAATTCCAGCACCTCGCGCTCGTATTCGAGTGTGCTCATCAGCCCGCCGTCGTCCATGAAGGGGTCGCCGGCGTTGTCCACCATCGTTAGGTTCATCCCGCTCCCCATGAGCCATTTGTAAAAGCCGATCAGCCGACTCTGCTGGTTGAGGGGATAGCCGATCTCGCGCGACCTGCGTGCGTAGATAGACGCCGCGAACTCATCGAGCCGCGCCTCGATCGGGTCAATGCCCGCGTTTGCCTTCAACGTGGCGCCGTTCGTCTTGTCATCTTTCATCGGTATGTTCCTCACTTTCATAATTATATCCCAAGTGTTTTTCTTTACGCGGCAGGGCGCAGCGCCGCGTTATCGTCCTTTGTGACGCCGCTTTTGTAGATCGTCTCGAACTCGCCGCGCCGCCGCTGCTGCCGACCTGAATATAGGCGCTGCTGTCAGCGCGTAACAGGTGCTGCCATCTTTCCTGATAACCACGCCGCTGCCGCATTCTCCATAGGTAATACTGCCATCCTTCTCTGTTCTTGAAAAGATCCCTATGTTTGCAGAGAGCAGACCGGACCGGCCAAACGCCGCTTTCATATCCTCAAAAACAACGCTTCTGCCGTCCTCTTTTCCCCGGAGCAGCCATAAAGGGCAATACCGGGCACAACTGCAACCATCAGTAATGCAAGCGTTCTGGCAAGAATTCTTTTGATTCTCATAAATCGTCCTTCCCCCGCAGATCCCGGTACAGCAAGGTCATTATAACACCTTTGCCGCTCATCGTCCACATGTTTTCCCGCAGATGTATGTGTCAAGCGCACGTTGGCAAGGATTCCATTCGCTTGAGAATCTTGTTTGTGCCCGTATTCCCGCTCCCGTCAGCTCAGCCGGATTTCCGCAAGAGACTGGTAGCCCGTTATCGCCTTGAGCCAGGGCAGATTCGGGACGGTTGCGCGGCTCCGGCGACGATTCGAGCGGCGAGCAGCGCAAACG
>SVKM01000107.1 GCA_015068465.1 Oscillospiraceae bacterium | reverse complement strand
TGCTCACGGGCATGCCGACCTTGGCGTAGGAGATGTACATTTCGTCCAGCATCGCGTTGACGATCATCGTCGAGGTGTCGGCGATGCTGACGGCGACCGTACCCGCCTTGACCTCGTCGCCGGGGTGGATACCCAGGCTGATCACGGTGCCGTCGATGGTCGCGACGCCGCTGAGGGCGTTCAGGTTCTCCTGTGCCTTCTCCAGCGCCTTCTGTGCGTCCTCCAGCGTCTTTTCCGCGCTTTCGATGCTCTCGTTGTACCGCTTGATCTCTTCCTCGCGGCCCTCAAGGTCCATCTTGATGTGTGCGATGCTTTCGCCCGCGGCGACCTTCTGATAGTTGCGCGCGCCAAACGCGGTCACCGTTCCGCTCAGCGGGATCTTGATCTCCGTCGTGCGGAAGAACTCCAGCGTGCCGGACTCGTAGGGATAGATCGTCTCGCCTCCGGCGGAGAGCGTCGCGGTGGCGATCATGCTCTCGTCCTTTGCTTCCCCGACGCTTGCGGTCAGCGTACCCGGATTGTCCAGCGCGATCACGACCTCGAACAGCCTGCCGCCCTCCTTCGATACGCGCTCGACCTTATGGATCTCATAGACCTCGCCGGGAAGCTGCGACATCGTGACCGGTACGGACACCGTCGCGCTCTGGCCGACGTAAATGCTGTTTTCATAAGCGTAGCTGAAATAGAGCGTCAGCAGCATCCGCGTGTTGTCCACCAGCTTGGCGATGACCGCCTTTTCCGCGATCTCTTCGCCGACGCTCGTCTTCTGAACGTCGATCAGAATGCCGGCGTATTCCGCTCTCGCGTCGCCCTCCGTGGGCTTGGCAAGGTACTTCGCAAGCTCATCCTGCGCCTTGGAAAGCGCGCTTTCCGCGTTGCGCACGCGCTCCTGCGCCTTGCGCGCGGCGTCCTCCGCCTCGGTGGAATCGACCTCAAAAAGCGGCGTACCCGCGGTGACCTCGTCGCCCTCGGCGACAAAGACCTCGCGCACCATGCCCGCGGAAAGCAGCGTAATGCTCTCGCTGTTCTTCGCGACCGCCGCGCCGCTGCCCTTGACCATGCTCGTGATTGAGCCGCGCGTAACCGTTTCCGTGAGCACCTCGCTGGGCTGCTCCGCGTTGCCGCCCTTGATTTTTTTCCACGCAAAAACACCGCCGCCGAGCAGCGCCGCGACGATCACAAGCGCAATGATGCGCCGGACGATCTTCTTTTTGTTCTTTTTCTTTTTCTTCGGAGCGGGCGCCGCTTCGCTGAACGCTGGAGCCGTCGGCGTTTCCGCCGTCTTTTCCGCCTGCTTCTCCGGGTCAAGTACTTCTGCCATCGTTTTGATCCTTTCCTTGCAATATCTTATTTATCGCATCATTCTTATCTATCATATCACAATCTGAGCTTTCAGTCGTATCATTTTTGTTACAAATTTCGACCCTCAAACTCCCTCGCGCTTAGACGGCGCCTGATCGGAAAAAGTTCCAAACTGTATTATTTTCATTAATACAGTTAGAGTAACATGAAGTTTCAAAACTGTCAATATGGCAGCCGCCGTTTCCTATTGAAATTTTGGAAGGATCATCCTATAATAATTGGGTATTTTTTCCAAAGGAGATGATCCCGTGAGCAAGATCGTGATCCCGGAGGGCTACCGCACGCCGCTGTCCGTCTATGAAATGCAGCGCGCCATCGAATTCATCAAAAGCAACTTTCAGACCAACCTGAGCAATGCGCTCAATCTGCGCCGCGTTTCGGCCCCGCTCTTCGTCGAGGAGGCCTCCGGCCTCAACGACGACCTCAACGGCGTCGAGCGCCCCGTTTCCTTTGACATCCCCGGCGTCGGTGAAAACGGGCAGGTCGTCCATTCGCTCGCCAAGTGGAAGCGCCTCGCGCTCAAGCGCTACGCCTTCAACACCGGCAAGGGCCTGTTCACCGACATGAACGCGATCCGCCGCGACGAGGAGCTTGACAATCTCCACTCGATCTATGTCGACCAGTGGGACTGGGAGAAGATCATCGACCCGGAGGACCGGAACGTCGAATACTTAAAACGCACCGTACGCGACATCGTGAACGCCGTCACCGAGACCGCGGACGCGCTGAACATCGCCTTTCCGTCCATCCGCAACCGTCTGCCGCGGGACGTTTTCTTCCTCACGACGCAGGAGCTGGAGGACAAATACCCCTCCCTCACGCCGAAGGAGCGTGAGGACGCGATCTGCCGCGAGCATGGCGTCGTCTTCCTCATGCAGATCGGTAAGACCCTTCGCTCCGGTATCCGGCACGACGGGCGCGCCCCCGACTACGACGACTGGGAGCTCAACGGCGATATCCTCTATTGGAACGAGGTGCTGGGGCGCTCGTTTGAGATCAGCTCCATGGGCATCCGCGTCGACCCGGAATCGCTCGACCGCCAGCTGACGCTCTCCGGCTGCGACAACCGCCGCGCGCTGCCCTTCCACAAGATGCTGCTTGCCGGCGAGCTGCCGCTGACGATGGGCGGCGGCATCGGGCAGAGCCGCCTTTGCATGCTGCTCATCGGCACGGCGCACATCGGCGAGGTGCAGGTGAGCCTTTGGGACGAGGAAACGCGCCGCGTCTGCGAGGAAAAGGGTATTCTGCTGCTGTAAAACGCGCAAAATAAGAGGACTGACGTCGTCAGCCCTCTTTTTTTATCCCTGCTCCGCGATGCGGCGCAGCGATGAAAGGTCAAGCAGCGCAAAATGTCCGCGCTCCATCGTAAGGATCCCCTCGCGGCGCAGCTTTCCCAGTTCCCGGGAAAGCGCGCTGCGATTGACCCCCAGTTCGGAAGCGAGCGTTTCGCGCGTGCCGGGGATCGTGAAATCGTCGCCGCCGCGGGCGCCGCGCTCCTCCAGAAGCCTGCGCGCGAGCTTCGCGCGCAGGGTCGGCGCGCGCAGGATCTCGACCTGCCTGTTCAGCCGCCAGTATTTCTCCGCCAGCTCGCGCAGCAGGTTCCGCCGCAGCCTGACAAACGCCGCGCGGCGCTCCGCCGGAGCGTCGTCCATGATCTCGCCGAGCGGCAGAAACAGCACCTCCGTGTCCTCCGCCGCCACGATATCCACCGGGCTCTTCTCCCGTTGCGAGACGGTCAGCACATCGCCGAACAGCGCGCCCGCGCCATGGCGCGCGACGATGTGCAGCGTGCCGTCCGCGCCGTTGCGCTCCGCCTGCACCGCGCCGGAGAGCACGATCCCCGCACTCTCCACGCGCTCGGTACGCTTGACGATCACGCCGCCCTTCGGGTAGCGCACGCGCCGGCCGCGCAGCAGCCGGCAGACCTCCGCGATCTCCGGCGCCCCGATCCCCTCGAACAGCGCGGTCTTTTCCAGAACAGAAAGGTATTTTTCCATTTCTTTTCCTTTCCGTTGCAAATGCAACAGATTTTTCATCCGCAGTATAGTACACTTCTGATACTTTTGCAAGGAGGCATATTCACCATGAACACCAAAACCATCACCCGCACAGCCATTCTCATCGCGCTGCTCGTCGCGCTCCAGTACGCGACCCGCCCGCTCGGCCAGCTCGTCACCGGCTCGTGCGTCAACCTGGTCCTCGCGGTCGCCGCGATGTTCTGCGGCGTGTGGAGCGGCGTGATCGTCGCCGTCGTCTCGCCGTTTTTTGCGTATCTGCTCGGCATCGCCCCGCAGGTCTGGCTCGCGCCCGCGATCGCGCTGGGCAACGTGGCTTACGTCGTCGTGATCGCGCTGCTCAGCGGCAAGCTCCAGGGCGTCAAGGGCGGCGCCGCGGGCGTCGCTGCCGGCGCCGTGTGCAAATTTGCCGTGCTTTACCTCGTCGTGGTGCAGCTGCTCATCCCGATGGGCAACCTTCCCGCGAAGGTCGCGGCGCAGTTCTCCTGGCCCCAGCTCGTCACCGCGCTCATCGGCGGCGCAGTCGCGCTGCTCATCGTCCCGACGCTCCGGAAGGCGTTCAAGGAGCAGCAGTAATTCCTTTTACAAATGCATATTGATTCTTGCGGAAAAGTCTGGTAGAATAAGATGAAAGTATGTTCCCAGGCTTTGCGCAGGAGGCAGACATGGCAAATTCGATTCCGACTTGGTGCTGGTACTGCAAGCAGCAGATCCCGTCCCAGGCGGAAGTCTGCCCATTTTGCAGCAAGCCCCTGAACGACGCGAAGCGCGTCGTGCGGTGCAACACCTGCGGAAAGTTCCTGCTCATGGCCTCGGGACGGTGCAGCCAGTGCGGTACGCCGCTGCCCACAGCCGCGCCGCCCCCCATGCCGCAGCAGCCGTTCCCGGAACAGCCGCCTGCGCCGCCCGTATCGCCCGAGCAGCCGCCGGCGCCCGATGAAGCGCCCGCTTTCCCGCAGGAGCAGCCGCCCGCGGCGGACATGCCGTCCGAAACGGGTGAAGCGCCGCTGAACGAAGAGTTGGGCGGCTTGGGCGCCATGCCCGAGATGCCGGACGGCGCGCCGGCCGGAGAAGCTCCGATGCCGCCGATGCCGGATGATCCGGGCATGCAGGAGACGCTGCGCGCGCTTGAGCAGCTGGAAGCGCAGGAAAACGCCTCCGCTTCGGGGCGCGGCTCTTCCGGCCGCAAGATCATGATCATCGGCATCATCGTCGCGGCGGTTGCCCTGATCGCGTTGGCGGTCGTCTTCTTCCTGACCCGTCCGAAACCGGAAAAGGAGCCCGAACCCGAAGCGCCCGTCGTCTGCGCGGACGGCGAGCATGTGTGGGTCGAGGCGGACTGTGAGCATCCTCGTACCTGCTCCGTCTGCGGCGCGACCGAGGGCGAGCCGCTCGGCCACCACTTTGAGGGCAACGTCTGCACGGTCTGCGGCGCGTTTAAGAAGCCGTTCTACTTTACCGATCCGGACTGCGCGCGCGACGGAAGCACCGTTGTGTTCTGGGGCTGCGTCCAGAACTGCACGGGGTTGGGCGTGAAAGACCTGCAGCTCAAGCTGTCTCTCTACGACAAGGATATGAACGTCGTCGCCGAAGAGACCGGCCCCGCCGTCGAGGATGGCGGATCGATGACGCCGCTCGAGGCGATCCAATGGGAAATGCGCTACGACGACACGGGTCTGAAGTGGAAATACTGGCGCATTGCCGCCGTCGATTACACGCCCGAGGAGCCCTGACAAATCCGGCAAGTTAAAATGGCGGATCAGCAGCAAAAACACCCGATTTCTTGAAGAAATCGGGTGTTTTTTTGCCGTGTTGGTTCCAGTTTGCCGCAAGCTGCCGCGATCTACAAGCACTGTATGCTCCCCGGCGGCGGGTTCTGCGGCACGAACACCGTCACCCTCGTGCCGCCCTGCTCTCTCGGCTCGATCTCCAGCGTCCCGCCGCACATGGCTTTCAGCCGCCGGCGGATATTGTCCAGCGCGATATGGGGCTCATCGTCGTCCGACGGGGCAAAGCCGGGGCCGGTGTCCTCCACGGTGAGCTTCACGCCCTCGCCCGCATCCTCGGTGGCGACGGTCAGATACAGCGGGTCCAGATCGGGACTGATTCCGTGCTTGACGGCGTTTTCCACGATGGGCTGGAGCGTCAGGGGCGGGAGCTTGAACACCGTGACCGGCGTGTCGAACTCCACATACAGCTTGTCCTCAAACCGCGCCTTTTCCACCGCCAGATACGCCCGCGTGTGCTCCAGCTCGTCATGGAACGGCACGGTGTCCTCCTTGGCGATGGCGGTGAAATTGTTTTGCAGGTAGCTGCTGAAATCCAGGATCACCCGCTGCCCCATGGTCAGCTTTTTCCATCTTCGTATCACGATGACGAGCTCCGCGATGATCAATGCCGCGCCCGACCGCTGCCATGTAGTCCGCGTCGCGTTTGCGGCTGTTTCTCTTTTGAATTTTTACCAAAGGGAAAGAAAAAACCACCGAAAGCCCTTTTTTCAAGCGGTTTTCGGTGATTTTTCTACTGGTACGCCGTGAGGGATTCGAACCCCCGGCCTTCTGGTCCGTAGTTATAAATATCGTGTTTTGCAGTGTTTTCTAATGTCGCGTAAGCCCTTATATACAAAGGCTTTGCGGCTCTTTATCGTTTTTTATCGTCGGCTAATTCTGTTGAACTTTTCACATCGGAGTTGAATTATTGTTGAACTCAAAATCCGTTAATTGAAATTGCTGTCAAAGACCTTATCCGTATATGCCATTCCCTTATCGTTCCGCTCAAAGGACAACTTCGCAGAGCCGTTGTTCAAATACGGGACAGTCCAAAATACAGCCAATTCCTGAATCTCCGGCATATCATCATATACCCTTACCGCCATATCTTCGCTATACATCGTCAGCATATCTTTTGACGTCTGCCCTTTGTTCTTCACATTCCAAGTCAGATAGACCAACGCTATGTAATCTCCATCGGCATCCGTTCCAAGGTCAGGGTTGATCGTCACTCGGTCTAAAACGGTTTGCGAGTAATTGTTACTAATGTATTCTTTTACCTTGCGTTCAAATTTTGCCTCCACGGATTCGTCGGGCGGCACTTCCTCGGACGGTGCAGCCTCGGCGGGCGTTTCCTCTTTAGGCGGCGGCACTTCTTCGGCAGGCGCATCCGCTTTCGGCAATGCTGCATTTACAGCGGTTGAGCTTTCTGCGGGAGGCGTGGACGTTTTGTCCTTATCCCCAGACGGAAAGACACAGCCCACAATGAATAGAACGAAACATACCGCCGCAGCTATGATAGCATTTTTCTTCGGTTGCTTCTTGATTGCCTTGATAACAATAAGCGCAACCGAAACGCCCGTGCCTAAAAGTCCGGTCAAAAACAATAGCATTCCCATAGTTTTCTCCTCCACAATAAAAAAGTGACGCAGCAGAGCCGCGTCACCGAAAAACGCGGACTCCTTGCTGCGACACAAGTAACCTGCACATACACAGAGGCATAGCGGGTCGAGCCGCGTTTTTACCGAAAGTAAAAAACGCAGCCTCTGTGCGATATTGTGCCAGAATATGGGTTACTCATGTCGCACTATTACCCTACCACGCTTTTGCTTTATTTGCAAGTCCATTCGTTCAAGGCTTCACCGTCAATTCACAGCCTTTGAGAATGTATCATAATCGACCACACCCCCCAGCCACGCAAGCGCATCTTCCTCTGAATTGAAATCGCGGTCAACCGCGAAAAGCTCTAACGCGCTGGGCGAATAATTGGGAGAATACACGCTTGCCGCCTCCGCAGCTTCACGCTTTCGGTCTACCGCCTCCATGCGGACAATCTTCCTTGCGCTTGCTGAGAGGCTGTCAATGTGTTTCATAATGGAATCGGTGCTTTCCTTGCCGAAATGTACGCCCATAAGCCCGTGGTCGTGAGCAATATCGTCGAGGACGGACAAGGCAAGCTGACAGTCGCCCACAGTCCGCGCGGCTTGCTGCAATTCGTCCGCGCTGATTTCGGAGCGCATTTTGAGCGCCTGTAAAATCCCCAGCACTTCCGGCGTGGGCGCAATCATTGGACGGGAAGCCGCTGCCTCCCGCATCTCAGACAAGACCTCAGAAAAAATCTGTGCTGCCGTTTCCTGCGCCGTTTTGATAGCGACGCGCTTTTCGTTTTCAAGACGTTTCGACTCCTCCGCGTAGGCTTGACTGCCCTTGTATTTTTCAATGCCGAGTAATCCCGTTTGATACTCCTTTTCGATTGCGCGGAGCGTTTCACGAAAAGAGGAAACCGCCTCATAATACGCTTTCGTTCTACTCATTTTTTTCAATCCTTTCATTTGATAATCTTTCCCACACATCAGGACACGCCAGCAATTCATATATGGTTGCTTCATCTGTAGGGCTTTCCCATTCCAGCGACACAATCCCCGCTTTGTTCCGTTCAAAGAATGCAACCGCTATGCGGTGAATGTCGAGTCGTTCCCTGTGTCCGTCAGAAAAGGTAACTATAGCGTGCGGATTTGCGCCCCGCGCCTTTTCAAGCCGCTTTATGCGCCTTTCAACCGCTTCACGCATTGTCTGCCGCCTCCTCCAATTCGTCTAACCTACGCACGATATTCGCGCTCTCAACGTATCGGTTACAATGCGTTAAAATCGCGTTTGCCGCCTGAATCTTGATTGCTGGGGAAGCGCTGCAACTTCCCATCACATCACGCAAGCAGCCCACAGCATCGTCAAGCGCCGCCGTCAACGACGCAGCCGCCGCCGAGAGGATAATGCCTTGTGCCGCCTCATACTGCGAGCGGAAAACCGGGTCTTGCAGTCTCTTATAGATCGCGTTCCGGCTGATACCGAGCGCGGACGCCGCGCCGCCCGTGCCGCCGCAGACAAGCAACATTTCCAGCAGTTTTTCGTCCGTGACCTTCTTCGCCACATCAAGCACCCCCCCTTTTTTAGTGTAATTTGGCGAACTATATCCGGCGCGGCTTTTTCTGCCTCAAACTTTGTGCTGTATGGCTTGCCGCAGGAAATCCACGCCTTACCGCCGCCGAAGTCTTTCAGCACCCACACAGAAAAGCCTTTGCCGCTCCGTTGAATCTTGTATTTTCTCATTGCAAAAACTCCGTTTCAATGATTGTTCAAACTCTGCATTTTCAGAACAAACTCTCTATTTGCTTGAATATACAGAAAAGTTTGTTCTGAAAATGAACAGGTTGCACATTCACAAAACCCACATTGGTCTAATCCGATAACCCCGGATAGCGTTATGCACGGTTTTCCCGTTGACCGTCGCCGTTTCAGCGAGAAGATTTCTGCTCCGAAGGTCAGCAAAGAAAGAGGATTTGCTATCCACGCCAAAGCCCGAATCGTTACACCATTGCGAATATGCTTCATAGGCGGTGCTTCCGGCAACATTGGCTTTTGCATCCGCGTCCATAGCCTCAGAAAAGAACATTGAAATTTTGTCGCTGTCTTTCTGATACGAAGCGGTTGCAGTCTTAACGCTTGCAGGCGGCTTTTCGCCGATTCTGTGAAAC
>SVKM01000106.1 GCA_015068465.1 Oscillospiraceae bacterium | reverse complement strand
GTCGGTGAAGCCGGGCGCGGAGTCCGCGTTCTACGATTCGTTCTGCGAGAGCTTCGAGCAGAGCGTCCGCGAGGCGGCGGAGGCGGCGCTCGTACAGATCGACGCGGACGGGCCGGCGATCGTGTCGCTCTACCACACGGCGATGCGCGCGCAGGCGGAGCAGGCGCTGGCGCTGGCGCTCTATGAGGCGGCGTTTGGGCCGAACGAGGGCTGAGTAACGGAAACAGGGAGGAAGCCGCGTCACCGACGCGGCTTCCGTTTGCTCCGATAGAGGCTCGCGAGGCGCGTGAGCAGGAGATCGTAGACGAAAAACGTCGCCACGCCGAGCGCGGCGGTCGCCCACAGAAGCGCCGGCGCGGTTTGCGCGAACTCCCGCGCGATCGCGTCCAGGCGCAGCACGAACAGCGCCAGCGCGTACATCGCGCCGACCGCGGCGACGGCGAGCAGCAGCTTTGCCCCCACACGCAGCACGCGCGGCCGCAGCATGTCGAGCCGGGGCTTGAGCAGGGGATAGTAGCCGAGGAACGCGTAGAGCAGCGCCGCTTCCTTGTCCGGCGAGAGCAGCAGCCCCAGCGCGGCGGAGGCGGCGTAGCAGCTCCACGCGCAGGAGGGGCGGCATTCCTCGCGCGCGGCGAGCAGCGTTGCCGAGGCGAGGATCGGAGCGGCATAGGTCGCCAGCGGTACGACGCCGCCGAGGCAGAGCAGCACGACGGCGAGCGCGCCGAGGATGCCCGCGAACGCGAGCTCATGGGTCTCTTTGCGCATGGCGCGCCCCCTTTCACAGCTTTGACAACGACTTATTATAGCAGTGCCGCGGACGTTTGAAAAGCGGCTGGCAAAATTCGTCATAAAAAAATGCGATTCCCTCTTGCAATTTTTGTAAACCTTAGATATACTACATCTTGTGTGAACGGAGGGGAAAGCATGCCATATCTGTCTGAAGAAGTAGCGGTGCTGGAAGGCTTGATCGGCGCTTATTTTACCTCGCCCAGCCTTCCCGAGGAGCTTCGCCAGGATTACATCACGGTCCATCGCCATATCGAAAACGACGAGCTGACGCGCGCGGATTATCAGAGGATCCACAGCGCGGTGGATTTTCTTCTCCCGCTGCACAAGTCCTCGCCGAGCGACTACAAGCTGCTCGTCGGCGTGCTGACCAAGACCACCTCGATGCTGGCGGCGCACTGAGCGTCCCACAGTTTGGATACGACCGGAAGAAGCGGAAACGCCTCTTCCGAATTTTTTTATCTTTTTTCCAAAAAGGGCTTGACAAATCGGCAAAGGCGTATTATTGTATTAATCACTTAATACACCAACACAACAATACAAGAAAGGAGAAGCCATGGATTGGACATTTCGGGATGACGCGCCGATCTACACGCAGCTGTGCGAGCACCTGACGCTCGCGATCGTCTCCGGCGCGTTCGCGCCGGGCGAGCGCCTGCCGGCGGTGCGGGAGCTTGCGGTCGACGCGGGCGTGAATCCGAACACGGTGCAGCGCGCGCTGAGCGAGCTGGAGCGCGACGGGCTGGTGTTCAGCCAGCGCACGGCGGGGCGTTTTGTGACGGAGGACGCCGAACGCATCGAGCAGGAGCGCCAGCGCCTCGCGGAGGAGCGGGCAAAGAGCTTCCTCGACGCAATGGAGAAGCTGGGCTACAACCGGATCCAGACGGTCATGCTGCTGGAGAAAATGAGAGGAGAGGAAAAATGAGCAACATTTTGGAATGCAAGGCGCTTGTGAAGCGCTACGGATCGAAGGAGGCGCTCGGCGGGATCGACCTCGCGCTCGAGCCGGGCCGCATCGTGGGGCTTCTCGGCCCCAACGGCAGCGGCAAGACGACGCTTATCAAGCTCGCCTGCGGGCTGCTGACGCCGACGGGCGGCGAGATCCTGATCGGCGGCGAGAAGCCCTCGAAGCAGACCAACGCGATCGTTTCGTATCTGCCCGAGCGCATCGCGCTGCCGCTGTGGATGACGACGCGCCAGGCGATGGATTTCTACGGCGACTTCTACGCCGACTTCCGCCGCGACGCCGCGGAGGAGATGGCGGCGAACCTGCACCTCGAGCGCGACCAGAGCATCAAGACGATGTCCAAGGGCACGCGCGAGAAGCTCCAGCTTATCCTCACGATGAGCCGTGCCGCGCAGCTCTATCTGCTCGACGAGCCGATCGGCGGCGTCGACCCCGCGACGCGCGACTACATCCTCAAGACGATCCTCACCAATTACAGCGAGAATTCCACCGTGCTCATCTCGACGCACCTCATCTCGGACGTGGAGCATGTGCTCGACGAGGCGGTATTTCTGCGTGAGGGCAGCGTCATGCTGCACGAAACGGTCGACACGATCCGCGAGGAAAAGGGCAAAAGCGTCGACGAGCTGTTCCGCGAAGTGTTCGCGTGCTGAAGGGAGGAAAACGAAAATGTTGGGTAAACTGATGAAGCATGAATTTCGCGCCACCGGGCGCATCGGCGCGCCGCTGTGCGGCATCATGCTGGCGCTCGCGGTCATCGCGGGCATGGTGCTGCGCTTCTGGGGCGGCAGCAACGCCTACGGCTGGTGGGAGCGCGCCGGCTCGACGGTCATCGTCCTCTACGGCATGAGCGTGTTTGCCGTCAGCATCGGCATCTTCATTGTGCTGATGCAGCACTATAAGCGCAACCTCCTCGGCGACGAGGGGTATCTCATGCGCACGCTGCCGGTGAGCCTCCACGAGCTGCTGCTCTCGAAGCTGTTCGTCGCGCTGATCTGGTACGTCGCGGCGATGGTGCTGACGTTCCTCTCGGGCGTTTTGGTGGTGTTCCTTTCCGGCGAGGTGAAGCTCAGCGAGTTCGGCGACGCGATGCAGATGCTGCGCCGCGCGCTGTCCGAGACGGATGCCGAGTTCTGGATCGTCACGATCCTCGGCTACCTCGGCGTCATGGCGTTCCTGACGCTGCTGTTCTACGCCGACTTCACGATGACGCAGACCTTCAGCAAGCACAAGACGCTCTACAACATCATGTTCGTCGTGATCTTCATTGTGCTGCTGCGCGTGATCTTCGGACTCAACGGCCTGCTGGACGCGAGCTTTGCCAACGCGGCGCAGATGCCGGCGAGCGCCGGCATCATCGGCGGTGCGGACGGCCCGACGCAGATCTACGTCACGTCCTCGCACGGCTCCTATATCGGGCTGGTCGAGCTGTATTTGTTCAACGCGCTGCTCTACTTCCTGACCTGGGGCTTCCTCAAGTATAAGCCGAACCTCGAATAACCGTGCGCAAGAGCCGGAGCGGGCGCTCCGGCTCTTGCTTTCGCGGCGCGCTTGTGGCATAATAACAACACCATTTTGTATGAAGGAGCAAGGCGATGGAATTCAAATACGATCCCGCCAAGGGCGGTTTTCAGTTTAACGCGGGCGCGCGGTCCAACAAGCCCCCGCGCGAGAAAAAGCCGCGCAAGGCGATCGGCAGCAAGGGCGGGCGCATCGCCGTCAACCTCGGCGTGACGGCGCTCGTCGGACTGGTCTACTATTATATCAGCCTGCCCGCGCTCAATTTCCGGGCGGAGGAGTTTTACGGCTTTATCTTCCTGCTCTGCGCGGTCTACTGCGTCTGCGCCGTCCTGACCTCCGGGTTTCAGGGCACGGGTGCGAAGGGGTACTTCACCTTCGTCAAGCAGCAGTGCAGGATTCCGTTCTTTCTGGTGCTCGCGCTGATCCTCACCGCGCTCGTCGGCTCGCTGACGTCGTGGGTGGTGCTGCGCGCGAATTCGTATCAGAAGCTCCTGCCCGTGACGAACGGCGACTTTGCCGCCGAGGTCGACGAGATATCCTACGACCAGATCCCCATGCTCGACCGCGACAGCGCCCAGCGCCTCGGCGACCGCAAGCTCGGCGAGCTTGCCGACATGGTTTCGCAGTTCGAGGTCGCGGGCGACTACACGCAGATCAACTACCGCGGCCGTCCCGTGCGCGTGACGCCGCTGCGCTACGGCGACGCGGTCAAGTGGCTCAACAACCGCGCAAACGGCCTGCCGGCGTATCTCGTGATCGACATGGTGACGCAGAACGTCGAGGTCGTGCGGCTGCCGAACGGCATGAAGTACACCACGGCGGAGCATTTCTCCCGCAACCTCCTGCGCCACCTGCGCTTCCGCTATCCGACGATGATGTTCGACACGCCCGTCTTTGAGATCGACGAGGAGGGCACGCCTTACTGGGTCTGCGCGAAGCGGGAAAAGACGATAGGCCTCTTCGGCGGCGAAGACAACCGCGGCGCGGTGCTCGTCAACGCGATCACCGGCGAGAGCGCCTACCATGAGCAGGTGCCGTCCTGGGTGGACCATGTGTATTCGGCGAACCTTATCATCCAGCAGTACGATTACTATGGGCTTTACCGCAACGGCTTCTGGAACTCGATCTTCGGCCAGCGCGGCGTGACGCAGACCACGCAGGGCTACAACTACCTCGCCGTCGGCGACGACGTGTGGGTCTACACGGGCGTGACGAGCGTCGGCGGGGACGAGAGCAACATCGGTTTCCTGCTGTCCAACCAGCGCACCAAGGAGACGCGCTACTACGCCGTCGCGGGCGCGGAGGAGTTCTCCGCCATGGGCAGCGCCGAGGGCCAGGTCCAGCAGATGCGCTACAGCGCGACGTTCCCGCTGCTGCTCAACATCGCCGACCAGCCGACGTACTTCATGGCGCTCAAGGACGCCTCAGGACTTGTGAAGATGTACGCGATGGTCAACGTCAGCCAGTACCAGATCGTCGCCACCGGCGCGAGCGTGATGGAGTGCGAGGCGAACTACCGCGCGATGCTCGCGCGCAACGGCGTCATCGGCGAGGAACGCTCGGAGGTCGGCCCCGCGGAGGCAACCGTCCAAAAGCGCGGCGTGCTTGCGGAGATCCGCAGCGCCGTCATCGACGGAAACTCCTACTACTATCTGCGCTTCCAGGGCGAGGATGACTTCTCCGTGCGCGTCAGCGCGGCGGACGCGCCTTACGCGCCGCTGCTCTCCGTCGGCGAGCGCGTCGTGGTCGACTATTTCGACGGACATGTGAGCCAGTATTGGATCGAAGCGAACGACGTGCGCCCCGATTGACAAGCCGCTGCAAAAAATGACAGGAATATTGCAGACGTTCCGCCGAACGACGGAACGTCTGCAATCTTTTTAATTGTTCTTATCAAAAAAAGGAATCTTTCTGAAATTTTTTTAGTTGCTCTGCACAAAAAACAGAAACGAATTTCTCATGCCGTGTTCATTGAGAATTGAAATGAATCGTGCTAATCTTGACTACAGGATGGACGAACCATCAATACCCCGCGAAGCGGGGTAAATATGAAGGAGGTTGTTTCCCATGAACAAGTATATCGAGCGCGTTTTGGAAGAGACCCGTGCCAAGAATCCCGACGAGAAGCTGTTCCTGCAGACCGTCGAGGAGGTCCTCAAGTCTGTCGAGCCGCTGATCGATGCTCACCCCGAGTATGAGCAGGCTTGCATTCTCGAGCGCATGGTCGAGCCCGAGCGCGCGGTTTCCTTCCGCGTCGTCTGGATGGACGATCAGCTCAAGTATCATGTCAACCGCGGCTATCGCGTGCAGTTCAACGCGAGCCTTGGCCCTCACAAGGGCGGCCTCCGCTTCGCTTCCAACGTCAACCTCGACACCATCAAGTTCCTTGGCTTCGAGCAGGTCTACAAGGATGCTCTGACCTGCCTGCCCATCGGCGGCGCCAAGGGCGGCTCCGACTTCAGCCCCATCGGCAGGAGCGACGGCGAGGTCATGCGTTTCTGCCAGGCCTTCATGACTGAGCTCTATCGTCACATCGGTCAGGACATCGACTGCCCCGCGGGCGACGTCGGCGTCGGCGGCCGTGAGATCGGCTACCTGTATGGCCAGTATCGCCGCATCATGGGCAATGCCGAAATGGGCGCCATGTCCGGCAAGGACATCAAGACGGGCGGCTCCATCCTCCGTCCCGAGGCGACCGGCTTCGGTGCTGTCTATTATCTGTGCGAAGTCCTCAAGCACGACGGCCAGGACATCAAGGGCAAGCGCCTCGCGATCTCCGGCTACGGCAACGTTGGCTGGGGCATCATGAAGAAGGCTGCCGAGCTCGGCGCGAAGGTCACCTACTTCGCCGGCCCGGACGGCTACATCCACGATCCCGACGGCGTCGCCACTGAGGAGAAGCTCAACTACATCCTCGAGATGCGCGCCAAGGATCCGATGCACTGCAAGCCCTATGCCGAGAAGTTCCATTGCGAGTTCGTCGAGGGCCAGAAGGCCTGGGGCGTCAAGGACGTCGACATCTACATGCCGGCTGCGACCCAGAACGACGTCAACATGGATTGGGCGAAGAAGATCGCCGAGTCCGGCGTCAAGTACTACATCGAGGTCGCCAACATGCCCACGACCAACGACGCGCTGATGTTCCTCAAGGAGCAGAAGCACATGGTCGTCGCCCCGTCCAAGGCGGTCAACGCCTGCGGCGTGTCCGTTTCCGAGCTCGAGATGGCGCAGAACGCTGAGCGTCTGTACTGGTCCGCTGAGGAAGTCGACGCGCAGATGCACAAGATCATGACCAACATCTACAACGCCTCTGTCACGGCGGCTGAGAAGTACGGTCTTGGCTACGACCTGATCGCCGGCGCCAACATTGCCGGTTTCGAGAAGGTCGCCGACGCGATGCTCTGCCAGGGTATGTTCTAAGGCATACGCCAATCAAAAAAGAGAAAGGCTCCCGAACGGGGGCCTTTCTTTTTGCCCTTTTCCGGCTCCGAACGGCACAGGAAGAGAAGTGAACTCCGACAAACGCTGTGGAAACCCCCTTAAAATCAAAACGAACAGACTGACGGTTTGTGACAGAAATATACAGTCTTCGACAAATCAAAAAACCGCGTAAATACGCGGTTTTTGCAAATAGTCGATAGAACTTTTGCGACGCTTGCCGTGACTCATGTTGATAGATATGCAAGGATTGACGCATTTTGGAAAAATGTGCCGGAGAATCGAAAATCGTGAAATAGAACGCGCCTCAAATCAGTCGATTTTTGGGCGAAAAAACACCGGCGCGCCGCCTGCACGCCGGTGTTCGATTTTTGATTTCGCCTTGTTTACCGCTTGAGCGTTTCGACCCAGGCGGAGTATTTCGCGATGCGCTCGTCACGCTCTTGCGCGTCCTTGCCCTGCGTGAGAATGTAGACCTTGATCTTCGGCTCGGTGCCGGAGGGGCGGACGAGGATGACCGTGCCGTCGTCGAGCGCGTAGCGCAGGACGTTCGAGCCCTTGAGCTCGATGGGGCTGACCTTGCCAGTCGCGATGTCGGTTTCGGTGCCGTCCTTGTAGTCGCGGCGGCCAACGACCTTGACGCCGCCAATCTCCGCCGGCGGGTTCGCGCGCAGGTCCGCCATCAGTTTCGCCATCTTCTCCAGACCGTCCAGGCCCGGCATGACGAGGTTGTGCGTCTTCTCGCCGTACCAGCCGTACTTCTTGAAGAGCGCGAGCAGCGCGTCGTAGAGCGTCATGCCCTGCGTGGCGTACCATGCCGCCATCTCGGTGATGAGCAGCGACGCGGTCACGGCGTCCTTGTCGCGGACGTAGTGGCCGATCATGTAGCCGTAGGACTCCTCGTACGAGAAGATGACCGTGTTCTTGCCCGCGCTTTCGAGCTGGCCCATCTTCTCCGCCATGAACTTGAAGCCCGTGAACGTGTCGTAGCAGTCGAGGCCGTTCGACTCGGCGACCTTGCGCGCCATCTCGGTCGTGACGATCGTCTTGAGCGCCGCGGCGTCCTTGGGGAGCTTGCCCGCGCGCTTCATCGCGCCGATGAGGTAGTCGAGCAGCAGCACGCCGGTCTGGTTGCCGGTGAGCACCTGGAACTCGCCGTCGTCGCGGCGGACCATGATGCCGACGCGGTCGCTGTCGGGGTCGGTACCGATGATGAAGCTCGCGCCCTCTTTTTTCGCAAGATCGACCGCGAGGTAGAAGCCCTCGGGGTTCTCGGGGTTGGGGGAAACGACGGTCGGGAAATCGCCGTTGATCTTCATCTGTTCCGGCTCGCAGATCAGGTGCTTGATGCCGAGCCTGCGCAGCGCCTCGGGGACGAGCTTGTGGCCGCAGCCGTGGAACGGCGTGTAGACGACCTTGAAGGTGTCCGCGACCTTCTTGACGCTGTCGTAGTCGTTGACCATCGCCATGACCTCTTCGAGGAAGCGCTTGTCGCACTCCGCGCCGAAGACGGTGATCATGCCGGACTTGACGCCTGCGTCGAAGTCCATGGTCTTGGGGCCGTCAAAGATGTCGATCTCGGCGAGGCGCTTTGCGATCGCGTCCGCGTGATGAGGCGGAAGCTGCGCGCCGTCCTCCCAGTAGACCTTGTAGCCGTTGTAGTCCTTGGGGTTGTGGCTGGCGGTGACGTTGATGCCCGCCTGGCAGTGGTACTCGCGCACGGCAAACGAAAGCTCCGGCGTCGGGCGCAGCTCGTCGAAGATGCGCACCTTGATGCCGTTTGCCGCCATGACGCTCGCGGCGGTCTTGGCAAACTCATAGCTGTGGTTGCGGCAGTCCATGCAGATCGCGACGCCGCGCTCCTTCGCCTGCGCGCCCTCGGCGGAGATGACGTCGGCAAAGCCCTGCGTCGCCCACGCGATGACGTGGCGGTTCATGTTGTGAAGGCCGACGTGCATCGTGCCGCGCAATCCCGCGGTGCCGAATTCGAGCGGGCCGTAGAAGCGGTTTTCGATCTCCTTCTCGTCGCCGGCGATCGCCTTGAGCTCGGCGCGCTCGTCGTCGGAGAGTGCCGGGGAAGCGAGCCACTTTTCGTATTCCTTGCGATAGTCCATGTGCGTATCCTCCTCGTATAATAAGTTCCAAAGATAATATTTCAAGTATCAGCAGGCTATGGAATACCCGTGATACAATTGCTG
>SVKM01000105.1 GCA_015068465.1 Oscillospiraceae bacterium | reverse complement strand
ATTTTGAAGCTTCTGCGCCGCATTCGATAAAAATTCAAAAACAGAAAATCTCTCTCTTGCAATTGCGCGCGAGCTTGCTATAATGAAAATGCAAAAAGTTTTTTGCCGCCTAAAAATTTTTGGGAGGGAGAACCACATGGAGCAGCTCTTCAAGCTCAAGCAAAACGGCACCACGGTCCGCACCGAGATCCTCGCGGGCCTCACGACGTTCATGACGATGGCGTACATCATCGCCCTGAACCCCAACCTTTTGACGAATTTCGCCGTCGGCACGCCGCTGTGGAACGGCGTGTTCCTCGCGACCTGCCTTGCCTCCGCGCTCGGCACGGCGTGCATGGCGTTTCTCGCCAACAAGCCCTTCGTGATGGCGCCCGGCATGGGCCTCAACAGCTTTTTCGCGGTCATTGCCGGCAACATCGCCGCGATGACGCACACGGAGTATGAAAACGCCTTCCAGGCGGCGCTGTGCATCATCCTCGTCGAGGGCATCGTGTTCATCGCCCTGAGCGTTCTGAACGTGCGTGAGAAGATCGTCCGCGCCATCCCGCTCGGCGTGCGCCTCGGCATCGGCCCGGCGATCGGATTGATGCTGATGAACATCGGCTTCGGCTCCAACGCCGGCGTCCACTACTCCACGTTCTTTGCCATGCGCGACTTCTTCGGCGCGATGACGCCGCGCGTTTTTAAGGACACGATCGAGGAAGCGGGCGGCAACTACTCCGAGATGGTGCTCACGGTCATCACGATGTTCGTCGGCCTCTTCGTCATCATCCTGCTTGCCAAGAAGGGCGTCAAGGCGGCGGTGCTGCTCGGTATGCTCGGCGCCTCCGTCGTCTACTGGATCGGCGAGGCGGCGGTGCTCGGGCAGAATCCGTTTGCGTCGCTCGCGACCGCCTCGTTCATCCCGCCCTTCCAGGATATGGTCGCGACCACGCTCTTCAAGTTCGACTTCCAGCACTTCTTCAGCATCGGCTGGTTCACTGCGATCACGCTGATCATCACGTTCTGCATGATCGACATGTTCGACACCATCGGTACCCTCGTCGGCACCGCGTCCCGCGCGGGCATGACCGACAAGGAGGGCAACATGCCCAACATGAAGGAAGCGCTGCTCTCCGACGCGGTCGGCACGGTCGCCGGCGCGTGCAGCGGCACGAGCACCGTCACCACCTTCGTCGAGTCCGCCTCCGGCGTCGAGGCGGGCGGCCGCACGGGACTCACGGCGCTCACCGCCGCGGTCATGTTCCTCGCGTGCATCTTCATCGCGCCCATCGCGGCGATCATCCCCGCGCCCGCGACCTCCGCGGCGCTGATCTACGTCGGTATCCTGATGCTCCAGGGCCTGCAGAACATCGACTTCAACGACATCGACCAGATCGTGCCCGTGAGCATCATGCTGCTCGCCATGCCGGTCTCCGGCTCCATCGGCCACGGCATCGGCCTTGCGATGATCTCCTACACGGTCATCAAGGCGTTCTCCGGCAAGGCAAAGGAGGTCAGCGTTCTGACGTATGTCATCTCCGCGCTGTTTCTCATCAAGTTCTTCGCCGTCGTCTGAGCGAAACGACACAAAAACCGCCGCTTCCAAGCGGCGGTTTTTCTCTTGCCCTGCGGGCGGTCTTGCGGTATAATCGGCGGAGAAAGCAAAAAGGAGAACTGACACGATGCGCGGTGCGATTTTTGATATGGACGGGCTTTTGATCGATTCGGAAAAGCTCTGGCAGGGGGAGTGGCACGCGATCGCCGCGGAAATGGGGATCACGCTGCCGGACACCTTTGCGCGCGATATGTGCGGCACGGGCGGCGAGCAGACGCGCGCGGTCATCCGCGACTACTACCACACCGACGACCCCGCGGCGATCCTGCAAGCGTGCACCGAGCGCGTCCACGCGCTCCAGCGCGCGGGCGTCCCGCTCAAGCCGGGCGTGGAAACGATCCTCAAAGGGCTTCGCGGCGAGGGCTGCCGCATCGCGGTGGCGAGCAGCAGCCCGATGGACATGATCGAGCGGAACCTTCGGAACAACGGCGTTTTTTCGTACTTTGACGTGCTGACCTCGGGCAGCGAGGTCGCGCACTGCAAGCCCGAGCCGGACATCTTTCTGCTCGCGGCGAAGCGCCTGGGCGTGCCGCCGGAGGAGTGCTGGGTCTTCGAGGACAGCCTCAACGGCGTCGAGGCGGGTTATCGCGCGGGCTGCCGCGCCGTCATGGTGCCCGATATGGTCGAGCCGAACGCGCGCGCGAAGGAAACCTGCTGGTGTATCTGCCGCGACCTGAACGAGGCATGGGAGCGCATCCGCGCATGAAGGTCAGAAAGCACATCTACTTTTCCGGGCAGGTGCAGGGCGTGGGCTTTCGCTACAGCGCGACGTACCTCGCCCGCCCGCTCGGTCTGACGGGCTGGGTCAAAAACCTGTGGGACGGGCGCGTCGAGATGGAGGTGCAGGGCGAGGAGGCGGCGATCGCCGCGTTCCTTTCCGAGCTGCGCAGCCGGCGCTACATCGTCATTGACGACATGGACGTCCGGGAGATCGAACCGGTCGAGGAATCGCACTTCCGTGCGATCGCGTATTGAGGGCAGAGGAATGGAATTTGACGTATTGCTCCGCGGCGCGCGCGTCGTCGACGGCACGGGCGCGGGCGCCTATCCCGCCGACGTGGCGCTCAAGGACGGCAAGATCGCCGCGATCGACCCGGTTGTAAACGCAAATGCAAAGATGGTTGTCAATGCGGACGGGCGCTATCTGACGCCGGGCTTCATCGACGTCCACCGCCACGCGGACGCGGCGATTCTGCGCGGGGCTTGCGGCGCGGCGGAGCTTGCGCAGGGACTCACGACCGTCATTGACGGCAACTGCGGGCTTTCCCTCGCGCCGATCGCCGGCGCGCACGCGGACGAATCGGCGGCGTACCTCGCGCCGATCCTCGGCGAGATACCGCCGGAGCTGCGCTTCGGCTCGCTATGCGCGTATCTGGACGCGGCGGAGCGCGCCGCGCCGCCGCTCAACCACGCCATGCTCGTCGGCATGGGCACGCTTCGCACCTGCGCGGCGGGCTTTGCGGACGGCGACCTGGAGGGCGAAGAACTGCGCGCGCTGCACGCGCTTTTGGAGCGCGCGCTCGCCGACGGCGCGCTGGGCGTGTCGCTCGGCCTCGGCTACGCGCCGGAGTGCTTTTACTCGACGGAGGGGCTGATCCGCGCGCTCGAGCCGCTGCGCGGCGGGAGCGTCCCGCTGACCGTACACATGCGTCAGGAGGGCGAGAGCGTCGTGGACGCGCTGCGCGAGATGCTCCACGTTGCGCGCGCGCTGCGCGTGCCGCTGGAGGTCAGCCATTTGAAGTCGATCGGCAGGGTCGGCTGGCGGAAAAACGTGCCGGAGATGCTGCGCCTGATCGAAGCGGCGCGCGCGGACGGCGTGGACGTTGCCTGCGACGCGTATCCCTACACCGCGGGCTCGACGCAGCTGATCCACGTGCTGCCGCCGGAGTTCCAGCGCGGCGGGCTTGAGGCGCTGACCGCGGCGCTGCGCGACAAGACAAAACGGCAGAACATACGGGAACGTATGGAAACAGGCAGGGACTTTGAGAATATTACGCGCCTTGTCGGCTTTGAAAACGTGGTCGTCACGGCGCTGCGGCGCGAGGAAAACCTCGCGTTCGAGGGCAAGACCCTCGCGGAGCTCGCGGCGCGGACGGGGAAGGACCCGTATGACGCGCTGTTCGACCTGCTCGCGTCGGAGCGCTGCGCGCCGGCGATGATCGACTTTATCTCCGACGAGGAGGATCTGCGCGACATTCTGCGCGCACCGTTCGCGGGCGTTATCTCGGACGCGACCTATCCGGCGGCGGGCCTGCCGCACCCGCGCGTGTACGGCGCGTTCGTGCGGCTGCTCGAAAAATATGTGCGCGACGAGCGAATGTTGACAATTGAAGATGCAGTATACAAAGTGACGGGCCGCGCGGCGGAGCGCTTCGGACTGAAGCGGAAGGGCCGCGTCGCCGTCGGCGCGGACGCCGACCTGTGCCTGTTCGATTTGGACAGGCTGCACGAGCCGGGGACGTTTGCCGACCCCAAGCGGCTCGCACAGGGGATGGATCTGGTGCTTGTGGGCGGGAAGCCTGCATTTGTAAACGGAGAAATGACAGTAAACCGCGCGGGCGAAACGCTGCGCCGCGCGTGAAAGGAGAGCACGATGGAGATCGAACGCAAGTGGCACATGGAGCAGGAGCCGGCGCTGCCGGTGCGCACGCACACGCGCATGGCGCAGAGCTATCTCTCGCTTATCCCCGAGGTGCGCATCCGCAAGTATGAGGACCTGATGCACGGCGCACCGGACACCTACGAGCTGACGCTCAAATCCGAGGGTACGATCGCGCGTGAGGAGATCAACAAGCCGCTGACGGCGGAGGAGTACGAGATCCTGCTGCGCATGACGAACGGCCTGCCGCCCATCGTCAAGGACCACCGCAGCTACGACTATCAAGGGCATCTGCTCGAATTTTCGATAGTCGACCCGGAACTGCCAAGTCGGTTTACTTATGCGGAGGTCGAGTTTTCAAGTATCGAGGAAGCGAAGGCGTTCGCGGCGCCCGACTGGTTTGGGCGTGAGACGACCGAGGAGCAGGGCTTCCGCATGAAAGGCTACTGGAAAAAGACGAGGCTGGAGGGTTGACATAATGCAAATGACCTGCTTTCTGACAAGCACGCCTGTAACGCCGGACGGCGTACTGAATCCGGCAAACGGCTTTGCCGCGGCGCTGAAAGACAGCCTGCCGGCAGATTGCGCGGCGCTGTTCGTCTGCTCCGACCCTGTCAACCATGAGCGGACGATGGGCTTTGCCAATGAGATGCGTCGTATTTTTGAGGCGGCGGGCTCGTCCTTTCGGTCGTTTACCGTGCTGGACGGCGTGAACGCCCCCGATGCGGCGGCGCTGGTGAAGGGTGCGGATCTCATCGTTCTCGGCGGCGGGCACACGCCCACGCAGAACCGCTTTTTCCGCGAGATCGATCTTCGCGGGCTCATGCGGGACTACAAGGGCGTGGTGCTGGGCATCAGCGCGGGGTCGATGAACAGCGCGGACGTCGTTTACGCGCAGCCCGAGGAACCCGGCGAGGCGGTCGACCCCGATTATGAGCGCTTTCTTCCGGGACTGGGGCTGACGGACAAGATGCTCCTGCCGCACTATCAGTCGACGCGAAACGAGGTTTTGGACGGGCTGCGGGTTTTTGAGGACATCACCTATCCCGACAGCGTGGGGCGGAAGTTTTACGCGCTTCCGGACGGCAGTTATCTTTTCATCCGCGACGGGAAGGAAGAGCTGCGCGGAGAGGCGTATCTGATCGAGAACGGATGTCTGACCCGTCTTGATAGTTGACATAATATTTAGTTAACATAATAAAGATCGCTCCGTTTGGGAGCGCTCTTTTTCTGCTGTTTATCGGTACTGCTGTTTGCCGGCTGAAGGACGGATCACCACACCTGCGCGGCGTAAACGATGGCTTCTTCGGCGGCGGAGAGCTTCACCGGCTCACCGCCTTCGTTTTCCTCGACAAGCGCCGATCCGCCCGCCGTGAGGGCGGCCTCCTGCGCGCCGCAGCGCACCGTGCATGCGCCGGAAACGCAGTAGAGCAGCGTCACGACGCCCGGCTCGCACGCGAGGCGCGCGTCGCACGTTTTGTCCGCGCGCAGCACGCACATGTTGCCCGCTGCCTTGCCCTTGCGGAGCATGAGGTTGAAGTCCGTGCAGCGGCCCTTGGAATGGGTCGCGTCGCCGCCGTCGAACGCGTGCACGTCGCCGGGACGGAGGGTCAGCTCCGCGCCGCCGTTGTGCGAGAGGGTCATGTCCCCGCGCACGGTGGAGATGAGGCGGTCGTAGTCGGGCAGCGCCGTGAAGTCCGATTCGTCGAGCTCCACGGTTGCGCTGCTCACGCGCCAGAGAAAGCTGCGGTCCGCGTACACCGCGCCCTTCGGCGCGATGGCAAGCTGGGTCGTTACGCCGCCGGACCACTGCGTCGTGACGTAGTCGGCGCTCGTGAGAGTGGTCAAAACAGCCATTACTCGCCCTCGATCATCGTGACGATCTTGGCGAAGCCCGCGTCGGCGAGCGGCAGCGCGCGCTCGAGCAGCGCCTCGCCTTTCTTGCGGCAGTCCTCGGCAAACGCGCGATCCTTGAGCGAGCCGATGTTGATCAGCACGTTCAGCCACGCGCCCTGGATGCCGGACTTGAGCGTGAGGAACGCCACGCCGAGGTCGCTGGCGGAGGTGTCGTTGAACCCGCGCTCCTGAAGCGACGCGGCGAGCGCGATCGCGTCGGCGCACAGCTCCATCATCTCCATCGGGGTCTTGGTGCAGCCCTTGAGCCCCTCCTGAATGGCGGCGGAGCGCGCCGCTTTCTGCTCGTCGGTGTCCTTGGGCATCGAGAACGCGTCGGAAACGACGTTGAACGCCTCGGTGTCGCGGTCCATGACGTCGAGCAGGCGGGCCTTGAGGCCGTTGCCCTTCTTCTCGACCTCGGCGGCGTATTCGGCGTAGTCCGCGTACTTCTTGCGGCCCTGCGTGAGGTTTGCGACCATCGCGGTCAGCGCCGCGCCGATGGAGCCGGCGAGCGCCGCGACGGAGCCGCCGCCGGGCGCGGGCGCGTCGGAGGCGACGGTATCGACGAACTGGGTAACGGTCATATCAGCGAGCTTCATGGTGCGTCCCCCTTACTGGTTCATGTCGATGAGGTGGTATTCCATGACCTGCTTCTTGCAGTCGAAATCCTTCGCCTTGAGGTAGAACTCGGCGCAGTCGATCATCGCCTTGGCGGGCGTGAGGCCGACGATCTCGCTTTCGATGACGGTGGTGCCGTAGCGCTCGGCGAGGCTCTTGATCATCTCATAGACGACGTAGAGCGGGGTGTCCTCGTAGTTGACCATGTTCATCGACACCTGCGCGATGCCGCGGTCCTCAAGCATGAAGCCCATCGCCTTGCAGCTGCGGAAGCCGCCGGACGAGCCGCGGATGACCTTGGCGATCTTCTTGGCGATCTCGACGTCGGAGGTCGCGAGGTTGCAGTTGAACGCGATGAGCGGCATGCGCGCGCCGATGGCGGTGATGCCGGCGGTCGGGTGGATCTTGCGCTCGCCGTAGTCGGGCGCCCAGTCCGGCTCGAGCAGCTTTTCGGGCATGCCCTCGAACTCGCCCTTGCGGCAGGTGGCGAGGTTGCGGCGCTCGGGGCGGGTCGCGCTGTCCTCATACAGGAAGGAGGGGACCTTCAGCTCGTCCCAGATGCGCTGCGCGACGCGCTTGGACATCTCGACGCACTCCTCGACGGTCACGTCCATCTGCGGCACGAACGGGATGACGTCGGTCGCGCCCATGCGCTTGTGCTCGCCCTTGTGCTTGCGCATGTCGATGCGCTCGGTGGCGACCTTCGTGAGGCGGAAGGTGACCTCCTCGATCGCCTCGGGGGAGCCGACGAGGGTGAAGACGCAGCGGTTGTGGTTGCCGTCGGTCTGGGCGTCGAAGAGCGTGCAGCCGGGGACGCTGTTCGCGGCCTCGACGAGCGCGTTGTAGGTCGCCTCGTCCTTTTCCTTGCTGCAGCTGAAGTTGGGGATGCATTCAACGAGCTTTGCCATGGCGGAAGTCCTCCTTGAAATTGTAAAGTCGGTATTTGGAAACCCTCTGGTTTTTCAACAGGGATATTATAACGCGCGCGCGGCGGCGCGTAAATACGTTCCGCATCATTTTTTCGCGCCGGCGCTTTCGCATTTAATGTTTTTCCCGCCAAAACTTAAAAAAAGAAAAAGCCGTTGAAAAGCGCGGCGCGGCGTATTATAATAAATAAATGAAATCATATGTGTCCCGGAGGAGGCAGCCATGTACGACAGCAAGATGAAATCCAGAGAGACCGACCACCTGTTCGAGGCGATATTGTCGCTCGAATCGGTCGAGGAGTGCTATCGGTTTTTCGACGACCTTTGCACCTACAGCGAGATCCTCGCGATGTCGCAGCGCTATCAGGTCGCCGAGGAGCTGTTTGCCGGCAAGACCTTTACGCAGATCTCCAAGGGGATCGGCGCGTCCTCCACGACGATCACGCGCGTCAACCGCTGCATGAACTACGGCGCGGGCGGATACAAGACCGCGCTCGAGCGCTGCGCCGGGAAGCGCGGCGAGGATCAGGAGGGCTGAACAGCCGGATACAAAAAAGCCCGTTCCGATTTTTTCGGAACGGGCTTTTTTCATGCGTATCGACTCACTTCTCGACGATGGGCGCGGCGGCGCGCTGCGCCTCGACAAATGCCGCGATGCGCGCGGCGGCGTCGTCGGCGGTGAGCTTTTCCTGCTCGCCGCTTTTCATGTCCTTGCACGTCACGACGCCGGCGCTGATCTCGTCCTCGCCGAGGAACAGCACGAACGGCACGCCGAGCTTGTCGGCGTAGTTCATCTTCGCCTTGAACTTCTTCGCCTCGGTGTAGAGCTGCGTGCGGATGCCGCGCACGCGCAGCGCGGTCGCGAGCGCGACGGCGGCGGTCAAGTCGTCGGTCATCGGGAGGATCAGCGCGTCGGCGGGGGCGGTGGGCGCGTCGGCGTTGAGCATGCCCTGCTCGCCGAGGACGTAGAAAAGCCGCGTCAGGCCGATCGAAATGCCGACGCCGGGGAGCTGGCGGTCGGTGTAGTACTCGGCGAGGTTGTCGTAGCGCCCGCCGGAGCAGACCGAGCCAATCTCCGGGTGGTCGAGCAGCGCGGTTTCGTACACGGTGCCCGTGTAGTAGTCGAGGCCGCGCGCGATCGTGAGGTCGACCGCAAAATTCTCCTGCGGCACGCCGAAGCCGCCGAGGTACTTCGCCACCGTCGTCAGCTCGGAAAGCCCCTCGTCGAAGAGCTCGTTTTTGCCGCGGTAGCCGTCCAGCGCGGCGAGCACCTCGTCGTTCGTGCCGCGGATGGCGGTGAAGCGCAGAATGTCGTCCGCCTGCGCCGCCGTGAGCGAAAGGTCGTCGAC
>SVKM01000104.1 GCA_015068465.1 Oscillospiraceae bacterium | reverse complement strand
ACGGGAGCGGGAATACTGAGTACAAACAAGATCCTCAAGCGAATGGAATTCTTGCCAACGTGCGCTTGACACATACTCGGCCGCCGCGCGGCTTGACAAAGCGCACGAGACTGGTATAATAACAGTTGTTGCATATCAATTGTTGCATGCGTGAAAGGGCGGTGGATATGCCTCCGAAGGTCAAGTTTACCAGGCAGGAGATCGTGGACGCGGCAATGCGCGTGACGCGCGCGCGGGGCGCGGACGGGCTTACGGCGCGCGAGATCGCGGCGGAGCTGGGCGTGTCCACGCGCCCGATCTTCACATATTTCGACACCATGGAGCAGCTCAGGGCCGAGGTCCGCGCCGCGGCGAAGGAGCTGTACCGCGCGTATCTGGAGCGCGGGCTTGCCGGGCCGGTCCCGTTTTACGGCGTCGGGCAGGCGTACATCCGCTTCGCCCGCGAGGAGCCGGAGCTGTACAAGCTGCTGTTCCTCACAAAGCCCGGAGAAACCGGCGGCGGCGCGATGGACGCGCTGCGCTTTTCCCAGGACCTGACGCGCGCCTCGGTCATGCGCATTTACAACATGGATGCAAAGACGGCGGACTGCTATTTCCGCGACCTGTGGCTCGTGGTGTTCAGCTTTGCGACGCTGATCGTGACCGACGACTGCCCGTATACGGACGAGGAGATGTACGCGGTTTTGACCGAGGTGAGTCTCGCCGTGTGCAAGGCGTACAAGGAGGTCCCGGGTCTTGCCGAGGGGCGGTTCGACAGGGACGCGATCTTCACGGAGCTCGTGAAAAAGAAAAGCGACGATCAAAAGGGGTGACGCGCGATGCAATATCGGAAGACCGTGACGCTCAAGGACGGCAGGGAATGCGTGCTGCGCAACGGCACGGAAAAAGATGGGCAGGCGCTGCCGGACATCTTCAACCTCACGCACGCCCAGACAGACTTTCTGCTGACCTGTCCGGGCGAGGGCGATATGACCGTGGAGCAGGAAGCGGAATTCCTGCGCGGGAAAACGGAGAGCGTATCGCGCGCTTGCGTCTCCCCTGCAATTATGGTATAATTGAGCGGATAACGGTAAGGTTTCGGGGCAGATAACAGCGGGGCGCGGCACGGCCGCGTCTGTGCGGAAAGGCGATCGTACCCATGCTGCAAAAAACGTTTGAAATCACGACGCAAAGCGGCGCCGAGCGCGTCGTTGAGACGCTGCGCCGTATTCCGGAGGCTGCCGCCGCCGAAAGCGCGCTGCTGAAGGTCTATGTGTTCGGCTTTTCCTACGAGGAGACGGCGGAGCTGATCCGCCCGATCCGCGAGGCGTTTCCGAAGCTTGTCGTCACCGGCATGACGGTATATATGGCAAAGCCGCCGCGCGCCGGCGTCGATATGCCCGTATTTGACGAAACCCCCGTGCTGCGTCTGGGTTTTCTCTTTTTCGAGCGCTCGCAGGTGCGCCTTGTCTGCTATGAGTCGGACGGAACCGCCTCAGAGGACATTCTCCGCGCGATGCGCGGAGAGATTGCGTCCACGCCGCACGTAAAGGGCGTATGCGTGATGCTCGCAGGCTTTCCGAGGCATGTGTCCGCCCTGCTCGAGCGCCTGACCGCCGGATTCGAGGACATTCCCTTTTTCGGCACGATGGCGGACGTGTACTACATCGCGGAGCGAGCCGCGGAGCCGTACATCTTCGACGGGCAGCGCGCGTATACACGCGGCCTGGCGATGCTGCTCTTCACGGGCGGGGAGATGCACGTTGAGGCGGATTACATTTTCGGCTGGAAGCCGATCGGCAAGGCGATGGCGATCACCCCGTCGGCGCACGAGTTCCCCGTGGGCGATACGACCATCTCCATGATCGACGGCGTCGCGCCGGAGAAAATCTACCGCAAGTATCTGGGCATCCGGTTCGACGAGTATCTGACCGTCAACTGCTGCGAGTTTCCGCTCGTCGTCCAGCGAAACGGCCTGCCGCTCGGCAGAACGCCGTTCACCTGTACCGACGAGGGCGATCTGGTCTTTGTGGGCTCCATCCAGCCCGGCGAATCGGTGTATTTTTCCTTCTCGGTGCGCGACGACCTGATCGCCAACACGGAGCAGCGGAGCCACGAAATGCTGGACTTCGCGCCGCAGGCGATCGAGCTTTTTGTGTGCGGCAACCGTTCGATCATGCTGCTCGGCGACGCGGATCTGGAGCTCGAGTGCTTCCGCCGCATCGTGCCGGAGATGCTCCATTGCAGCGCCGCGGGCGAGATCTACTATCATCACGGGCGCGGCGAGCTTTTGAACAGCGCGCTCGTCGCCGTCGGCTTCCGCGAGGGCGAGAAGCGCGAAATTTTGCCGGACGCGACGACCTGCGAGCTGGTTCGTGCCAACACGGGCGGTGTGCGTCCGCTGGCGGAGCGCACGCTCAAATTCATGCAGGCGATGAGCGGCGACATCATACACTACGCGCGGGAGGCGCAGCGCGCGAACGCGGCGAAATCCACCTTCCTCGCGAGCATGTCGCACGAGATCCGCACGCCCATCAACGCGATCCTCGGCATGGACGAGATGATATTGCGCGAGAGCGGCGAGGACCAGATCGTATCCTACGCCGGCGACATTCAGAACGCGGGCAAGACGCTCCTTTCCATCATCAACGACATCCTCGATTTCTCCAAGATCGAGGAGGGCAAAATGGAGATCATTCCCGCGCAGTACGACCTCAGCTCGCTGGTCAACGACCTTGTCAACATGACGCGCCAGCGCGCGGAGGACAAGGGGCTGCGCTTTGTCGTGGAGGTCGACGAGAATATCCCGCACCTGCTCACGGGCGACGAGCTCCGCATCCGCCAGTGCGCGCTCAACGTGCTCACGAACGCGGTGAAGTACACCGAAAAGGGCTCGGTGACGCTGCGCGTCGGCTATGAAAAAATCAACGAAGACAGGATTTTGCTGAAGCTCTCGGTCACGGACACGGGCATCGGCATGAAGCCGGAGGACATGGCGCGGCTGTTCTCGCCGTTCGAGCGCATCGAGGAAAAGCGCAACCGCGCCATCGAGGGCACGGGCCTCGGCATGAGCATCACCAAGCAGCTGCTCGCGCTGATGGACAGCAAGCTCGACGTCGAGAGCGTCTACGGCGAGGGCTCGACGTTCTCGTTCGCCGTCGAGCAGCCGGTCGTCAGCCGGGAGCCGATCGGCAGCTTTGCGGGACGCTATGCCGCGGGCGCGGCGCGGAACGCTTACCGCGAGCTGTTCCACGCGCCGGAGGCGCGCATCCTGGTCGTGGACGACACGCCGGTCAACCTCGCGGTCATCCGGGGGCTTCTGAAGAAAACGCGCGTGCAGGTCGTGACGGCGGAATCGGGGAAGGAAGCGCTCCGTCTGGCGGCGCGGGAGCCGTTCGACGCCTTTTTCATCGACCACATGATGCCGGACATGGACGGCATCGAAACGCTCCGTGAGCTCAAAAAGCTGCCGGGGCTCGCGGAAAAGCCGTGCGTCGCCCTGACCGCGAACGCGATCTCCGGCGCGCGGGAGATGTATCTGGAGGCGGGCTTTTCGGACTACCTCGCAAAGCCCGTGGACGGCGCGAAGCTGGAAAAGCTGCTGCTCAAGTATCTGCCGAAGGAGAAGGTGCAAAAGCCGGAAAAGGCCGCCGCGCCCGCGCCGGCAGAGTTCACCGGCACGCCGACCGTGCTCATCGCGGACGACGATCCCGTGATCTGCTCGCTTGCGGGCGACATCCTCGGCAAGAGCTTCCGCGTGGAGGCATGCCATACCGGCGCGGAAACGCCCAAGCGCGCGGCGGAGCTGCGCCCCGACCTCATTCTGCTTGACATCAACCTCGGCGACATGAGCGGCTTCGACGTGCTGCGCACGCTGCGCGAAGCGCCGGAAACAAGCGAAACGCCGGTCGTGTTCCTCACCGGCGCGAGCGACGAACAGGCGGAGATCGAGGGCTTCCGCGGCGGCGCGGCGGACTTCGTGCGAAAACCGTTTGTTCCAGAGGTGCTGCTGCGGCGCACCGCGCGCATCATCGCGCTTGACCGGCTGCAGCGGGACCTGCGCGGCGAGGTGCGCCACCAGACGCTGCGCGCGGAGCACCTGACGCGCGAGATGATGCTCGCGCTTTCAAAGGCGGTCGACGCCAAGGACCACTACACGAACGGCCACTCCGAGCGCGTCGCGGCGTATTCCGCCGAGATCGCGCGGCGCATGGGCAAATCGCCGGTCGAGCAGGAGCACATCTATGAGATGGGCCTGCTGCACGACATCGGCAAGATCGGCGTGCCGGAGGAGATCATCAACAAAAAATCGCGCCTGACGGACGAGGAATTCGAAAAGATCAAGCGCCATACGGTCGTCGGCAGCGAGATATTGCGCCTCATTACCGAGATGCCGGAGCTTTCCGACGGCGCGCGCTCGCACCATGAAAAGTACAACGGCAAGGGCTACCCGGACGGGCTTGCGGGAACGGACATTCCCGAGGCGGCGCGCATCATCTGCCTCGCCGACTGCTACGACGCGATGACCTCGACGCGCACGTATTCCAAGCCCAAGGAGCAAGCGGCGATGCGCGCGGAGATCGAACGCTGCGCGGGCGAGCAGTTCGACCCGGAGATCGCGAAGGTGCTGCTCGCGATGATCGACGAGGACAAGGACTATGTGATGACCGAGCGGAGCGCGGACATCCGCGTCTGGAAGGGCAGCGACCGGCTCTGGACGCTCACGGAGGAGGCGGGCGCCGCCCCGCGGCCCGGCATTGACGAAACGGGCGAGCCGGACGAGCCGGACGCCGAGCTGCCGGACTGGCTCGGAGAAATCGACGGGATCGACCTTGATATGGGCCTGCGCCACTGCGGCACGGCGGATACCTATTTGAATACCCTGACGATCTTTGCGAAGAACGCTGCGGCGGGCGCGGACGAGCTGGAGCGCTTCCGCGCGGCGAACGACGCATCGAACGCGACGGTCAAGGTCCACGCGCTCAAGAGCATGTCCCGCACGATCGGCGCGGAGGATCTCGGCGCGCTCGCGGAGAAGCTGGAGCTCGCGGGCAAAGCGGGCGACGCGAAGACGCTCTTTGACGGGCTGGACACGCTTCTGCCGCGCTTCCGCGCGCTGGGCGAGGCGCTCGCGCCGCTGTGCGCCCCGGAGGAAACGGCGGCGGACGAAACGCTCCCGCCCATTTCCGACGACGAGCTGCGCGACGCCTACGACAGCCTGCGCGAGCTTGCGGCGAACCTCGACGCGGACAACGCAAAGTTCGTTCTGGACAGCCTCTCGGGCCACCGCATGCCGGACGCGGAGCGCGGGCGCGTGGAGGCGCTGCGCCGCGCGGTCGGGGAATTTGACTGGGAGCGGGTCAATATGTTATTGTTGGAAACGGAAAACACGTAACGGGAGGATATGGCGATGGCGGGAAAGGTTTTGCTGATCAATCACGGCGCGGCGATGATGACCAATACGCTGGTCACGAATCTCAAGGGCATGGAGATCGAAACGCTCCGCGTCGAGCCGGAGATCGAGAAGATCGAGCCGGAGAAGGACGGCGTGGACGTGGTACTGCTCTTCGCGGGCGATTTTGTCTACGATTCGCCGGAGCTTCTGGTCTATTTGAAGGACCTCTGCTTCAGCGACGAAAAGCCGCTGTGCGTCGTGGGCTATGAAAAGGAACTCGCGGAGATCGAGGAGATCATCCCCAAGAACATGATCGCGCACGAGTTCCCGCGCCCCATCGACGTCAAGGGGCTCTCCGCCGCGATCCACTCGCTCATCCGCACGGGCGAGGCGCGCAAGAAGGAGCGCCACATCCTGCTCGTCGACGACGACATCATGTTTTTGCAGACCATGCAGAGCTGGCTCGCGCCCAAGTACCGCGTCACCGCGACGCGCTCGGGCATGCAGGCGATCACCTACATCGCCGCGCACACGCCCGACCTCATATTGCTCGACTACGACATGCCCGTCACGCCGGGGCCGCAGGTGCTGGAGATGATCCGCAGCGAGCCGAACTCCGCGAAGATCCCGGTCATCTTCCTCACGGGCAAGAATGACCGCGAGAGCGTTGTGAGCGTGATGCGCCTCAAGCCCGAGGGGTATCTCCTCAAATCCATGAGCAAGGGGGACATCCTTGCCTCGGTGGACCGCTTCTTTGAGACGCGGAAATGGGAAAACCTCTACGAAGGAACGTAACGAATGGATATTACCAGAGAAGACCAGATCCGGCTGATGAACTGCATGCTCGACATGGGCGAGCTGCTGCTCGACGCCGGCGCGGAGATCGGGCGCGTGGAGGACACGCTCTCGCGCATGGGCGCGACCTACGGCGCCGGGCGCGTGGACGTGTTCGTCATCACCTCGCTCATCAGCGTCACGATGGAGTTTCCCGACGCCGAGGCGATGACCGAAACGCGCCGCGTCCGCTCAAGCGCCCAGACGGATTTCTACCGCGTGGACAAGCTCAATACGATCAGCCGCCGCTGCTGCGCCGAGCCCATGCCGGTCGCCGAGCTGCGCGCGCAGCTCGACGCCATCGCCGCGGGGCACAAGCCCTTCGGCGTCATTCTCGCCGGCAGCGTCATCGGCGGCGGCAGCTACGCCGTGTTTTTCGGCGGCACGCTCTGCGACGCGCTGGCGGCGGCGTTTTTCGCGGTCGTTATCTGTCAGCTCCAGCTTTATCTGGGGCGCACGCGCGTCAACACCGTCGCGTCCAACCTCGTTATCTCGCTGCTCACGGGACTCGGCGTGGGGCTGTGTACCGCCGTGTTCCCGGCGCTGCACATGGACAAGATCATCATCGGCGACATCATGCTGCTCATTCCCGGGCTCGCGATGACCAACGCCATCCGCAATATGCTGGTGGGGGACACGATCTCGGGCGTCGTGCGCCTTGCCGAGAGCCTGATCTGGGCGGCGGCGCTCGCCGGCGGCTTCATGGTCGCGCTGACGATCGTCAACGCGCTGCATTGAGGAGGGAAGCGGGATGAAAGACACGATCGTTCAGCTTCTCGCCGCCTGCATCGGCTCGTTCGGCTTTGCGCTCGTCTTCGGGCTGCACCGGCGCTATCTTCTGCCCGCCGCGCTCGGCGGCGTGCTCTCGTGGGGGACCTTTCTCGCGGCAAAGGCGTGGATCGGGACGGAATTTCTGCCCTGTCTGATCGCCTCGGCGCTCGCGGTGCTCTACTCCGAGGCGATGGCGCGGCTTTTGAAAACGCCCGCGACGCTGTTCGTCACTCCCTCGGTCCTGCCGCTGGTGCCCGGCGGCTCGCTCTACTACGCCATGAGCAGCGCCGTCCGCGGCGAGATGCTTGCCGCGCGCGCCTACGGCACCACGACGCTCCTCTACGCGCTCGCGATCGCCGCGGGCATCAGCTTCGTCGTCGCCTGCCGCGAGCTGCGGACAAAAAAGTGAATCTCCGCCGTGACCCGCGGGGGACGGGCAAGCCGCCCGTTTCCCGCGGACTTTTTTGCCCAAATGTGAACTTTTGGTAAAATACAAAAAAATTGCAAATTTCCTCTTGCATTTGCGCAAGGTCTGCGCTAATATAACAACGTCGGTTAGCACTCGGGTTAAAAGAGTGCTAACCACGAAACATGTTTTTTCAAAATTCAGCATATAAGGAGGCAATACCCATGAAACTCACCCCGCTTGCCGACCGCGTCGTGCTCAAGCTCATTGAGGCCGAAGAGACCACCAAGGGCGGCATCATCCTCACTGCCAAGGCGCAGGAGAAGCCCTCCGTCGCGGAGGTCATCTCCGTCGGCCCCGGCGGCATGGTCGACGGCCACGACGTCGTCATGACCGTCAAACCCGGCGACAAGGTCATCACCAGCAAGTATTCCGGCACCGAGGTCAAGATCGACGACGTCGAGTACAACATCGTGCGTCAGTCCGACATCCTCGCCATTGTTGAATAATCGAAGGAGGCACATCTATCATGGCTAAGCTCATCAAGTCCGGCGAGGAGGCGCGCAAGGCGCTCGAAACCGGCGTCAATACCCTCGCCGATACCGTTAAGGTCACCCTTGGCCCCAAGGGCCGCAACGTCGTGCTCGACAAGAAGTTCGGCGCGCCGCTGATCACCAACGACGGCGTGACCATCGCCAAGGAGATCGAGCTGGACGACCCGTTTGAGAACATGGGCGCGCAGCTCGTGCGCGAGGTTTCCACCAAGACCAACGACGTCGCGGGCGACGGCACCACCACCGCCACGCTGCTCGCGCAGGCGATGGTCCGCGAGGGGCTGAAGAACCTCGCCGCCGGCGCCAACCCCATCGTGATGAAGAAGGGCATGGCGAAGGCCGTTGAGACCGCCGTTTCCGAGATCAAGACGAACAGCCAGAAGGTCAAGGGCACCGAGGACATCGCGCGCGTCGGCACCGTTTCTTCGGGCGACGAGTTTATCGGCAAGCTCATTGCCGAGGCGATGGAGAAGGTCTCCGCCGACGGCGTCATCACCATCGAGGAAGGCAAGACCGCCGAGACCTACAGCGAGGTCGTCGAGGGCATGCAGTTCGACCGCGGCTACATCACGCCCTACATGGTCACCGACGCCGAGAAGATGGAGGCTGTCGTGGACGACGCCTACCTCCTCATCACCGATAAGAAGATCTCCGTCATCGCGGACATCCTCCCGATCCTCGAGCCCCTCGCCCAGAGCGGCAAGAAGCTCGTCATCATCGCCGAGGACGTCGAGGGCGAGGCGCTGAGCACCCTGATCGTCAACCGTCTGCGCGGCACGCTCAATGTCGTGTGCGTCAAGGCGCCCGGCTTCGGCGATCGCCGCAAGGAGATGCTCCAGGATATCGCCATCCTTACCGGCGGCCAGGTCATCTCCGAGGAGCTCGGCCTCGATCTCAAGAGCGCCGACATGTCCATGCTCGGCCGCGCCAACCAGATCAAGGTCACCAAGGAGAACACCACCATCGTCGGCGGCAAGGGCGACAAGCAGAAGCTCGCCGACCGCGTCGCGCAGATCCGCAACCAGATCGGGCTGACCACCTCCGACTACGACAAGGAAAAGCTCCAGGAGCGCCTTGCCAAGCTCGCCGGCGGCGTCGCGGTCATCAAGGTCG
>SVKM01000103.1 GCA_015068465.1 Oscillospiraceae bacterium | reverse complement strand
CCGCCCTTTTGCCGCCTTCCGCGCCATTCGACGTAGCGCTGCCCCCACTTGCCGAGGCGCTTGACGTCCACGATGGCGTTCGTTTCGCTGTCCACGATGTAGTAGGTTTTCTTGCCGGGGATGTTGTTTGTGTCGCCTTGCGCGAGACCATAGGGGTCTTTCCACGGGCCAACCGACGGCGTGTATCCGTTGTATAGGTGGCGTTTCTTGTTCTGATTACCTTCATCGGATTTTTTGGCGCTTCTCTCCAGCCACAAACCAACATAAGTTAGTATAAATCCAAAAGCAGCCGTAATGCTTGCCAATGGCATTAGCACATGAAACAACGGTCGAATAAAATATCCCATAAGTGCAAATACGAGCATTGCAATATCGCAGTCAAGTCCAATCATAAGCAGTCTGGATCCCTTGCGAAGCTCCGGCGGATCGTCATACACAGCCTGCCCACCAGCACCAATTTTTATCGACGTAACAATTTCATCGGTTTTGCAATCAACAACGAAATACTTTTTTCGCATTGCGGCTCTCCCTTACGCACAATCCTATACTACCATCTATGCCCGTCACCTTTTTTATTGTACAGCATTTTTATCAGCGTTATATAGCTTTCCGCGCTCGGCTGTACAGAAGAACCGGCATAGCTTCTCCGCAGCTCCGCTTGCGTCTTGGGCGACATAGCGGTATCATACGCTTTATTCAGTGCCCAATTCTGCGCATCACTCCAAGCGTCGACCACTCCGCTTGTTATGCCTTGTATTGCCACATCACGCAAAGCATCAGAGAAGCCGTCCATACTATAGTTGTCCAGCAAGCCATTACCATTATAGATGCTCATTAGGGGCGTTTCAAGTCCATAATTGACAACAGGTTTTGCAGCTTCGCCGAATATATCAACGAGGCGGGATGCTGTCTTAGGGCTTATATCCGAAATAAAATCTGAAAGTAAGTGCTCTGCTTGGCTGTCTCTCACTCCCTTTCCATAAGTGCCGGCAAAACCATCAATATATTTTTCGGTTCCCATTTCAAGTCCCGCGACTGCACCGCCATATGCAAGCTGCTGTCCGACCGTTGCGCCGTTGCGCCGCGCCTCCTGCGAGGCGTCGCCGAACGAGCGCACGCCTTTGAGCGCAAGGCTCGACCCCGGCACGACTGCGTTTGCGGCCGCATCTGCCGCAACCTGCGTACCCGTGACCGCCGTGTCGATCAGAAAACGCTCCGCAGCGGGTCTGCCAAGCTTTGCGCGGGCAATGTCCTGCTCACTCTGCCGCCGCAGACGCTCGTACTCCGCGTCGAGCGACACCGCCGCTTGCAAAAGCGCGCTTTTGTCCTCCGCCGCAAGCGCCTCCGCTTCCTTCGCCGTGACCAGATCCGACAGTTCTTTTTGAAGCCGACGTGTTTCCGCGCGTGCCGCATGATGATCGCTGTTGTCGCCGTGCGGGCGGTAGCTCGTCTGCCGCGCGTTGTATTGCTGTGCGGCAACTTGCCCCCGGTTTGACATGATATCCGCGTCCGTCACCAAACGAATCCCCGAATCCGCTCCCTTTAGAAGTGTTCCGCCCGCGCCGACGTAGGATGCGCCCATTCCTGTCAGCACCCCGCCAAACGTCAGTCCGATGCGCTCGCTCCCGCTGACGCCTGTGATATTCTCGATTTCTTTGTTCAGCGCCTCGACTCGGTTTCTTGCCGTCGTTACGCCGCGCTTCGCCTTATGGTATGCGTTGTTGTCGCCGTGCGGTCTGTAGCTTGTCTGCCGCTCGCCGCGCTTTGCCGCGACAAGCTCCGCCCGCGTCTGCTCCACCGCCGCCGTGATTCGGTTCAGCCGCTGCATGGTCGCGCTCGGATTCGGCCCGCCGAGCGCCAGCGGGTTGCGAAACGGTTGGTTTGCCGTTGCGGGCTTGCTCTTCGCCTCCGGATTCTGCTTTGTTTCAAAAGCCGCTTTTTCTTGTAGCGGTGCAGGTGCCGGCAAATTGTAGCTTTTCGTCGGCGCAGGCTGCGTCGTTGGTTTTGATACTGTTTTCGGTTCGCTTTTGGTTTTCCAGTTTGCCGTGTTTGTCTTGCTTGCGCCGCTTTTCGAGCCGCTACCGCCATCATCAATGACGATTCGGTCATCTCCTCTTAATGACATTTTGGTTCCTCCTTTCGTGGTAACTTATCACGTTTCTCTCCAGCCGTAACTCATCCGCCATAGTTTTTTGTTCTCCTTTGCATATAGTATTTTAGCAAAATATATCGGTTCATATATATCTTACCACCTGTGGAGTAGCTTGTCAAGTTATTTTTATCAAAGTCAAAAAAACTACGACCTGCCGCTGATGCTATCCGTCCCCGATCTGACGGAGGCGCTCGGCATCAGCAGGGCGGGCGCGTATGAGTTGGTCAAAAGCGAGGGCTTCCCTACTCTGCACATCGGGAACCGCATCCTTGTGCCAAAAGAGGAACTCATCGCGTGGATCAGGGAGAACACCGAATAAGCGAACAACGGGAGACGGCTGCGCGCCGTCTCCCGCCTGAAATCAAATCACAGCATCTGCTGTTCCATGCCGCGCCGCTCCGGCTGATGCTGCTCCATGATCTGCCAGCGGCTGCGGAGCATCTCCGCGACGTAGTCTCTGTCGATCTTCTCATCGGGGAGCGTGGAACGGATCAGATCGTCAAGCGTGGTTTGATCCAGCTCCGGCATCTGATAGAAAATGCCTTTTTGCTTCAGCAAATCCTCAAACATGGTGATGAGCAGCGTGTTTGTATGGCTCGGGTCGCTGCCGTAGCCGCGCGAAATGAGCGCGATGTTGTTGTCGAAGTTCGGCGCCATGCAAACAAGCTTTCCCGTGTCGCGCTCACGCAGGATACCGTAGTTCTCCGTGTGGCGGTCCATGTTGTAACAAAGCCCGTCCATGAACAGGATATCCAAATACTGCTTTCCGAGGGACGGATCCAGCGCGTTCAGGCGGTCATAGTTGAACGCATAGTCCTCCTCTTCGCCCACAATGGCCCTGGCGGGTTCAAAGTTGTAGCGCCCCTCCGTAAAATCGCGGGTCTTCACATACTTGCCGTCCGGCAGGTATTCCGCCATCGAGAAGCCGAGCCGCGTCCCGAGCGCCGAAATGAAAAGCTCCGAAAACCGTTCCTCCGCGCTCTCATTCTTAAAGAGCCACCAGCTCCCGTCAATGATGCGCCAGCACTTTTCATAGCTTCCGATATTCGTCAGCTCCGGGGAGCCGCGCCGAATCTGGTCGTCGCTGTACTCCTTGGAGTAGCTGGAAAAGCGTCCCGTCAGCGCGATCTCCGCGAAGGTGTCCTCTGAGAAGCGGATCGCGTCATAGGTCAGCGACGGCTCCTCTGCGCTTTTGAGCCAGTAGTTGTCCGTGATGGTCGCCGCGTGCGCGCGCAAAACCGCCGCGGCGTCGCTGCTGTCGGTCAGCCGCAGGACTTTTTTCAGGATACGGGAGTTCGTCCTGTGACGGTCGATGGCGCGGCCTTCGATCCAGCCGTCCAGATCGTCGTGCGCGGCGAGGTACAGGGGCATGCGCGCATGGTCGAGCACGGTAATCTGCCCGCGATTGATTTCGGCGACCGCAAGCTCGCCGCTCATCAAATAGCCGTTAAAATCCATTGCGCCGCCTCCCATCAATCTGATGAGGATAGTTTAGCACAAGAAACGCGTCGCTACAACTCAAAAATTCTTTTCTCCGTTTGGTCAACGATATTGTTCTCGACTTTCGCGGGTGTCCTCGGTATGTTTGGTTTACCAATCATAAAGGAGGTCAAACCCATGAAGATCAGAGGAAAAGAAGCGGCGCTCGTCGCCAGCGGCATCGTCCTCGGCGCGTCCATCGCGGCCCCGGCAGCGGGCGCGGCGCTGATGGCGCAGCAGTCGAGCCAAGAGATCGTCGTGGATGGTAGGCCCGTGCAGATCGAGGCGTACAGCATCGGCGGGAGCAACTATTGCAAGCTCCGCGACGTCGGCAGGGCAATGAACTTCTCTGTGGAGTACGATCCGCTCACCAACACCGTCCGCATCGACAGCGGCGCACCCTATGAAGTTTCTCCCTCTGCCATGACCGCAACCCACACGGTGACGCTCCCGGCCGACGGCAGCCAGTACGTTCCACAGATCGGCGACCGCATCCTCTGCGATGACGGCACAGAGTACGAGATCAAGGACGTCGCGCGGTGGAACAGCAGCCCTCTCCCGACGCCGACGTGCGACTGAGATGCCTTTCCCGCTCTGGCACTCCCCGAACCCATCGTCAAGCACTACAGCGACAAATACGGCGACGATCTGTTCGTGCGGAACGTGTACGAAGTACGCCGCATGATATACACCATCTACAATGCCATCGGCGAGGAGCCGGAGGCGTGGCGCGACGGCAAACCGCTGTGCAAGATTTTCACAGAGATACCCTTGGAGTACGAGCCATACACCGGCGTGTTCTGGCCGTGGCGCGAGAGCGATGACGCAGTTTGTCAAGGGTATTGCCGGCGTTTCCCGTTCCGGGTATTACGGCTGGCTGAAGTCCGGGCAATAGCAGATAACCTCGTCAACCGGGAGTTTGAGGAACACGGTCCCAGAGCGATCCTGCTCACCGACATCACCTACATTCCGCTCAACGGCGGACATTGTTACCTCTCCACCATCCTCGACGCCTATACCAAGCAGGTGCTTTCGTATGTGCTCAGCGAGTCGCTTGAGGTGGATTTTGTTCTGGAGACCGTGAACAAGCTGGTGGCAGAGCACGGCGTCTCGCTTAACAGAAAGACCATCATCCATTCTGACCAGGGCTGTCACTATACCTGTATCAAGTTCATCCAGCTCGTAAAAAGCAGCTCCCTGCGACAGTCCATGTCCCGCAGGGGAAACTGCTGGGACAATGCGCCGCAGGAGAGCTTCTTCGGACATATGAAGGATGAACTGGCAGCGGAGATCCCGACATGGACGACGTTTGAGGACGTCTGCCGCTCCATCGACGATTGGATGGAATACTATAACAACGACCGCTGCCAGTGGGATTTGGCAAAGCTTTCGCCCAACGAATACTACGACTATATCACCACAGGAGCCTATCCGCCGCACATGCTGCCGCCTGTCAATGGGTCAGCTTAATTTGTCCTTGACACGGGGTACAATTTACTTCGCCAAAAACACTGTAGTTTTTCCCGTCCGCGGCAGTTGTTCGGAAATTCCGAACAACTGCTTTTTCCTCAAGCTTGCCTTCCTCAAAGATGTGCTTGATGTGCTCGCTGACATTGGATTTGCTTGCCTGATAAAGCTCGCAGAGCTGCTGCTGCTGCGTCAGCCAAACGGTCTCGTCCGCGACGCGCACGTCGATTTTGGCAAGCCCGTCCTCGGCTTGATATTGGACGGCGAGGCGGGCGCCCGCTAACGAACGGATCTCCGCCTTGACAAGCGAGGTTCATTATAGTAGAATACCTACAGCAGTAGATTACATACTTTAGTAATGAAGGGCAACAATGGGCAGAAATCTGGAAAAAGACGCCGTGGAAATGGCGGCGAAGAATCAAAGGATACTGGAAAACGGCTTCCGCATCTTTGCCGAGAACACCATCGAGCGGGTCACGATGAACGACGTGGCGGATGGCGCGAGGATCGCGATCTCTTCGCTCTACCGCTACTACAGCACGAAGCCGAAGTTGGTGATGGCGGTCGCCACCTGGGCGTGGAGCCAATACGCGGAGGAGAACGCGGAGCGCGAGGCGGCGCTTGAAAAGCCGGGCCGAACGGCGGCGGAGATGCTAGACTTCTATCTGGAATCCTTCCTCGACCTCTATCGCCATCACGCGGACCTTCTGCGCTTCAACCAATTCTTCAACGCCTACCTGTCGAGCGGGGCGGTCTCCGAGGAGGAGAAGAAGCCGTATCTGGACATGATCCGCGGCTTGGAGGCGCGTTTTGCGGGGATATACCGCGCCGCGGAACGGGATGGCACGATCAAAACGGATATGCCGGAGGAAAAAGCGTTCTCCGCGACGCTCCATCTGATGCTCGCCGTCGTCTCGCGCTACGCGGTGGGTCTTGCGTACAACGAGGAAACGGATGTGGAGGAAGAACTGCGGCTGCAGAAGGAAATGCTGATGCAACGGTTTGTGAAGCAATAAAAAAGAAAGATATAAAGAAGAAAGGACGGGAGATCATGAAACGAGGAGCGAAGTGGAAGGCAATGGGGCTTGCGGCGGTGCTGGCGGCACAGGCAGGCTGCTCCGCGCCGGCGGCGGAGCCCGCGGAACCGGCAGCACAGACGCAGCCCGTGGAAAGTGCGAAACCGGCGGAGCCGACGCAGCCGCAGCAGCCGGCGGAAACCGAACCCGAGGCGCCGAAGGACTATAACGTCCTGCTCATCACTGTGGATCAGGAGCATTACTTTGCCGAGTACCCGGAGGGCACCAACTACAAGGCGCGGCAGCTCCTCGCGGAGCTTGGCACGACCTTCGAGAAGCACTACGCCTGCTCGAATATGTCGACGTCGTCGCGCTCCGTGCTGTTCACGGGCACGCACATCCCCGACACCGGCATGATCGACAACACCGACTTTGCGTGGCAGGGCGCGATGGACGACACGCTCACCACGATGGGCGACATGATGCGTGAGGCGGGCTACTACACCGCGCTCAAGGGCAAGTGGCACCTCGGCGACGCGAGCATCCTGCACGGCGGCGCGGAGCTGACCGACTTAGAGAGCTACGGTTACGCCGATTGGGGCGGCACCGACTACATCGGCAGCGTCAAGGAGGGCAACGAGACCGACCCGGTGATCGTGTCGGAGGCGCTGGACTGGCTCGGCGGCACGGGGAAGCAGCTCAACGACGAGGGGACGCCGTTCTTCCTGAACATCAACATGGTCAATCCCCACGACATCATGAACTACGATATTACCGGGTATCAAAGCCCGTTCATGCAGCTCTCCGGCAAGCCGGACGGCGCGCTCTACGAAAAGACCTACGACACGCCCGTTCCCGCCAGTTGGAACTTCGATTTCAGCGCGGCGGACGTGCCGGACGCCCTGCGCATCTTCCAGGCGCATTGGGGCCTGTTCGCGGGCGTCATCCGTGACGAGGACGTCTGGAAGGACTATCAGAACTACTACTTCAACTGCATCCAGGATTCGGACGACAATCTGATGATGCTTTTGGACTATCTGCGGGATAGCGGGCTGATGGACAACACGGTGATCGTCTTCACCGCCGACCACGGCGAGATGCACGGCAGCCACGGCATGAAGGGCAAGGGCGGCTTCCTGTATGAGAACAACGTCCATGTGCCGCTCATCATCGTCCATCCCGATTACGCGGGCGGCAGGACCGTCTCGGCCGTGACGAGCCACGTCGATCTCGCACCCACGCTGGTCGATCTGGCGAACCTCCCCGCCGAGAAAAAGGCGGAGATCACCGCGAGCCTCCCCGGACACAGTCTGCTGCCCCTGCTGGACGGCAGCGCGGAAAAGGTGCGGGACGCTTCGCTGTTCTGCTTTGAGATGCTGTCCATGACGGCGCTGCAATTCGGGCGCGACGCGGAGGGCAACACGACCTACTCCTTCGACGTCACCGCGCGCGGCATGGTGCGCGGCGTCGTGACGGAGCGGTACAAGTTTGTGCGTTACTTTGCCCCCGTCGATTTCAACACGCCTACGACGCCGGGCGAGCTTTTCGCGCACAACGACGTGCAGCTTTTCGATTTGAGCGCCGACCCGGAGGAGCTGGTCAACCTCGCTGCCGACCCGGACGCCAACGCGGAGCTGATCATGGAGCTGAACGACCTGCTGAACCAAACGATTGCGCAGGAGATCGGGCAGGACGACGGCCTCCATGTGATGAAGGTGCTCAAGGCGCTTCAGGAGCGCAATAACGCGGCATGACGGCGGACGCGCAAAGAACCTACGCGATGCTCGCCAAGCCCGTGTCCGGCGCGTGCAACCTGCGGTGCGAATACTGCTATTACGCCGGCAAGGAAAGCGCGCTGGGCGTGGGGACGAGCCGCATGAGCGATACGGTGCTCGAAGCGTACATCCGCCAAAGCCTTGCCATGCACGGGAAGGACGCGCGCGTGGAATTTGCGTGGCACGGCGGCGAACCGACGCTTGCGGGACTTACGTTCTACGAAACGGTCGTGCGGCTCCAAGATCGGTACGGACAGGGGCGGCACATCGTCAATACGCTGCAAACCAACGCCACGCTCCTCACCGACGAGCTTTGCCGCTTTTTCAAGGCGCACGGCTTCCTCATCGGCGTCAGCATCGACGGCCCGGAGGAGCTGCACAACGTCTATCGAAAAACCGCCGGCGGCGAGGGGAGCTTCGATAAGACCATGCGCGGCGTGGAGCTGCTGCAAAAGCACGGCGTTGCGTTCAACACGCTCACGACCGTGAACCGCGCCAATCAGGAAAGCCCGCGCGAGGTCTACGCCTTTTTGCGCTCGTGGACGGACTGGATGCAGTTTCTGCCCGTGGTGGAGTGCGCCCCCGCGGTCTACGAGACGGAGGAGGGCCAGATGTTCGCCGCGCCGCCCGGCATCCACGGCGAGAAGATCAAGCACCCGCTCATGCCGTTTTCCGTCACGCCCGAGGGCTGCGGCGCGTTTCTGTGCGCGGTGTTCGACGAATGGAAGCGGCGGGACGCGGGGAAAAAGCACGTCCAGATCATCGACGTGACGCTCGGCAATCTGCACGGCGTTCCGTCCAGCCTTTGCGTCCATAACCCGCTTTGCGGACACTCCGGGAGCGTGGAGGCGAACGGCGACGTGTACGCCTGCGACCGCTACGCTTTCCCCGCCTACCGGCTGGGGAACCTCACGGAGACGGAGCTGGGCGCGCTGATGGAGGCAAACCGCGCCTTCGGGATGCACAAGACCTACGGACTGCCGGAGGATTGTCTGGACTGCCCCTATATCCGCCTCTGCTTCGGCGGCTGCCCGAAAGACCGGCTGTGGGGAAACAAAAACTACCTCTGCGACGGATATCGCACGTTTTTTGAGCACATCGAAAAAAATTTTTGAGATTTGCTGCCACCTCGCAAAGTCCGTCGTATCAACAGGCAGAGACCACCAAAATACATAAGTTGGGGAGGATATGACAATGGACGAGAACAAAACGCTGG
>SVKM01000102.1 GCA_015068465.1 Oscillospiraceae bacterium | reverse complement strand
CGCGAGGGCTATTCGATCATCGGACAGGGCCGCATCGACGAGATCCTTTCGCAGAAGAGCGCCGATCGCCGCGAGATCTTTGAGGAGGCGGCGGGCATTTCCAAGTACCGCCACCGCAAGGAGAAGGCGGAGCGCGATCTGGAGCGCACGGAGGAGAACCTCACGCGCGTCAACGACAAGATCGCGGAGCTGGAGCTGCAGGTCGGGCCGCTGCGCGAGCAGGCGGAGAAGGCGAAGAAGTACCTCATTCTGCGCGACGAGCTGCGCGTGCTGGAGATTTCCCTGTGGCTCGACCAGCTTGAGACGATCCGCACGAACGCCATCAAGATCGAAACCGACTACGCCCACGCGAAGGAGGAGCTTGCGCAGGCGGAGGCGGACCTCAACGAGCTCTACGCTTCAACCGAGCAGTTCAGCGAGCGCATCCGCGAGAACGACATGGAGCAGGAGCGCGTGCGCGCCGCCGTGTCCGGGATCGAAGCGCAGATCGGCGAGCAGGATTCCGCCATCGCGGTGCTCAACACAAACATCACGCACAACGACGACAGCATCGCGCGCGTGGAGGAGGAGCTGCGCGACCAGAGCGGGCGCGCGAGCTCCATGGCGGAGCAGATCGCCGAGAAGCGCTCGCGCATCGAACAGCTCGACGCGGACGCGGAACGCATGGAACAGGCGCTGGACGGGCTGCTGAAAAAAGCGGAGGAGCTCTCGCGCGGCATGGGCGAGGCGACGAGCGAGGTCGAGAGCCTGCGCGCGAAGGAAGCGCTGGCGCTCGCCGCTTCGGCGGACAGCCGCGCGGACATCTCCGCGGCAAAGTCGAGCATTCACGAGATGGAGGAGCGCAAATCGGCGCTGAAGGCAGAGCACGAGCAGGTCGAGCAGCAGCTTGCCGAAACGAAGAAGGCCGCGTCGGAGAACCGCCGCGCGCTCGACGAAGCGCAGGAGGACGCGGACGCGATCCAGAATATCATCAAGGGCCACACAATGAAGATGGAGGGCCGGGTCAAGCGTGAGCAGGAGGCGTCCGAGCAGCGCGTGAACCTGACGATGGAGCTGAGCAACCTCGACTCCCGCATCAAGCTGCTCTCCGATATGGAGAAGGAGTACGAGGGCTTCGGCAAGGCGGTCAAGACCGTGATGCAGGCAGCCGAGAGCAAAGCGCTGCGCGGCGTCCACGGACCGGTCGCGAACCTGATGACCACGGACAAGCAGTACGCCGTCGCCATCGAGATCGCGCTGGGCGCGAAGATGCAGGACATCGTCGTGGACCGCGAGGAGGACGCCAAGGCGGCGATCAACCTTCTGAAGCAGCGCGACAGCGGTCGCGCGACGTTCCAGCCGCTCACCGCGATCCGCGGCGCGGAGCTCCGCGAAAACGGACTGGAGAGCGAATACGGCTTTGTCGGCGTCGCCTCGCAGCTTGTGAAGTACGAGGAAAAATACCGCGCGGTGTTTGCGAGCATGCTCGGCAACACCGTCGTCGTGGACGACCTCGACTGCGGTATCGCGATGGCGCGCAAATACCAGAACCGCTTCCGCATCGTAACGCTTGACGGCCAGGTCATCAACCGCGGCGGTTCGATGACGGGCGGCTCGCTCAACCGCAGCGTCGGCATCCTGAGCCGCGCAAACGAGCTCAAGGAGCTCAGCGGCAAGCGAGGCAGGCTGGAGGAAAAGCTCGCCGCCGCCGCAAAGGAGGCGGACGAGGCAAAGCGCGATCTGACGAAGGCGCAGTATGAGCTGGAGGTCGCGCAGAGCCAGGAGCGCGAGGCGGAGGAAAAGGTCCTCAAGCTCTCGGGCGACAAGAACCACTACGATATTCTTCTCTCCGCCGCACGCGACCGTCTGGAGGACATGGAGGCGGAGGAAGAGAGCATCGAGCGCCGCATGGCGGAGCTCAAGCGCGCGATCACCGAGAAAGAGGCGCTCGCCTCGAAGCAGGACGCGGAAGCGGCGCAGCTCAGAGCGGACGCGGAGGCGAAGCTCTCCGGTCAGAGCGCGCTGATGCGGGATTCCGGCGCCCTCGGCGACGAGATCACCGAGAAGAAGAGCCTGCTCGCCGGCTGGCGCGCCGAGCGCGAAACGACGGAGCGCGCCCTTGCCGACCTTGAGGCGCTGCGCGAGCAGATGCGCGGCGACGAGTCCGGCAAGCAGGAGCTTATCGCCCAGTACCGCGCCGCGAACGAGCGCGCGGCGGAAGAGATCGAAACGCGCAAAAAGAAGATCAAGGCGCTGCGCGATGAACAGCAGGGACACCGGGACGCGCTGCAGAAGCTCGGCGAGGCGAAGATGGCGATCGAGGCGGAGCGCGGCGCGAGCGACCGGCGCATGAAGGAGCTCAACGACCACGTCCTCAACGCGAGCAACGCGGTTTCGAAGCTTGAACAGCGCCGTGCGACGGGCGCGATGGAGGAAAAACAGATCCTCGACAAGCTCTGGGAGAACTACGAGCTTTCCCACAGCGCGGCGATGGAGCAGCGCGTCGAGCTCGAGAGCATCACCAAGGCGAACCGCCGCATTGCCGAGCTCAAGCGCGAGATCGGAGGGCTCGGCAACGTCAACGTCGGCGCCATCGACGATTTTGAGCGCATCAACGGGCGCTATACCTACCTCACCGGCCAGCGCGACGACGTTTCGCGCGCGAAGGAGGAGCTGCTCGGCGTCATCGAGAACATCACGAGCGAGATGGAGGGCATCTTCCGCGAGCAGTTCAACCTGATCCGCGAGAGCTTTGAAGAAACGTTCCTCGAGCTATTCGGCGGCGGACACGCGACGCTGGAGCTGGAGGACGAGAACGATCTGCTCAACTGCGGCATAGAGATCAAGGTCCAGCCGCCGGGCAAGGCGCTCAAGACCATCACGCTGCTCTCGGGCGGCGAGAAGGCGTTTGTCGCCATCGCGCTGTACTTCGCGATCCTGAAGGTGCATCCGACGCCGTTTTGCGTCATGGACGAGATCGAGGCGGCGCTCGACGCGGCAAACGTCGTGCGCGTGGCGAACTATATGCGCCGCATCACGGACAAGACGCAGTTCATCGTCATCACGCACCGCCGCGAGACCATGGAGGCGGCGGACGTGCTCTACGGCGTGACGATGCAGGAGCGCGGCGTGAGCAAGGTGCTGACCATCAACATGAACGACATGGCAAAAGAACTCGGCTTGAAGGAGTAAACGAGCGGCATGAACATTTTTTCCAAGATCAAAAAAGCATGGTATGACTCGATCATCTGGGAGATGATCGACGACGAATTCTACGATACGCTGGAAGAGAGCCTCATTATGGCGGATCTCGGCGCGACGGTCGCCGCCGACGCGGTGAAAAAGCTGCGCGAGGTCGTCTACGACCAGGCGATCCAGAACGGCGAGGGCGTCAAGCAGGCGCTGCGCGACATTCTGGAGGAAAAGCTCAATGTCGGCGATACGAAGCTCGACCTTTCGACGAAGCCCTCGGTCGTGCTCGTGATCGGCGTCAACGGCGTGGGCAAGACCACGTCCATCGGCAAGCTCGCCAACCAGCTGCGCAAGAAGGAGAAAAAGCGCGTGCTGCTGTGCGCGGCGGACACGTTCCGCGCCGCGGCGGGCGACCAGCTGGAGATTTGGGCGGACCGCGCAAAGTGCGAGATCGTTCGTTCCAAGGAGGGCGCGGACCCCGGCGCGGTGCTGTTCGATTCGCTGGCTGCGGCAAAGGCGCGCGGCGTGGACGTCGTGCTGTGCGACACGGCGGGCCGCCTGCACAACAAGGCGAACCTGATGGCGGAGCTGGGGAAGCTTCGCAAGATCATCGACCGCGAGGCGCCGGACGCCGCAAAGGAGACGCTGCTCGTCCTCGACGCGACGACGGGGCAGAACGGCTTGCAGCAGGCGAAGGTGTTCAAAGAGGTGACGGGGCTGACCGGCATTATCCTCACCAAGCTCGACGGGACCGCGAAGGGCGGCATCTGCATCGCCATCGCGCAGGAGCTCGGCGTGCCGGTGAAGTATGTCGGGCTCGGCGAGGGCATCGACGATCTGCAGCCTTTTAACGCCAAGGAGTACGTCAACGCGCTGATTTGAATCCGGAAACCTCAAAATCAAAACCTTTGGGAGATAGAATGATATGAAATTCGTACTGGCTACCCAAAATCCGAAAAAGAAAGAGGAGATGGTTGCCATCCTCGGCGACCTCGGCGTCGATATCGTCACCGAGGAGGAACTTGGCATCCATGTCGAGGTCGAGGAGACCGGCAAGACGTTCGGCGAGAACGCCGCGCTGAAGGCAAAGGCGGTCATGGAGGCGACGGGGCTTCCCGCCATCGGCGACGATTCCGGCCTTTGCGTCGACGCGCTCAAGGGCGCACCGGGCGTCTATTCGGCGCGCTACGGCGGGCCGGACATGGACGATTACGGCCGCTGCAAGCTGATTTTGGACGGACTCAAGGGCGAGACCGACCGCCGCGCGCATTTTGAAACGTATATCGTCTGCGCGTTCCCGAACGGCGACTGGTTCGCCGCGAAGGGCGAGTGCCAGGGTTCGATCGCGTTCGCGGCGATGGGGAACAACGGCTTCGGTTACGATCCCATCTTCTTCCGCACGGAGGAGCAGAAGACCTTCGCGCAGATGACCGCCGCGGAAAAGGCGGCGATCTCGCACCGCGGCAACGCGCTGCGCTCGTTCAAGACAAAGCTGGAGAAGTATCTCGCGGAGCATCCGGAGGGATGAAGGAGAATACGATGGAATTGACAGGCAAGCAGCGCGCCCAGCTGCGCGCAATGGCGAACTCGCTTGAGCCGGTGGTGCATATCGGCAAGGACGGTATCGGCGACAACCTCGTCAAGCAGGCGAACGACGCGCTGGAGGCGCGCGAGCTGATCAAGTGCCGCGTGCTGGAAAACTGCGAACTGACCGCCCGCGAGGCGTGCGACGAGCTTTCCCGCCTCACGCGCAGCGAGCAGGTGCAGGTCATCGGTACGAAGTTCGTGCTTTACCGCGAAACGCACCGCAAGGACAAAAAGGACAAGATCGTGCTCGTCAAGAGCAAAAAGAAAGCATGAAGCTCGGCGTTTACGGCGGCAGCTACAACCCGCCGCATCTGGGGCATCTGCACGCCGCCATCGCAGCGGCGCGGTATTTGCGCCTCGACAGGCTCATTCTGGTCCCCGCCGGCATCCCGCCGCACAAGCAGCTCTCCGAAAACGCGCCGGACGCGGAGCAGCGCGCTGAGATGACGCGGTATATGGCGGAGCAGGCGGCGCTGGAGACGGGGATCCCCGTCGAAGTTTCACGCATGGAGATCGAGCGCGGCGGAAAAAGCTATACCGCCGACACGCTGCGCGAGCTGCGGCAGGACTATCCGGACGACGAACTCTGGCTTCTGATGGGGACGGACATGTTCCTGACCTTCCAGAACTGGCGCCGGCCGGAGGAGATCCTGCAATACGCAGGTTTGTGCGCGTTCGGACGCAGCGAAAAGGACGCGGAGGAACTGTTCGCCGCGCAGAGGGATTTTCTCGCGCAGCGTTTTTCCGGCGCACGCATCGCAACGATGGTACTGCCGAACCTGATCGAGGTCTCGTCCACCGAGCTGCGCGACGCGCTGCCGAAGGGCGAGGGCGGAAAATACCTTGCGCCGCAGGTCTACGGCTATATCCTGCGCGAGCATCTTTACGGAACAAATCTTGATTTGAAGCGTCTTACTGTAGAGCAGCTTCGCCCTGTCGCGCTTTCCTACCTCAAGGCAAAGCGCGTGCGGCATGTGCTCGGCGTCGAGGAGGAGGCGGTCCGCCTCGCGGAGCGCTACGGCGCGGACGTTCAAAGGGCGCGCGTCGCGGCGCTGCTGCACGACTGCACGAAAAGGCTGGATATGGACGCGCAGCTGGCGCTGTGCGGGAAGTATCATATCGAACTCGACGAGCTGGAGGCGCGCGCGCTCAAGCTTCTGCACGCCAAGACCGGCGCCGCGCTTGCGCGGGACGTGTTCGGCGCGGACGATGAGATATGCAGCGCGATCCTTTGGCATACGACCGGGCGCGTGGACATGACGCTGTTGGAGAAGGTTATCTATCTGGCGGACTATATCGAACCCAGCCGCGATTTTGACGGCGTGGACGCGCTGCGCGCGGCGGTATACAGGGATATCGACGAGGGGCTGGAGCTGGGGCTGCGCATGAGCATCGAGGAGCTTGCCGAGCGCGGCGAACCGGCGCATCACAACACAAGAGAAGCATACGATTACATTTATAAGAAGCTGCATGGAGGAACGTAATGGCATACAGCGACTTTCGTGATAAAATGGAAAAGGAATATCAGGAGAACGGCGACGAGGCGTGGAGCCAGATCAAGGGCTTTTTTACCGATCCCGCCCATTGGATCGTTGCGGGCATCGCGCTGCTGCTGATCGTAGCCGGCATATTTACTGTCAAGTTTCTCGGCGCCGTCCGCGCGCCGGAGCTTCCGAGCAATACCGATGCAGGCCCTGTTTCAATCGGAGAAGAACCTGTTTCCGAAATCGACGAACCTCTGGATGAGATCGACGAGAGCAGCACCGAGCAGCCGCTGCTCACCGGCGCGCGCAAGGAAGGGCAGTACACGTTCCTTTTGTTCGGCACGGACAAGGAGGGAACGAACACCGACACGCTCATGGTTGTCAACTATGATGTGAACAACCAGAAGCTGCGGCTGATGAGCATTCCGCGCGATACGATGATCAATGTCAGCTGGGACATCAAGAAGATCAATTCCGTTTATGGCATGAGCGGACTGAACGGTCTGAAAAAGCACATCGGAAAGCTCATTGGCTTTGTGCCGGACTATTATGTAAAAATTGACCTGAAGGCATTTGTCGAGGTCGTCAATCTGATCGGCGGCGTCGAATTCGACGTGCCGCGCGAAATGAACTACGACGATCCGTATCAGGATCTGCACATCCATTTGAAGCCGGGGCTCCAGACGCTCAACGGCGAACAGGCGATGGGGCTTGTACGCTGGCGGAAAAATAACAACCTGACCGCGGGCTACGACGATACGGGACGCATCCAGACTCAGCAGGCGTTTTTGAGGGCGATGTTCAAGCAGTGCCTGAAAATCAAGAATTGGTCGCAGGTTACGGGCTATGTCGAGATATTTGAGAACAACGTCGAAAGCGACCTGACCCTTGGCAATATGCTCTGGTTTGCGAGCAAGGCGATGAATCTCGGCGAGGACGGTTTTTCCACCTGCACGATCCCCGGCGATTATTACGCCTCGGCATGGAGCCGCTCGACGCACGGAATGCAGTCCTACGTGACGCTGTTCCCGAGGCAGGTTGTCGAGCTGGTCAACGAGAGCTTCAATCCCTATCTTGCAAATGTGACGCTGTCAAATCTCGACATCATGTCGATCCTCGCCGACGGCAGCGTGACGTCCTCTACGGGCTATGTTGCGGACAGCATCGCGGCAATGCCGCCGGCCATGCCCGAGGAGGAAACGGATGAGGACGAGGAGCAGGACGAAACAGAGAACGGCGAACGGACCGAAGAGCCTGACGATACGGAAACCGACGGCAACGACCGGCGGGAGAACGAGCCGGGCGGGGAGACGGATGCGACCGGCGGCGACAACCAGCCGGATACGACGCCGGGAGAAGGCGAAGGCGGCGGCGAAGACGAGCCGGCGCCGATCGTGATCCCGGAGCCACAGCCGCCGGGCGGCGAAATCGGGAACGGAACGGAAGATACGACGCCGACCGAAAACGGCGGCGATGATTAAGAAAGGGAACGAATTATGCTGAAACCGAAAGAGATGGCGATTCTCGCCGCCAAGGCGCTTGACGCGAAGAAGGGCAAGGACATCAAGGTCCTCGAGATCGACAAGATCACGACGCTCGCGGATTTCTTCGTCATTTGCACGGGCGGCTCGAACACGCAGATCAACGCGCTGTGCGACGAGGTCGAAAAGAAGCTTTCCGAGGCCGGCGAGGAGCCGCTCCACCGCGAGGGGCACCGCGGCGGCACCTGGGTGCTGCTGGATTACGGCTGCATCGCCGTGCATGTGTTCAACGCCGAGGCGCGCGAGTTCTATTCGCTCGAGCACCTCTGGGCGGACGGTAAGGAGATCGACCTCACGGACGTAGTCAAGGCGGACTGAGGGAACAAGACAGATAAAGGAGCAATCGACTGATGAAGTACGATTTTGCCGCCATTGAGAAGAAATGGCAGAAAAACTGGGAAGAAACCAAGCCCTATGCCGCCGTGACCGGCGAGAGCGACAAAAAGAAGTTCTACGGGCTCATCGAGTTCCCGTACCCCTCGGGCCAGGGTCTGCACGTCGGACACCCGCGCCCGTTCACGGCGATGGACATTATCACGCGCAAAAAGCGCATGGAGGGCTACAACGTCCTGTTCCCGATCGGCTTTGACGCGTTCGGCCTGCCGACCGAGAACTACGCGATCAAAAACCACATCCACCCCGCGATCGTGACGAAGAAGAACATCGAAAACTTCACGAGCCAGCTCAAGATGCTCGGTTACGGCTTTGACTGGGACCGCGTGGTGGACACCACCGACCCGGATTATTATAAGTGGACGCAGTGGATCTTCCTCCAGCTCTACAAGCACGGCCTTGCCTACAAGGCGACGATGCCCGTGAACTGGTGCACGTCCTGCAAGTGCGTGCTTGCGAACGAGGAGGTCGTCGACGGCGTGTGCGAGCGCTGCGGCAGCCCCGTCGTGCGCAAGGAAAAGAGCCAGTGGATGCTCGCTATCACCAAGTATGCCGAGCGCCTGCTCAACGATCTGGAGGACGTCGATTACATCGAGCGCGTCAAGATCCAGCAGCGCAACTGGATCGGGCGCTCCACCGGCGCGGAAGTCACTTTCAAGGCGACCAACGGCGACCCCATCGTCATCTATACCACGCGCGCGGACACGATGTTCGGCGCGACCTATATGGTGCTCTCGCCCGAGCACGAGCTGGTGAAGAAGTGGCTGCCGACGCTGAAAAACGCGGACGAGGTCGAAGCGTATCAGCGCGCCGCCGCCGCGAAGTCCGACCTTGAGCGCACCGACCTTGCCAAGGAGAAGACCGGCGTGGAGCTCGGCGGCGTGCGCGCGATCAACCCCGCTACCGGCACGGAGATCCCGATCTTCATCTCG
>SVKM01000101.1 GCA_015068465.1 Oscillospiraceae bacterium | reverse complement strand
AAGTCCGCCAAGAAGAAGGTAGACAAGGGCGAGCCCGAGGTCTGGGACGCGCTCGACGTCGTCATCAAGGATCACCCCGTCATGCTCAACCGCGCGCCCACGCTGCACCGCCTCGGCATCCAGGCGTTCGAGCCGGTGCTCGTCGAGGGCCGCGCGCTCAAGCTGCACCCCCTCAACTGCACGGCGTTCAACGCGGACTTCGACGGCGACCAGATGGCGATCCACGTCCCCCTGTCCGCCGAAGCGCAGGCGGAGGCGCGTATCCTGATGCTCTCCGCGAACAACCTGCTGCGTCCGCAGGACGGCGGCCCGGTCACGGTGCCGACGCAGGATATGGTGCTGGGCTCTTACTATCTGACGCTCGAGCGCTTCGAAAACGGCGTTTCGCAGATGGACAACGACGAGTTCTGGCCGGAGAACATCCCCTTCGAGTTTGCCGGCAAGAGCTACGACGAGCTGACCGACGAGCAGAAAGCGTCCATCCACCTGAACGTCTACCGCGACGAGGACGAGGCGGTGCTCGCCTACAACGACCATCTCATCGGCATCCACCAGCCCATTCTGGTGCGCAAGACCAGGGAGCTGCCCGACGGTACGATGGGCAGCAGGATCGTGCGCGCGACCATCGGGCGCATCCTCTTCAACCGCAACGTCCCGCAGGACCTCGGCTTTGTCAAGCGCGTGGACGAAAACGGCAGGCCCACCGAGCAGTACTTCGACTATGAGATCACCGAGATCTGCGGCAAGAAGCTGCTCGGCAAGATCGTCGACCGCGCCATCAAGATGCACAACTTCACCATCGCGGCGGAGGTGCTCGACAACATCAAGGCGACGGGCTACAAGTATTCCACCCGCGCCGCCATCACGATCTCCGTCGCGGATATGACCATCCCGCCCGAGAAGTATACCCTCATCGAAGAGACCGAAAAGCGCGTCGTCGAGATCGAGGATCAGTACAAGATGGGCTTTATGACCAACGACGAGCGCTACCGTCAGGTCGTGCGCGAGTGGGAGAAGACCACCGAGGACGTCACCAACGCCCTGCAGGCGAACATGGACCGCTACAACCCCGTCTTTATGATGGCGGACTCCGGCGCCCGCGGTTCGATGAAGCAGATCCGCCAGCTGACCGGTATGCGCGGATTGATGGCGAACACCGCCGGCCGCACGATCGAGATCCCGGTCAAGGCGAACTTCCGCGAGGGCCTTTCCGTGCTCGAATACTTCACGTCCTCCCGCGGCGCCCGCAAGGGCCTTGCCGATACGGCGCTGCGTACCGCGGACTCCGGTTATCTGACCCGCCGCATGGTCGACGTCTGCCAGGACGTCATCATCCGCAGCGACGACTGCGGCGCGACCACCGGCATCATGGCTGCCGAGATCAGCGAGAACGGCCAGGTCATCGAGCAGTTCTCCGAGCGCATCAACGGCCGCTACCCGGTCCGCGACATTCTCAAGCCCGGCACCGACGAGGTGCTCATCTCCAAGGACCACATGATGTCCTCCGACGACGCCAAGCTCCTCGAGAGCTTCGATATCCACGCCGTCGAGATCCGCACGGTGCTGACCTGCAAGGCGCACAGCGGCGTGTGCGCGAAGTGCTACGGCATGAACCTCGCCACGTCCAAGCCCGTCGGCCCCGGCGAGGCGGTCGGCATCATCGCCGCGCAGTCCATCGGCGAGCCCGGTACGCAGCTGACGATGCGAACCTTCCACACCGGCGGCGTTGCCGGCGGCGACATCACCCAGGGCCTTCCGCGTGTCGAGGAGCTGTTCGAGGCGCGCCGCCCGAAGAAGATGGCGACGCTCTCCGAGATCGCGGGCAAGGTCCGTTTCGAGGAGTCCGCAAAGGGCAGCCTCGTCAACATCATCGTCACCGCGGACGACGGCGATACGCGCAATTATGCGATCCCGCACACGGGCCTTCGCGTACAGGACGGCGACACCATCGAAAAGGGCTTCCAGCTCCAGGACGGCGCGCTTTCCCCGCACGATATCCTGCGCATCCGCGGCACGTCCGCCGTGCATGACTACCTCATCCAGGAGGTTTTGAAGGTCTACCGTCAGCAGGGCGTCGATATCAACGACAAGCACATCGAGGTCATCGTGCGCCAGATGATGCGCAAGGTGCGCGTCGAGGACGCCGGCGACACGACGCTGCTCTCCGGTGCGATGGTCGATCTGCTGGAGCTCGACGACGAGAACGAGAAGGTGCGCGCGCGCATCGCGGCGGGCGAGGTCAACGCCGAAACCGGCGAACCCCTGCGCGAGGCGGAGGCGACGCAGCTGCTCATGGGTATCACGAAGGCGTCGCTGGCGACCGATTCGTGGATGTCCGCCGCGTCCTTCCAGGAGACGACCAAGGTGCTGACCGAGGCCGCCATCAAGGGCAAGGTCGACCACCTCGTCGGCCTGAAGGAGAACGTCATCATCGGTAAGCTGATCCCCGCGGGCGCGGGCCTCAACGCCTACCGCGACTTCGCCCAGGAGATCGTCCCCGAGCCCGAAAAGCCCGAGGAGCCGGATATGTACGAGGCGCTTCGCAACGGCTTTACCAATGCGATCTGACCTCCGAACAGTCAAAACAACCGAAAAACCCGCTCAAAAGAGCGGGTTTTTCTACGTTTTGGGCTTGACTCCACAAGAGTTTTATGTTATAATCCCGCTCTGCGTGGTATGTTCACGCAAAATAACGAGAAAGGAGAACATGAATGCCTACTTTTAATCAGTTGGTGCGCAAGGGCAGAGAGAAGGGCAGCTACAAGTCCACCGCTCCCGCGCTGCAGTACGGCCTGAACACCCTCAAGAACAAGCAGACCGACCTCAGCTCCCCGCAGAAGCGCGGCGTCTGCACCGCGGTACGTACCGCGACGCCGAAGAAGCCGAACTCCGCCCTTCGTAAGATCGCCCGTGTGCGTCTTACCAACGGCTATGAGGTCACCGCTTACATTCCCGGCGTCGGTCACAACCTGCAGGAGCACTCTGTGGTCATGATCCGCGGCGGCCGTGTCAAGGACCTCCCCGGTGTGCGTTACCACATCATCCGCGGCACCCTCGATGCCCAGGGCGTCGACGGCCGCAGACAGGGCCGTTCCAAGTACGGCGCCAAGCGCCCGAAGCAGAAGTAAGACCCTGCAAAAAGTAGCTTTGCCAAAAGGTTCTCTATTCATATAGTATTCTACCTCTTTGGCAGGCAAAAACACCCTGAAAAACGGGTGAGTACCGATGACATCATTTTATAATGAAGGAGGGAAGCATAGTGCCCAGAAGAGGTAATGTTCCCAAAAGAGAAGTTCTGCCCGATCCTATGTACAACAGCGTCCTCGTGACCAAGCTGGTCAACTCCATCATGCTCGACGGCAAGAAGGGTGTTGCGCAGAAGGTCGTTTACGGCGCGTTCGATACGATCAAGGAAAAGACGGGCAACGAGCCGCTTGACGTGTTTACCCAGGCGCTCGAAAACATCATGCCGAGCCTCGAGGTCAAGGCCCGCCGTGTCGGCGGTGCGACCTATCAGGTCCCGATGGAGGTGCGTCCCGCACGCCGTCAGACACTCGGCCTTCGCTGGCTGACCACCTATGCGCGCGCCCGCGGCGAGCGCACCATGGCGGAGCGTCTCGCCGGCGAGATCATGGACGCCGCCAACAACACCGGCAGCGCCGTGAAGAAGCGCGAAGATACTCACAAGATGGCCGAATCCAACAAGGCGTTCGCGCACTTCCGTTGGTAAGGCGGGTACTGTACTATGCCGAGAAAAGTATCTCTCGAAAAGACCAGAAATATCGGTATCATGGCGCACATCGATGCCGGTAAGACCACCACGACCGAGCGTATCCTCTACTACACCGGCGTCAACTACAAGATCGGTGAGACGCACGAGGGTACCGCGACGATGGACTGGATGGAGCAGGAGCAGGAGCGCGGCATCACCATTACGTCTGCCGCGACGACGTGCTTCTGGCGCGATCACCGCATCAACATCATCGACACCCCGGGCCACGTCGACTTCACCGTTGAGGTCGAGCGCAGCCTGCGCGTGCTCGACGGCAGCGTGACCGTGCTCTGCGCCAAGGGCGGTGTGGAGCCCCAGTCCGAGACGGTCTGGCGTCAGGCGGATCATTATCATGTTCCGCGCATGATCTACGTCAACAAGATGGACATCATGGGCGCCGATTTCTTCAACGTGCTGCGCATGATCGACGAGCGCCTCAAGTGCAACGCCGTTCCCATCCAGCTCCCCATCGGCAAGGAAGGCGACTTCCGCGGCATCATCGACCTCGTGGAGATGAACGCCGACGTCTACTATGACGAGATGGGCAAGGATATGCGCGTGGAGGAGATCCCCGCGGACATGATGGAGCAGGCGCAGGAGTACCGCGAAAAGCTCCTCGACGCCGTTTCGATGTTTGACGACGAGATCATGGAAATGTATCTCGAAGGCAAGGAGATCCCGACTGCCAAGATCCGCAAGGCGATCCGCGCGGCGACCGTCGCGGTCGAGATGATCCCCGTCACCTGCGGTACTTCCTATCGCAACAAGGGCGTTCAGAAGCTGCTCGACGCCATCGTCGACTATATGCCCGCTCCGACCGATATCCCCGCAATCAAGGGCGTCAATCCCAAGACCGACGAGGAAGAGGAGCGCCACAGCGACGACAGCGCGCCGTTCGCGGCTCTCGCGTTCAAGATCATGACCGACCCCTACGTCGGCCGCCTCAGCTTCTTCCGCGTCTACTCCGGCACGCTGAACACGGGCTCGTCTGTGCTCAACGCGACGAAGAACCAGCGCGAGCGTATGGGCCGCATCCTGCAGATGCACGCCAACCACCGTGAGGACATTGAGACCGTCTACTCCGGCGACATTGCCGCCGCCGTCGGCCTCAAGAACACCACCACGGGCGATACGCTCTGCGACGAGAAGCACCCGATCGTCCTCGAGAGCATGGAGTTCCCCGAGCCGGTCATCCGCGTCGCCATCGAGCCCAAGACCAAAGCCGGTCAGGAGAAGATGACGGTCGCGCTGATGAAGCTCGCCGAGGAGGACCCCACGTTCAAGACCTACACCGACGAGGAGACCGGCCAGACGATCATCGCCGGCATGGGCGAGCTCCATCTGGAGATCATCGTCGACAGGCTTCTGCGCGAGTTCAAGGTCGAGGCGAACGTCGGCGCACCGCAGGTCGCCTACAAGGAGACCATCAAGAAGGCGGTCGAGCAGGACACCAAGTATGCCCGTCAGAGCGGCGGCAAGGGCCAGTACGGCCACGTCAAGATCAAGGTCGAGCCCAACGAGTCCGGCAAGGGCTACGAGTTCGTCAACGCGATCGTCGGCGGCGCCGTGCCCAAGGAGTATATCCCCGCGGTCGACGCCGGTATCCAGGGCGCGATGCTCTCCGGCGTTCTCGCCGGCTACCCGGTGGTCGACGTCAAGGTCACGCTCTACGACGGTTCGTATCACGAGGTCGACTCCTCTGAAATGGCGTTCAAGATCGCCGGCTCCATGGCGTTCAAGGAGGCCTGCCAGAAGGCGGGCGCCACGCTCCTCGAGCCGATCATGAAGGTTTCCGTCATTGTTCCTGACGAGTATATGGGCGACGTCATCGGCGACCTCAACAGCCGCCGCGGACAGATCCAGGGTATGGAGGCCCGCTCCGGCGCGCAGCAGATCGACGCGTTTGTGCCGCTTGCCGAGATGTTCGGCTACGCGACCGACCTTCGCTCCCGCACGCAGGGCCGCGGCCAGTACACCATGGAGCCGTCGCACTATATCGAGATCCCCAAGAGCATTCAGGAGAAGATCGTCGACCAGCGCCACGGCGGCCACAGTGTGTAAGCCGCAAAAAAACTGTTGCAAAATCGCATAACTTACTGTAGAATATCAGTGTTATGCAAAATTGTACCGATCAACCACGATATCTGTTAGGAGGATTATTCTAATGGCTAAGCAGAAATTCGAGCGCACCAAACCCCATGTAAACATTGGTACCATCGGTCACGTCGACCACGGCAAGACCACCCTGACCGCCGCCATCACCAAGTGGCTGGGCATGCAGGGCAAGGCCGAGTACACCGACTACAGCTCCATCGATAAGGCTCCCGAAGAGCGCGAGCGTGGTATCACCATCAACACCGCCCACGTCGAGTATGAGACCGATGCGCGCCACTATGCGCACGTCGACTGCCCGGGCCACGCCGACTATATCAAGAACATGATCACCGGCGCTGCGCAGATGGACGGCGCGATCCTCGTCATCGCCGCTTCCGACGGCCCCATGGCTCAGACCCGCGAGCACGTCCTGCTCGCCCGTCAGGTCGGCGTGCCCGCGATCGTCGTGTTCCTGAACAAGTGCGACCAGGTCGACGATGAGGAGCTGCTCGAGCTCGTCGAGATGGAAGTCCGCGAGCTGCTCTCCAGCTACGAGTTCCCCGGCGACGACATCCCCATCATCCGCGGTTCCGCGCTCAACGCGCTGGTTTCCGAGTCCAACGACCCCAACGCTCCCGAGTATGCCTGCATCAAGGAGCTCATGGACGCGGTCGACAACTATATCCCGACCCCGCCGCGCGACGACTCCCTGCCGTTCCTGATGCCCGTCGAGGACGTCTTCACGATCTCCGGCCGCGGCACCGTCGCCACCGGTAGAGTTGAGCGTGGTCAGCTCAAGCTCGGCGAGGAAGTTGAGATCATCGGCCTGACCGACGAGCGTCGCAAGACCGTCGTCACCGGTATCGAGATGTTCCACAAGCTGCTCGACTACGCTGAGGCGGGCGACAACGTCGGTACGCTGCTGCGCGGCGTCGCCAAGACTGAGATCGAGCGCGGCCAGGTTCTGTCCAAGCCCGGTTCCATTCACCCCCTCACCAAGTTCGTTGGTCAGGTCTACGTTCTGACCAAGGATGAAGGCGGCCGTCACACCCCGTTCTTCAACAACTATCGTCCGCAGTTCTATTTCCGTACCACGGACGTCACCGGCGTCATCACGCTGCCCGAGGGCACCGAGATGTGCATGCCCGGCGATAACGTCGACATGAACGTTGAGCTGATCACCCCGATCGCGATCGAGAAGGGCCTCCGCTTCGCTATCCGCGAGGGCGGCCGTACCGTCGGCTCCGGCGTCGTCATCGAGACCAAGGACTAAGCGCTTGCGCTTCAAAAATAAAGAGACAGGTCAAAGACCTGTCTCTTTATTTTTGAGTGAGGATCACACTCAGCTTCGCGCCTCGCAGGCTTGACGCGCGCTCCGTGAGAAGTGCAATTTCCAACGCGCATGTCGTTGGAAATTGCGGCCTGGTTCATTTGCCGCCTGCGGGCGGCAAATCCGCCGGAAACTCCAGCGTTGCGATGAAGCCGTCCGCGCCGGGGCAGATCACGTCGCCGGCGACGACCGTGCCGTCGTAGATGTAGAGGTCTGCCTGGCAGACGCTGCGCCCGGGATAATTCGTTACCGTATAGGTACAGCGTTCCAGCGTTTCGCCGAGCAGCGGCGTGAGGTCAAATCCCTGCTTCAGCTGCAGCTCGTTGTATGAGCGGTAGGGCTCGACGAGCTCTGCGGGCAGCGTCAGCCGCAGCGCTTCGATCGGCTCGCTCTCGACCTCCCAGCCGAGAGAACTCAGATAGGCGACGCGCTGCTCGTTTGTCTCGGCGCGCAGCGGGGCTTCGGGACTCTGCGCGCCGTCCTTTTTGATGCACAGGACCGAAACGGCAATCGCGAGCACGGCGAGCGCACCGAGCAGAAAGTAACGGCGCTTGGGGACCTTGGCGGTGACAATGAACATGGGGGGAAGCACTTCCTTTCGGAATAACTGTATTTTCTTTCAAGGAAAAATATGCTATGCTTGTTTCAAAGAGGGGAGGGAAGCCCGTGGAACGGCTGGACAAGCTGCTTGCCTCGACGGGGCGCTGGTCGCGCAGCGAGGCGCGGCGCCTCGTGCGCGAGGGACGTGTTCTCGCGGATGGGCGCATTGCCGCAAGCGTGGAGGAAAAATATGACCCGGACGCCGTTCGGCTTTGCGTGGACGGCGAAGGCGTGGACCTGAGCCGCTTTGTCTACGTGATGCTGCACAAGCCCGCGGGCGTGCTCTCGGCGACCGAGGACGGCAGGGGAAAGACTGTGCTCGATCTGCTGCCGGAGGAATACAAAAAGCGCGGGCTGTTCCCGGTCGGGAGGCTCGACAAGGATACCGAGGGGCTGCTGCTCCTCACCGACGACGGGCAGCTCGCCCACGAGCTGCTCTCGCCGAAAAAGCATGTGGACAAGGTGTATTTTGCGCGCGTCGACGGCGCGCTTACGGCGGACGACTGCGCCGCCTTTGCCGCCGGTATGACGCTCGGCGACGGGCTCCGCTGCCTGCCGGCGGAGCTGGAGATCGTCTCTTCCGGCGCGCAGAGCGAGGCGCGCGTGACCGTCCGCGAAGGGAAGTTCCATCAGGTCAAGCGGATGTTTGCCGCGCGCGGCAAGACCGTCGTCTACCTCAAACGCCTTTCGATGGGGCCGCTTGCGCTGGACGAAACGCTTGCGCCCGGCGCGTGGCGCGCGCTGCGCGCGGAGGAGCTTGGAATGCTCAAATAGGCAAGTTGCCCAACACAGGGCGCCCTGCAAGAAGCGGCGGGGCGTCCTTCATTTACGAAATGGCCAAAAAATTGAAAAAAATTTGTGGAAAAAAGAAAAAATAACTTGCAATATTCCAAACCTTCGCGTATAATGAAGAAACTTAGTTGACAGGTTGCACAAATGCGCGCGCAGCGCAAGGAGGATAGAATATGTCCGGAAGAATGTTTCTCAATGTCGTCGCACAGTTCAAGGAGACGACGGATAAGCGCATCGGCGTGATCGATTCCGAGGGTACGGTCATTGCCTGTACCGACCTGCAGGAGATCGGCAAGAAGTGGCCGCAGCTCGTGGACCCGATCAATGAGGCGGGCGAGGGCTGCGTCGTCCTGGAGGGCAAGGTGTTCAAGGCGCTTCCCGGCTGGGGCGGGCAGTTTGATTTCGCCGCCTATGCCGAGGGAGAGGACGATATCAGCCGCACGGTCTGCGCGATGGCGTCCGTCGCGCTCAACGGCGCAAAGGCGTACTATGAAGAGAAGCACGACAAGACCTCGTTTGTCAAGAACATCATCTCCGACAACATCCTGCCGAGCGACAT
>SVKM01000100.1 GCA_015068465.1 Oscillospiraceae bacterium | reverse complement strand
AGTTTGTTATACTCTCCGTCAAGTCCGCAAATTTTCTTCATTTGGGGCTTGACTTTTTATTAGCAGACTCCGTTAAAACCTTTGTGTCGAACGAAGCGACCTTCAGGTGCGTCGTGTCAAGCGCGACCCGCTCAAAATCGTTTTCCGGATCCTCGGGATCATCGGAATGCTCCATAATATCCGACCAGCTGTAACCCTCGAACCGGCAATCCTCGTCGAACACATAGCTTTCGCTGCTTTTTAGTTCCTCTTTGAGCCGTTGACTTTCCCAAGCACCGAAGCTGCAGTCCTCAAAACGCGCACTGCTTTTATTTTCGGAGCTAAAGTAAGATGGTAGGAAGCTGTCTCCCTCGTCTCCGCTAAAGTCGCAGCCTCTGAATAAAACGGAAGAATTACTGAGGCTCAGCATATCGAATCCACTGTTGTTCTTTATGCTGCAGCCTTCCAGAACGGCATCGCTGCAGGAGCTCAGATCGATGATGCCGTAGCTGCAATCGCGAATGATGCAGTCTTTGAGCGTAAGGCCGACTGTATTATCTGCAGCTACACCGTAGGTGCCGCAGCCGTAAAGATCCAAGCCATCCAGTCTGATGCTTCCGCAGTTATCGAACTCAAGTACCGCGCCCTGGCAGTTTCCTTGCTCTATCGTGTGTCCGAAGATAATGTTCTCGATCTCGATATCAGAGCAGTCTTGAAAGCAGAGCACATCGGAATAGCGGGGCTCCGCTACGATTTCAACATTGCCGTCCTTTTCTCCGCGGATCGCCAGACCCGAGACATCGTGGACGTCTGCCTGCCAGCCGTCTGTGAAACTGCGTGTAACATAGCCCGAGATGTTGCCGGAAGATTCATGGAGATATTCCGTAAGGTTATAAACGCCGGGAGCCAGTTCTATGACTGCGCCGGGAGCGATGGCTTCGAGGAATTCTCCCGCCGTGCTGACATGGATCGTTTCATCCGCAGGCGTCGGTTCTTCTGACGAGACGGGAGCCTCCGACGGAGTCGGCGCAGGAGAAGAGGCTTCTCCTGACGGCACCTTGGGAGTTTCGTTTTTCGAGGAAACAGCGCCGCACCCGGCAAGCGTCATAAGCAGTATTAGCACGAGAGCCAATGAACCGATACGCAAGTAATTATTCATGGTTATCATTTCCTTTGTCACGTTGGTTGCGTTGTTCACGTTTTCTGCGCCGCTGCTCACGATTCTCCGATTCGGAGGCCAACACCTCCACAGCCGCATCTGTCAAGCCTTCGTCCCAAGTCCTTCCGACCGGTTTACTGTCTGCCATCCAAGGACAGTAATCGGCGTAATCGTCATCGAGAACCACGGTATAGGGAGGGCCGCAGCGGTCATTTACATGGGAGTAAAGCCGCCGACCCGTTTGTATCAATTCCTCCGCTTGGCTGTCGTTCATGTTTTTCGTCAGTTGGTGATAGACTGCGGCGGAGATTTCATAGAGATTCCATGACCCCTGAAATATTACCTCCGCGCCATAGACGCCTTTTTCTTCGTTATAAGCGGCCTTCCACGACATTCCTTCTTTGAATTGCATCCTCTACTTCCTCCGCTTTGATAGAAATGTGGTTATGCGAAGCCAAAAAACTCTTTCAAGCCGGCCTTCTCTTTCAAATCATCCACCGTGAAGCCATAATGCAATGCCGCGGACAGCGTAATAACCCGGTTCAAAAAATCGTCGTAGGGCAGAGCGAACCATTCCTTTGGAATTTCAGTGCGGATCGTTCCTCCGTCATTATGACTCCCTCCCCAGCACCATGCTTCATCCAGCTCGGCTTCATATTTTCCGCTGCCCAGCTTGTTGAAGCAATACCACGAAGCCCATTCCAGCATGCCTTCAGGCGTTTTTTCACCTTCATAGTGCGGTGCGGAATGATCCTTTTCGGAATACCCTTCTTCTCTTTTTCCGGCGCTTCGGCGATAGATCATAAACTTTTCCACATGGTGAGATTTCCGCTCCATTTTCATTCCTCCGGCTTGCAGCCGTGTTGCTTTTTGGAATCCCGCAGAGGGCATGGCGCCCCCTGCGGGATCGGAACGGTTATTTCGAGAAAACGGTAAGATCGACCTGAGAAACACCGGCGCTGTCGGAATCCTCGGTGAAGTACATGGAGAGAGTGCCTTCGTAGGCGATGTCGGGCACTTCAATGTGCCACTCAACGTAGTCGCCGCTATCATTGGATGGTTCGCCCAGCAGAGCCTTGACCTCACTTCTCGACATACCAAAGGAAACACCGAAAATGGACACGCCCTGATCCTGCGGCGCATCCGCATAGGTCGTCATGGTGATTTCCTCCGCCTCCGCATCCATGATGCTGACCGCGGAGTCTCCGCCGTTGTAGTAGGCGGGGATCAGCAGATAGTCCTCGTTCTCATCCAGATAGAGATTTGCCGAGAAGAAGTCGCCCGCGTTCAGCTGGATCCCGTCTCTATCCGCGTCAGCGGGAACGCCCGCCGATTCCAAGGCTTTCAGACTGTAGGGCATTGGCACAGAAGTCCCGTTGACTACGACGGCGATATCCGCCTTGCTGACAGTCAGCGTGCCATTCGAGGCAGGCGCGATCCCGCCCGACGCGCTTTGCTCCGCGGGAGCCGGAGTGGATTCCGCGCTCGCGGCCGGCGCGGGTTCGCTCGACGCGGCGGGCGCGGCGGCGGAACTGCTCGCGGCGGGGGCGGTCTGCTGCGAGGCGGTTCCCTCATCCGTCTTTCCACCGCAGCCGGCAAGCGCCAACAGCATGATCGCGGCAAGAAGCATTGCAAAATACTTTTTCATTTTCTTTCTCCTTTCTTACGAATCCAAGTATATGATTGGACTCCCGATTTACATTTTACCGATTTGCAAGGAAATTTCCCCCGCCAAACGGATAGTCGCGGAAAAAATTATCGCCCGCGTTTCTACGCAGGCGATGTGGTTCTATAGTCAACGACAAAAGGATTTGTCCTTGACTATAAATTGTGATTGCCATTTCTCTCGCCGTTTTGCGGCAGCCGAGAAATATGGCTGTATCGTAAGCGCAATCACGATTGTCGCTTACGATATAAGTATGCGGTTCATTTTATGGCGATCCCGAGGCTTCGCGCAACGGCGGCAAGCTCTGTCCGGGTGTGCATCCCGGTCTTTTCCAGCATATTCTGCACATGGTATTTCACCGTGCTGGCAGCGATGCCGAGCCGGGAGCCGATCTCGGCGTTGGAGTCCCCGGAAATCAACTCACGGAGGATATCCAGCTCACGCTCGGAAAAGTCGTGATTGTCGGTGAAGCCGATCCGCACGGTGGGCGTATCGTCGGGATAGACGCACTCGCCTGCCATGGTACGTTCCATAACGGTCAGAAGCGGCTCCTGCTGCGCGTCCTTGTACCAGAAGCTGTCCACGCCGATCTCTCTGGCACGCCGCAGCCACGAGCTCTCCGGCATACTGGTGACAACAATGATCTTCACGCCGGGATGCCTCTTTTTAATGGCTTCCGCCGCGTCCAGTCCGTTGCTGCCGAGCTCCGTCAGCACGTCCATCAGAATGAGATCCACTCCGCCGTGATTGCAGAATTCCATGGCAAGCTCCGCGTTGGAGATCGAGGCGGTGAGGCGATAGCGCGAGTCAGACTTCACCCAAATTTCAAAGAGCTGGCGGGGCATCTCCTGATCCTCCACGATTAGGACCTGATACGGCATGAGTCGTCTCCTCCTTCGGTATGGTGATCGTCAGCGCAAAGCCGTCGTCCGCGCGAATGGCAAGCTGTCCGCCCGCGTCCTCCAGCCGTTGGCGCAGCGATTTCAGTCCGCCGGCTTCGACGACGGGGCGGGACGGCGCCGCTCCGTCGTTCGTAAAGGTAACGCAAAGACCGGCGTCGCTTTCCCTGGCACAAATGTTGAGCCGCCTTGCTCCCGCGTGCTTGACCGCGTTCGTCATGGCTTCGCGGGTCGCGGAAAGGAATAATTGGAGCGAGCGTGTGGACTCTGTTTTCGGCGTTCCGTCCCATACAAGACGGACGCCGATGGCAGAGGCAAGGGCGTTCAAATCATTGACTATGTTTGTGCTTCGTTTTGTTTCCGCCTCCTTGCAGAGAAGCAGCACCTGCCCCCGCCACATTTTTAAGATGTCCGCGCGATTTTCCTCGCCGCATTCGGATTCGACGGACTTTCTTGTTGCGAGGATCATACGGTTCATTTCATCGTGAATGTTGATTTTTGCCTGCAAGATTTCCTGACGGCGCACGGTATCCGCGATGGAGTCGCCGTAGGCTTTCATTCCCGCGGCAAGCCGATGGGCTCTTTCGTTGTCGCGGCGCAGCTTCTCACTTTTTTCGTAGAGTTCGGTGATATCGTCGGCAATCAGCTCATGAAGCGGCGTGCCGTAATCGTCAAGTATCCTGTGTCGGAACGTGACCGCCGTGCCGTCTGACAGGGCGCAGACTTTCTTCTCCTTCACGGCGTCATAGAACAGCGTCCCGTTTTGCAGCGAACGTCCCAAAAGGGATCGGCAGATCTCGTTCATTCGATGATTGACAAGAATGCAGCGTCCTCCCTCCAGATAGTAGCAGACGCCGGCGGGCAGGCTGTCCATGCTTTCCTTGATCGAAGCGGAGGTAATGTGCGTCCGCCGCCACGCGCGCGTATCCCTGTAGAGAAGGACGCACACAAGCGTCAGTCCCGTCAGAAGCAGCTGAAATATGAAACAGGGCTGGCAGAGCAGTTCTTGCGCAAACGCCAACGTGTCGCCGGTCATTCGATAGGTTGTACCCTCTCTGCATAGATGAAGGACAAAATAGGCGGCGGCGGAGCACAGCGCGGCAACCGCGCAAGGAACACGGCGCTTTTGCCTCCACAGGAAAATCGTATTCGTTATCCCGCCAAGACAGACGAGCAGCGCCCAAAAGCAGGTCATGTTCTGTACCGGGACCGGCAGCAGAAAAAAAGGCGTCATGCGCTCTCACCCGCCTCTCGAAGCGGAATGCGGAGGTAGGCGGTTCCGTCCTCCGCCGTAAGCTCCGCGCCGCCGCAGTCCGAGAGCCGCAAAGCCGCTCCCTCAAATACGCATTTCATGGTGTTTTCCCGAATGGACACCTGCACGCCGCGCAGCATGGGGAGCGCCTGTTCCAACGCCGATTCAAACAGGGCGTAGGCATCCAGAGCGCACTTCGCCAGAAGAACGCCCTCCTCCGCACAGAAGATGTCTGCGGGAACGCCTGTTTCCCGCACAGCTCGAATGGACTCCTGAACAGAAAGAAACAGCTCGTTGGCTTCGATCTCCCCGTGATCCGCCGCGAGCAGGGAGAGATTGGCGTACCGCTTGATGTAGGTCGCCAGCACACAGACCGTTTTCATATCCGCGGCATAGCGCTCAGGCTCATGTTCTGCCTGCGCGCAAAGACCGGCAATCTTCTGAGACTGCGGCAGCACCTTGACGGCGATCATATCGTAGGTTTTGGTTTTCGCCTCGATCTGCGCCCGTTCTTCCTTCAGTTCGTTCTCAAGGCGCGTCAGCTCGGCTTCCTCCGACAGCCGTTCGCTCACCTCCCAAAGCTCCGCGTTGATGCGGTTGAGCTCCGTAATGTCGTCCTGCCAGTAGACAAACCCGCCGTAAATCGGTTTGCGAAGGACGCGGGTATTTTGATCAAGGGAGATGGGCGGATCCGAGCGCCTTTGCTGGATGGAAAGCGAAGCGGCGTTTGGATTCTGAAAAATCACTTGATAATTTCGATCCGTGATTTGAGCCGTCAGGTCGGAGAGCTGAAAGAGCCTTCCATACCCCGCGTTGGAGGGGATCAGGCCGATATACATGAGACTGAGCCAGATACCGGCTATAGTGAAGCAGACCGCCTCCGGCATCTCGCCGAATAAGGTGCCGTTCACGCATGGCCACGCATGATTGGCATACAAGGTCAGGTAGACGATCCCGAACAGCGCCGGCAGCATGGGGATCCAGATCAGCCTCCGGCTGGCGGACACGCGGCAGCGGGTAAACAGAATATAAATCGTGCCTATGGACTCCAGCGCGATCCACACGTAGACGGCATAAAAGACAGGTGTGCGCTGATACGCCGTGTCCCAGAGCGCGAAGCCGGGACGGAAGCGAAATGCAAGCTGATGCAGGTCGTTGGACAGCACAAGCGCCGTCAGGATCAGCGTCATTGCGATGGCAAGCCGCACCTTCCAGCGGGGCGTGGTCTTGCTCCGCTCTCCCACGGAAAGCGCCGCGAATAGGCTCAGCAACGGGATCAGCAGCGCGGGGATGTAATAGAGGTACCAAATATGCCGTGCGACGATCTCGGTCTCCTCGAAGGCGATATACTTTGCTCCGCGCAGAACGATCCACAGCGTAATGAGCCCCGCGATGCTTACGAGGTATTTCCGCGTATCGCGCTCAATGATATGCTCGGCAAAATACAGGAGCAGCGCCAGCGAAAACGCCATCAGCAAAAAGGTGGACATATTTCGTAAAAGAAACACGTCAGGCATAAAGACGGAGGAACAGGATGCGATCCCGTACAGCACGGAGAGCTGGAACAGCATCCGCAACGCCTTTCTCGCTGTCGCCATCGCTGATCACCTCCACTCCATTTGTTTGATATCATCTCATAAATGTAACAAAAGTCAAGCTAAATTTACTTACATTCCAAGTGTGAAACGGAAAAAATCTCCCAACTGAAAACAAAGAGAACCCGGCGGAGCCGGTGCGCATCACGCGCACCGGCTCCGCCGCTTCCTATCCTCATGAGTTCTCCAGCCACTCGCGGAACTCGTCCAGCGAGATCGTCCCCTCGTCGCACGCCTGCTTTTTCGCGCGGGCGCGCTCGCCCCAGGCGAGGAACTCTTCGTTGGTGATGCGCCCCGCCTTGATCCGCGCGAACCGCTTCTTGTACTCCTTGCGGTACGCCATGAACGGCTTGTCGTCGCGGCTGCTTCTATGATTTCTACATTCTTTTGCTCGCACAGCTTCCTCAGTATCACCCCGATATCCTTGCGGATATCTTTATAAATCACTTGCCGCCGGTATTTTGGGGCAAACACTATGTGGTACTTGCATCTCCACTTTGAATGCGATAGACTATTCACGTCATCCATGATGGCACCTCCCTTGATTTCGTAGTGCGGTTGGCAGACCTTCACTATCCTATCACGGGAGGTTTTTTCCTGCTATAAGCCTTTTATGACCACCAGCCAAGCTGGTGGTTGCTTGTCTCTAAAGAGCCAAAACAACACCCTCAACGCCAAAAGCGGCATTGAGGGTGTGACATTATATTCAAGTTTTTTATGCGGCGGGCTGCTCCGCGTATTCCTGCCGGATCGCGTCGAATTCGGCGATGGAGCTGTCCAGACGTTCCATCAGGTCCTCGGCGCGATACAGGCCGTCAGCGCTGCGCGCCATGCCGCGGAGGGCGACCGGATGCACAGCCGGAGGCGCCAAAGGATCCAGAAGCGGCATTTCGTGCAGCTGCCAGGTCGTTTGATACACAAGATCGACGGAACACATCTGTGCGCCGTCCGCCGCGCGCCACAGGGAGAAGACCAGCTTGCAGCCGATCGGTGTTTTTGCTTCGATCGCGCCGGGCAGGGTATAGTCCTCCGCATCCAGCGCGGCAAGGATGCTGCCGACGTTGGAATCATGCCCGCACAGGAAGCTGAATTTCCTGCTGTCCGTCAAAAGCTCCGAACGGATCTCGCGCAGCAGGGGATTTGCGACATTTGCCGCTATCAGAGGCGCGGTAAACAGAACGTCCCCATAGACGTCCTTGATCTCGGAGATTTCCTTCCACTCCCGTAGGCTGAGCGAATTGCCAAAGCCGGCGCGCAAGGGATCGCTCTCCTCATAGAATTGCAGGACCAGCGCGTCGCTTACGGAGCAGGCCGTCTTGAGCGAGCCGGTCACGCCCGGTTCCGCGTTCTCCTTTAGGACGAGCTGCGTGTCGTCCGTACGCAGAGCGCCGACCGTGCCGGAGCGGTATGCCTCCGAGGCTTCCATGTCGATCACATCCGCAAGCAGCGCATAATTGTCCTCCAGCTCAAGCACCGCCTGTTCATACAGCGCATCGACCTGCGCCGCTGCGGCTGAACAATAGCTCTCTGAAACAAAGGTGAGCTGGGGGTGGAAGACAGGATCCATTTTGTTGAGCTGCTCGTGATGCTCGATCTCCACATTTGCCACGGGCAGGATACCGGAGGAAAAATACTGCGCCGTGGCGATCGTGCGCTGCATGGAGTTGGCGTAGAAGCGCACCGCGCCGTTCTCCGGCATATAGTTCTCCGGGAAAAGCCCCTCCTGCTCGAGCCATTTTCGGAAGTACTGCCCCATTTGCGTTTCCAGCACGCCGCCGCGCGAGGAAAGCTCGCTCGGCCTGGAGGACCAGGCAAACCACTCGTGCGGCGTGATATCGCCAAGGACAGAGCCGCTTCCGCTCAGGGGAGAACGGATATTATGGCGGCTGAGCACCACGACCTTTTCAAGCGTATAGCCCGGATGGGACAGCGTGCCCTCTGCGGCATACGCGGATGCGAGCATCTCACAGTAGGAGGTCAGCTGTACTTTTGTGATCGGCGCGGCTCCCGTGTAAGCCAGCTCCCGCAACGCCGAGGAAAAGCCCGCGGCGTCCAGACGCGCAAGGTCTTCCGCCGCCCACGCCGGGGCGTCGGCGGGCGTGTCGCCCCGCGCGGCGGAGCCAGGCAGAAAACGCGCCAGAAGCACCAGTGCCTCCAGCCTGCTGATCTGCGCTTTCGGCCTGAGCAGCAGCTTTCCGTTCACGAGCGTACCCTGCACGAGCCCTGCCGACACCGCGGCAGAGACCGCGCTGCGGCAGCCTGCGCTTACCTGCGAGGCGTCGTCAAAGCGTGACAGAACACTCTCGTCGTCGGAGGGGGAAAGCGCGCATGTTTCCGCGTAAGCAGCAATCACCGCTTCCCGGCTCGGTGTTTCCGCATCGGCTGCAAATGCCATGGGGGATGCGAGCTGCAGCACAAGGATGCAGAGCAGCCATACGGCCGATACTCTCCAAATATCTCGACGAACATGTCCAACCGATAAACGAACCATGATATCCCTCCTCAGAATAACGATAGAATAATTGTAATTCTTTTTCGCCGCACACGCAAGAGATAACCGAATCATTCGAACGCAAGATCGGGCCATTTCTGACGCAT
>SVKM01000099.1 GCA_015068465.1 Oscillospiraceae bacterium | reverse complement strand
GGCGAGGGACAGCGCGAGCGCGAGAATGAGCGCGAGCGATGCGATACGTTTCATTTTGCGTTCCTCCTCCGGAAAAAAATGTGCGCAATCTAATTAAAAAAATATATCATATCCTGATGAAAAAGTAAACTTATTTCCCGCGCTTTCGTTCCGAAGCAAAGACGCCGGAAAAGCGGGCGCCGCGCGTTCAAAAAAAGCTGTACATATCCTCCCCGGCATGTTATAGTCGATAGTTGTCGTCAGGCTTTTCCCCAGGAGGTTTTCATGCACATCCAGTTATCCGACCACTTTACCTGCCGCAAGCTGCTCCGTTTCACCCTGCCCTCGATCGCCATGATGATCTTCACATCGGTCTACAGCGTCGTGGACGGCTATTTCGTCTCGAACTACGCGGGCAAAACGGCGTTCGCGGCGGTCAATCTCATTATGCCGGCGCTGCTGCTCGGCGTGACGCTGCTGATCGCCAAGCGGAAAAAATACGGATATTGAAACCGCCCTCCCTTGCAGAGCGCCATGCGCAGCCATCGGTGCGGGTGGCATTTATCATACGGCAGTATTCCTGCCGGCAGTTTTGAAAGGAGCGACCATGATGAAAAAAGCGCTTTCCCTTTTCCTTGCACTTTGCCTGACGGCGGGGATGCTCGCCGGATGCGCCAAAACAGAAGTCCCAGCGCCGGAGGCGCAGAACGCTGCGCCCGCCCCTGTCGAGGCGCCCGCGGCGACAAGCGCGGATACGCCTGCGCCCGTGAGTGCCGCGGCGGAGGAGTTGGTCAGTTATGAGGAGGTCGGCGTGGATATTCCCGCCGCGGCAGACAAGCCGGAAGTCATGGGCGGTACGCTCTGGCAGGCCTACGGCAGCATCAACTACAGCCCCAACGTCTACTTGCTGGAGCTGCTGTATTTCGCCATGCCAAAGGAAGAATATGAGGAGTCCTTCCAGAAGTATACGGACGGTACGATCGAGGAGGCGGACAAGGAGAGACTGCTGTCCTGCTACGGCACCGTCGGCTATCTGATGGCAAGCGACGGTACGATTGAAGATTCCCGCGAGGTACTGGGCGACGATCCCGTCACGACGGAGGAGCTCGGAGCGGCGGACGGCTATACGTTCTGGTTCGTCACCTATCCCGAGGACGACGAAACGTATCTCGCGGACGTTGACACGGAATTTGCGGAGGATTTCCGCAAGCTGCAATCGACGCTGCCCGCGCTGCTGAAGGAAAGCCGGTTCTACACGCCGGTCGACCCGGCGCTCGCGCTCGCGGGGCAGACCGTGCGGTTTGAAACGACCGACCTTGACGGCAATCCGGTCTCCAGCGAGGAGCTGTTCGCGCAAAACGAGATCACGATGATCAACTGCTGGGCGACCTGGTGCGGCCCCTGCAAAGGCGAGCTCGCCGAGCTGGCGGAGCTCCACAACCGCATGCGCTCCAAGGGCTGCGGCCTGATCGGCATTGTGACGGACGGCAGCGAAGCGGCAGAGGAGGCAAAGAGCCTCATCGCCGAAAACGGCATCGTTTACCCGAACGTCGCGGAGTCCGACGATATGTCTTCCTTTATGGACGCTGTCAGCTCCATCCCGACCAGCCTGTTCGTCGACAAGACCGGCAAGATCCTTACCAACCCGATCGTCGGCGCAAATGTCGACGCCTATGAGCCGACCTTCGACGCGCTTCTCGCCGGCGGGGCGCCCGGGGCGTCCGAAGCGTCCGCCGCCGCGGGCGTCTACCGCATCTTTGTCATCGACGCGGACGGCAAGGCGGTCAAGGGCGTGCAGGTGCAGTTCTGCTCCGACACCGACTGCCGCGCCGCCACGACGGACGAGGCGGGTCTCGCCTCCTTTGAGGCGGCGCCTGCCGTTTATACCGTTCACATCCTCAAGGTTCCCGAAGGCTACGCCAAAGACGATACCGAATACCAAACCTCCGATACCTGCGGCGATCTGACCGTCATACTGCAAAAAGGCTGATTCTTTCTCCGGGTCAAAAGCGGCCGGGGGCGGCGTCCTGAACGACGCCGCCCCCTTGTTTTCTTTTACAATTCGATTTCCACGGTCTCGCCCAACGCGACGCTGCCGCCGACGTAGGCGGCGGCAGCCGCGCCCCGCTTCCACGTGACCTCCGCGCGCACGGTGCCCGCCGGCTGGACGTAGTCGCGCGCGAACGCGCCGTCCGCCGTACCGAGGCTCTCCGCGACCGCCGCCGCGAGCGAACCGCTGCCGCAGCTGCCCTCCCAGAAAAGCGAGTGCGCGGCGGGAACCTTGACGAGCGGCGTCATGCGCCCCTCGTGCAGAAAGATCACGCCGTACGCCTCCATGCGTGCAAATTTGCCCGCGGCGCGTCTTGCGTCCAGCGCCTTTTCCAATTCGCCGAGCACCGCTTCGTCCGGCGCGCGGCGCGTCACGAAATGCACGATGCCGCCGAGGTCGACCAACACGCCGGCGGCGGCGGGAAGCGCCAATTGTTCGGCGCTTTCCGGCAGCGGCATCGAGGCGCGGGCAGCGCCCGCCGCCACGTCCACGTCGACGCCCACGGGACGATCCGCGCCGCTGACCTCCAGCGTGAAGCGCGCCTTGCCCGTAACGCCGCGCTGCCGCGCGAGCAGCATGCCGTAGGCGCGGCTCGCGTTGCCGCAGAACTCGCCCGCCGCCATCTCCATGCGCCCGTCGAAGCCCTCGCGCGCCGTACAGGCGAAGCCCACCTGCTCGGCGGCGAATTCCTCCCGCTTCATCAGCAGTTCCGCAACGCGCGGGCGCGCCGCGCGCTCGACGGGGTCGAGCACGAAAAGCGTGATGTTTCCCGCGGGATCGGCGCGGACGACGCGAAGCCTCATAGTCGTTTCCTCCCGATAGTCTTATTCCGCCAACAGCTCCCGCGCGAGCGCCTCGGCATGCGCGCGGTACCAGCCGCTCTCGTCCTCGTCCGCCTCGACGAACTCGACGTACTCGTTGAGCAGCGCGAGTCGGACGTCCCGCTCGTACTGCGCGCGCTCCGGCCTGCGGTCGAGTTTTTCGTAGACACGATCCAAAAACAGCCGCTTGTGCGCGTCGGTCATGTAAAAAGGAAACGTACTTTTCCCGGGCGTCGCGTGGGCGATGAAGCGCGCCACGTCGAGCGCGTAGGGCATCACGCCGCCGAAGCCCCAGTCGACGATGACCACGCGCGCGCCGTCCCAAATCGCGTTGCCGGGGAGGAAGTCGCCGCAGCAAAGCGTCCGCGGGCAGGTCTCCTGCCGGTCGAGGAACAGTTGATACGCCCGCCGCAGCGCCGAGCCGTCCTCCGGAAACGCCGCGCGGCGCAAAATGCGCGCGTGGTAGCGTTCAAAGCGGTCGTCGCACTTCTTGGCGGCAAACTCCGCCGCATCCTTCTGCCAGAAGCGGTTGGCGATCGCGGCGAGGCTGTCCGCCGCCGCAAGCGCGAGCGCGTCCGTCATCTCGCTCAGATCGTCGCCGGGGACGTATTCCAAAAGCATCCACACGCCGTCCTTTGCCTCGTGCTTTCCGAAGCGCACGGGCGCGGGCAGGCCGCGCGCCGTTCCCAGCAGGTCATAGACCGCCGTTTCGCGCGCGTCCGTCTTCTTCAGCACGCGCGTTTCCCCGCCGCCGTCGACAAAATAGACGTCGTAGCGCCGCACGTCGTCTTCGCCGTCGCCCCAGCGCTCGCAGACGCGGCGCACACGCGCGGGTGCCGCGCCCGCGATCGCCTCATACGCCGCGCGCACGGCGGCGTCGCCGCATGGGATGGTAAACTTTCCGTTCATACCTTTTCCTTGAGCTGTTTGATATTTTCGAGGTAGCCGTCCACGGTTTCGCCCTCGGTGAGGTCCCAGTCGTCGCGCAGGATCTCGACCACCTTCTCGTACGCCTCGATCGCGCCCTGCTTGTCGCCCATGACGTCGCAGACCTGTGCGATGGAGTCGTACACGTCGCCGAGCCGCGGCTTTTCCTGCCGCGCGGCGGCTTCGCGGTAGTCCGCGAGCGCCTTTTCGTATTCGGCATGGTGGGCGTGCGCGTCGCCGCGCTCGAACCACGCCACCCACTCGTCGGGGTACTTTTTTACCATTTCGTCGAGGCAGCGCGCCTCCTCCGCGCGATCCCCCGCCGCCCGCGCGATCATGGCGAGGTACAGCTCGCAGCGATAGTCGTCGCGCACGGCGCGCATCCGATCGAGCGCGGCGCGGGCTTCGTCCAGCCGCCTGTCGGCGATCAGCACGTCCATGTACCAGAGGTAGCCCAGCGAGTAATCAGGGTGCTTTGCGACAAAGCCGGCGTAGTAGTCGATGAGCGGCGTGTGGTTCGTCGCGCACCAGTCCGTCATGGGGCCGTTCATCGCGCGGAAGAGCGCGGCGTGGTTCGCCTTCTTCTCCGGCTCGATCTCCAACCCCTGCCGCGCGCAGTCGGCGGCGAGGTTTTGGTAATGCTCCGCGCGGTTGACATAAAGTTCCGCAAGCATCGTCAGGCACCGCCCGCGCAGCGCGCCCTTTGTGCAGTATTCGCGCAGGCGCTTTTCCGCGTAGCGGAAATCCTCCTCGCTGAGCGCGGAGCCGTCCTCAATCATCTGGTCGATGCGCGCGAGATGCGTTTCGTCGCTCGTGGCGAACAGCTCGTCGAGCGTCACGCCGAGCGCGGCGGAGAGCTGCGGCAGAAGCGAAATGTCCGGGCAGCTCGCGCCCGTTTCCCATTTGCTCACCGCCTGCGCGCTCACGCCCAGCAGCTCGGCCAGGCGCTCCTGCGTCAGATCGCGGCGGAGACGGAAGTTTTTGATGCGTTTTCCAAAGTGTTCCATCGGTTTGTTCTCCTTTCGGTTGATGGGAACACGATACCGCGGTTTCCCGCCAAACAACAGCGACCGTCCGTCGAGCCGCGCTCAACCGTTGGTTTGGCGCTTCGCGTTGCGCCAGATGCGCAGCAGCTTGGTCACGGGGTAGACGGTATATGCCGCCACAAACCCGTAAAACGGCCCGATGTCGAAAAAACGCAGCGACAAAAACCAGTAGAGCACCCAGCGCGGCGTCCACGGCGGGATCTGCGCGTTGATGCTGTCATACCAGTTCCCGCTCCCCGCGGCATGGCGCGTCACGCCGAACAGCTCGCTCACGCCCTCAAACCAAAGATAAATGATCTGGTCACACAGGATCACAAACAGCAGAAAGAGCACCGCGCACACCAACGCATAGATGCACACGCCGCGCCAATCGACGCGCTTTGTGTCCCGCGTGCGCCGCAGCGCGTACCACACGGCAAACGCGCCGGTGAGCAGCGGCGAAGAGAGCACATACAGCCCGATGCCCCGCACAAGGCCCCGCATTTCCAGAATGTCCGGTATAAACAGCAGCGTCGTGATCGCGAGCCACGCGAGCGCCAGCGTCCCGAGCTCCCGCCATGTCACAAACGGCGGTGCCTTCTGCTCCGTCTTTGTCTCCTTCGGCGGCAGCCGCTTCGCCCGCAGCACCTCGACGTCCGTAATATCGAGCGCCGCGGCGATGTCGTCGAACTTCGCGACGTCGGGCAGGCACACGCCGCGCTCCCATTTGGAAATTGCCTTATCTGTCACGCCGAGCTTTTCGGCAAGCTCCTTCTGCGTCAGATTTTTCGCCCGGCGCTCCTCGCAGAGAAACGCGCCGAATTGTTTCGGATCCATCGTATCACCCCGCCGCCAGTATGGGGGAACCCCCTGAAAAAAGCAAGAAACCTGTGGTAGAATTCAGGAAAAAAGCGCTTTTTCGATCGTTCCCCCGCCCACGACGCGCTCGCCGTCGTAGAACACAACCGCCTGCCCCGCCGTGACCGCGCGCTGCGGCTCGTCAAAATCGACGCGCGCCGTGCCGTCGCCGTTTACCGTGACCGTTGCCGCCGCCTCGCTCTGGCTGTAGCGCGTCTTGGCGGTCACGCGCAGCGGCGCGTCCGGCTCCGGCTCGATCCAGTTCAATCGCGAAGCGCGCAGCGAGCGGGAGAAAAGGTCGGCGTCGTCGCCGAGCAGCACCGTGTTTGCCGCCGCGTCCTTGGAGATGACGTACAGCCGTGCCGGCGCGCTCACGCCGAGCCCCTTGCGCTGGCCGGTCGTGTAGGCGGGAAGCCCTCTGTGCCGCCCGAGCACGGCGCCGCACTTGTCGACAAAGTCGCCCTCGCGCAATGTGAGGTGCCCGTAGTCTTGCAGGAAGTTTACATAATCTCCATCCGGTACAAAGCAGATATCCTGCGAGTCCGGCTTTTCGGCGTTGAGAAGCCCCGCCTCCGCCGCGAGCGCGCGGATCGCCGGCTTGTCATACTCTCCGACGGGCAGCAGCAGGTGCGAAAGCTGGGCTTGCGTGAGCTGGTAAAGCACATAGCTCTGGTCCTTGCGGGCGTCCCTGCCGCGCAGCAAATGGTATCTGCCGTCGGCAAACGAAACGCGGGCGTAGTGCCCCGTGGCGATGTAGTCGTAGCCCAGCGCGAGCGCGCGGTCGAGCAGCGCGCCGAACTTGAGGCAGCGGTTGCAGTCGATGCAGGGGTTGGGCGTGCGCCCCGCGCGGTACTCGGAAACAAAAAAGTCCATCACGTCGCGGTGAAAGCGCTCGGTTTCGTTGAACACATAGAAGTCCATGCCGAGCTTCGCAGCGACGGCGCGCGCGTCCTCGGCGTCGCTCGCCGAGCAGCAGCCGCCCTCCGCCGTCTCCCCGCCGTAGAGCTTGAGCATCGCGCCGGCGCAGTCGTAACCCGCGCGGCGCAGCAAAAGCGCGGCGGCGCTCGAATCTACGCCGCCGCTCATCGCGATCATCACCCGTTCTGCCATACATTTTTCCCTTTATCAATCCAAATACTGATGCGTGAACGCCTCCGCGCCCAGCGCGTCCGAAAGCTCCAGCAGCGTCCGGTTGAAGCCGCCGGCATACTCCGTGCGCTTCTGGCGCAGCGATGCGTCCTTCGAGCGGACGTTGGGAAGCGCCACGGTAAACGTCGCGCCCTTGCCCTCCCCGGACTCGGCGACGATCGTGCCGCCGTGCCCCTGCGCGATGCGCCGGCAGAGCGCGAGGCCCAGGCCCACGCCGTGCGGCGGCGGGTCCATGGCGTCCACGTCGAGAAAACGGTCGAAAATGTGCTCAAGCTTGTCCGGCGCGATCCCGCGCCCCGTATCGGCGACGGTCAGATACACCTGCCGCGCCGTCACGCGCACGCGCACGGACACGCTGCCGCCCTTCGGCGTAAACTTGAGCGCGTTCGAGAGCAGGTTCAGCAGCATCCGCTCAATGAGCGCGGCGTCCATCGCGATGATCTGCCCGCTCTTGTCGCTTTGAAAATCAAGCGTCACGCCCTCCGCCTCGAAAAGCGCCTCCGCGCGCTCGCAGACCGCGCGCACGACCCCGACGATATCGTCGTTGCCGAGACGCAGCGGCGCGGCGTCGGCAAGCATCCTCGCGTCGCTGAGGTTGCCGATCACGCGATACATTCTATAATAATTCTGCGTAAAGACCGCGGCGTTTTTGTCGACGGATTCGTCGCGCTCACGCGCGTCCATCGGCGCGAGGCGGTTCGCCGCGGCGTAGACGTTTGCCATCGCGCCGCGCAGCTCCTGCGCGACGTTCGGCAGGACCTCGGTGAGCAGCCGCAGCTCCTCGGGCGTATATTCTTTCATGCTTTCATCCCCGTTTGGACATACTGACAATCGTATTGTTTGCGTTTGCCGCGCGCCGCGGCGTGGTAATATCGTCCAAATGCCCTATGACCATCTATTAGGATAGCAAAGTTCTGTCGAAAAAACAACAAATTTGTCGAAAGATGAAATTTTTACAAATTCCCCTTGCATTACGCGAAAAAAAGAATATAATACAACATGTACCATATGTTTGATATATTCCATAATTGATGAAAGGAAATGATATTTATGAGCACCAGAATCGGTATCAACGGCTTTGGCCGCATCGGCCGCATGATCTTCCGCAACAGCCTCAACCACCCCGACGTCGAGATCGTCGGCATCAACGACCTGTGCGAGGCGGACTATCTTGCCTACCTCCTCAAGTACGACTCCATGCACGGCAAGTTCCCCGGCACCATTGAGGTCGGCGACAAGTGCCTGATCATCAACGGCAAGAAGATCCCCGTCTTCTGCGAAAAGGACGCCCACAACCTCCGCTGGGGCGACGTCGGCGCCGAGATCGTCACCGAGTCCACCGGCCTCAACCTCACCAAGGAGCTTGCCCAGCCCCACATTGACGCCGGCGCGAAGCACGTCATCATGGGCGCGCCCGCGAAGGACGACACCCCGATGTTCGTCTGCGGCGTCAACCTCGACAAGTACACCCCCGACATGACCTTCGTCTCCAACGCGAGCTGCACCACCAACTGCCTCGCGCCCATCGCCAAGGTCCTGCAGGAGAACTTCGGCATCAAGGAAGGCCTGATGACCACCGTCCACTCCGTCACCCCGACCCAGAAGATCCTCGACGGCGTGTCCGTCAAGGACTGGCGCGGCGGCCGTACCGCGGCGCAGAACATCATCCCCTCCTCCACCGGCGCCGCCAAGGCCGTCGGCAAGGTTCTGCCCGAGCTCAACGGCAAGCTGACCGGTATGTCCATGCGCGTGCCCACCTGCGACGTCTCCGTTGTCGACCTGACCGTCGTTCTTGAGAAGGCCGCCTCCTATGAGGACATCTGCAAGGCGATGAAGAAGGCCAGCGAGGGCGAGCTCAAGGGCGTGCTTGGCTACACCGACGAGATGGTCGTCTCCTCCGACTTCCTGAGCGATCCGCGCACCTCCATCTTCGACGAGAAGGCGGGCATCGCGCTCAACGACCACTTTGTCAAGGTCGTCTCCTGGTACGACAACGAGTTCGGTTACTCCGACAAGATGCTCTGCCTCGCCGAGCACATGCACAAGGTCGACAACGCGAAGTAATTCAAAAAGCGGTCAAGAACGGGGGGAGAGCTTCCTGTTTTTGGAAAAGGGCGCAGTCCGCGGACTGCGCCCTTGCTTTTTTGACCCCAAACGGGTTATAATCAACAGCAAGATCACAATTTGAGGTATGCATCATGTTTCAAGGCTTTTCACAGGGCGCGATAGACTTTCTCTGGGGCGTCAGCTTCAACAACAACCGCGAGTGGTTCACGGAGCACCGGCAGGAGTATCTGGACCTGTTGGACAAGCCGCTGCGTGAGCTTTCGCAGCAGCTGCTC
>SVKM01000098.1 GCA_015068465.1 Oscillospiraceae bacterium | reverse complement strand
CTATCGGCTGAATCGTACGCTGAAATTGCACTTGTCCCCGCGCACGAAGTTCCGGTTGAATTCGATGGCGCGTCCCATGTCGTCGTAGGTGACGCACTGGAACAGCAGCACCGGCAGGCTGGGGTCGATGCCGAGCAGACGCACGTCGGCCTGCTCCAGATGCACGATGTCCAGCGTCTGGCGCGCCTGCACCAGCTTGATGCCATACATGCCGTAGACCTCGTAGACGGAGAAGACGGAGAGATCGATCCCGGCGAGCTTGGGCACCACATAGCGCGGGATAAAGATATCCTCCAGCGAGATTGGCTCCCCGTCGGCACAGCACAGTCGCTTGATGTAGTGCACCTCGTCGTCGGGGCGGATGCCGAACATCAGGCTGTACTTCATGCCCGCCTTGCGCGACTGGCGGGAGATGATCTTTGAGGACGGCGTCACATTTTCGTCCAGCATGGTCTGCGTGAAGCCCTGTAACTCGTCCAGATTCCGCTCCACCTTCCGTCCCAGCACGAACGTGCCCTTGCCGGGGACGCACTTGAGCAGTCCCTCGCGCGTCAGGGCGTCCAGAGCGTTGTGCACAACGCTCCGCTCGCACCCGAAGCGCCCGGCAAGCTCACTCTCCGATGGAAGCGCCGTGCCGGGCGGGTACTTTCCTTCCTCAATGCCGCTGCGGAGCGTTTCACGCAGCTGTGGATCTGTCCGGCGGCCGTGGTTGTCCATGCCCGCTCCTCCTTCCGCGCACGGCTCACCAGCCGCCGAAATAGCGCAGCGTCACGGTCGCGTTCTCAGCGCCCATGCGCATACAGTCCTCGATGGGGAGCCCCTGCGAGATGCCGAAGAGAAACCCCGCAATATAGCTGTCCCCCGCGCCCATCGTATCCACAACATTTTCACACGGAACGATGCCGAACTTGTGGAAGGATGCCCCGTCGTAGCAAATGCTTCCCGCCTCGCCCAGCATGGCGACGACCAGCTTCGGCCCGCGCCGCTGATAGCGCTCCAGCCGCTCGCAGACGTCGTCCGCGTCCATCTCGTCGCCGGAGAAAAAGAGGTAATCGGTGTAGGGCATGGCGGTCTGCGCCGCCAGATCGTCGGGGCGCGTGGCGCAGTCGAACGCCGTCGTCATCCCGCGCGCCTTCAGCTCGCGGAACTGTCCCTCCACCTTGCCCCAGAGGTCGCACACGACGATATCGTGTCCGCAGATGAAGTCGATGTCCTCCGGTGAGAGAACATAGTCCGCGAGCACGCCCTCGTCGTAATCGCCGAAGACGCGTTCTCCGTCGACAAGCCGCACTCGCGAGACCGCGGTTGAGCCGGGGCGCGTGTAGAGGTGGGAGACGTCCACGCCCTTTCCTGCGACGGCGCCCCGCATCAGCGCGCCGTAGGCGTCGTCGCCCACGGGGCCGACATAGGAAGCGCTGCCGCCCAGGCGGACGGTGTAGACAGCCATATTGACCGGCCCTCCGCCGGGGAAGCCCTTTCCGCCGTCAATGTTTTCGTAAAAATCAACGCAGTTGCTGCCGACCGCCGCCAGCTTCATTTTACGTCACTTCCTTCCGCTTTTTTGGATGCCCGGCGCAGCGTTCCGGAGAAGCGCACCTTGTCCGGCAGGGAGACGGATTTAAACGCCTCCACGACCCGGCCGCCCTCGTCCATGCTGACCCCGCTCAGATAGAACAGCGCGTCGCCCTCGGAAAGCCGGAGGAGTCTGGATTCCTCCTCGTTGGCATAGGTGATGCCGATGCTCTCGCGACCGTGTGTCAGGCGTACGCCCGCCTGTTCAAGCACATGGTACAGGGACTCGCTCGCAAAGTCATGGGCTTCCACGCCGCGGCAAAGCTCGTGGTCGAGCCAGCAGGTCTCGATTGTGAAGGGCACGCTGTCGATCATGCGCAGCCGCCGCAGGTAGAAGATCGGATGCCCCGGCTTACAGCCGAGCTTTTTGGAGACGGACTCGTCGCTTGTCGTCAGTTCCATCTCCAGCACGCGGCTCCACAGCACACGGCCGGCGTCCTTTGCCGCCTCCGTGAGGGAGCGGGCGTCCTGTAACCTCCGCTCCAGCTTGAGCGGGGCGACGAAGGTGCCGGAACCGAGGACGCTGTAGAGCAGACCCTCCTCGGTCAGCCGACGCAGGGCGGTGCGCAGCGTGCTGCGGTTCACGTCCCACATTTCGCACATGGAGCGCTCGCTGGGCAGCTTGTCATGCGGAGAAAGATTCTGGCTCCGGATATAGCATTCGATCAGCTCCTCCGCTTCCTCGCGGGGACGGAGCTCGCGTTTCTGCCGCATGGCAAGCACTCCCTTCAGGTTGTGTTTTGTATTCAGGACGCCGTTCCGGCGTTGTCCTTCCTGTTCCTGCGATCCCAGAAGTAGAAAGCGGGCAGGCCCGTGCCGATGGCAATCACCGCGCAGAGAATGGCGGGAACGGGTGCGTAGGTCAGCTCGCCCCAAATCAGCGTCAGCGTCATAAAACTGGCAATGATCGGCATGATATAACCGCCGGGCATCTTGTAGGTGGGCTTGTAGTGCGCCTTTTTGCGCAGGACGAAGATCGTGCAGAACGTGGCGACGTTCTTGAACAGCGCGACCATCGTGAAGTAGCCGAGCAGATCCGAAAGGCTGGTGGCAAAGATGAGCACGATCGCCACGGCGCACTGGATGATGATGGAGAAATACGGGGTTTCAAACTTCGGGTGGACCTTGGCAAAGGATTTGAAGAACAGGTTGTCCTTCGCCATGGCGTACTCGATGCGGGGCTGGTACATGATGCAGCTCGAAAGCGAGCCGATGACGACGATGATCGCCATGACCGCCACGGCGGTGCCGGCAAAGTGTCCGATACCGGGCAGCTTCGAGGCGAGCAGCGCAATCGGCGCGTCGGAGGCGGCGAGCTCGTCCACGGTCAGGATACCGGAGGCGACGAAGGTCAACCCGCCGTAGAGCACGAGCACGACGATCGCGGTCAGGATCAGACCGAGCGGCATGTTCCTGTGCGGGTCTTTGATCTCGCCGGACATATAGCATGCGGCGCCCATGCCGTCATACGACCATGTGGTGGAGGCAATGCCGGCGACCAGCGCGGCGATGCCGGTGGTGGTCGTGCCGGCCAGACGCTCGGAGGAGAGCAGCAGGCTGCCGTTGAGATTAAACAGCCCGATGCCGATGATCAGGGCGAAGGGCAGGATCTTGAGCGCGGTGATGAAGGTCTGGAAAGCGCCGCCCGCCTCCACGCTGCGCAGATGGATGCACATGAAGAGCAGCACGAACGCGACGGCGATGAACCGCAGCGCAAGACCGTGTATAGGAAGAAAATACGCCAAATGGTTCACAATGGCAAGAGCCATGATGGAGATGGACGGTGGATCAGTCGCCCAAAAGCTGATCCAGCCGCACAGGAACGCCATCGGGCGGGACCCTGCCTCACGGAAGTAGACGTACTGGCCGCCGTCCTCGGGGAAGGCGGAGGCAAGCTCCGCGTAGCAGAAGTTCGCGGGGATCTGGAGCAGTCCGCCCAGAATGAACGCCAGGAACAGGAACAGGGAGCTGCCGGCGGCGTTCGCGACCTCGGACAGGGATGAGAAGATTCCGGAACCCACCGTCGTGCCGACGCCCAGTGCGATGACGGCGCCGAGGCCTAATTTTCGGCCCAATTCTTTGCTGTTTTCGGACATGATGTCCCTCCTATTATAAAATTTTCGGTCCGGCTGTGCACACCGTCCGCGCTGCGTCTGTGGATCGCCTGGATATACCCTCTTTTTCTTTCGGCCGTCCGAAAGCAGTCCATCAAAGCGAAGTCCGTGCCGCGTCCTCCGCGATGAACCCAAATGTCATTCGCCCTCCACCAGCACCAGGATATTCCGCTGTGCGGGGCCGTCGAACTCACAGAACCAGATGTCCTGCGCACCGCCGCGGATCATCTCGCCGTCCACGACGGGAAAATGGCAGTGGTTGCCCGTGAGCATCGCCTTGAGGTGCCCGGTGGGGTTGCCCGCCGTGGAACCGTAGTCGCGCAGCATCCGCGCGTGGCTGTAGGGCCTGTCCTCCGGGGCGAAGAGAGCGAGCGCGTTCCGAATGTCGCTTTCCAGACATTCCAGCGCCTCGTTCACCGTGATCCCGGTGGTGGTATGCTTGGTCAGGACGGTGACCATGCCCCGACAGACGCCGCTTTCCGCGACGATCTCCTCGACGCGGGGCGTGAGCACCGTCATTTCGTTGTAAGCTTTCGTGCGCAGCGAAATGGTTTTCACATACATCGTGCCGACCTCCTTACAGACCGCCAAGAAATACGGCGGCATTCTCTCCGCGGATGAGCGAGAGCGTGCTGTCCCGCAGCCCGATGCGTCCGATGGCGTCCGCCATGCGGATCTGCTCAAAGCGCGGGTTGTCGGAGCCGAACATCACCTGATGTCGCAGCGAGCGGTCGATCCATGTGACGGGAATATCCCGCGTGAAGGTCTGCGCGTAAAACTCCAGCGCGCTGTCGAAGTAGAGGCAGGCAGTATCCGCGTAGACGTTGGGGTATTTGAGCAGCAGCATGGCGGTCTCCCGCACCCACGGCCAGCCGAAATGCCCCAGGCAGAAGCGAAGACGCGGATGCGATTCCGCCAGCGGCTCAAACAACAGCGGATGGGCATATTCGCTCAGCGTGTCCGGCTCCCACGAAAGGCCCGCGTGGAAGAGCACGGGACGGTCGTACCGCTCGCAGACCTCGTAGAGCGGCTCAAGCCGCGCGTCGTCCGGACGGAAGCGCTGCCGCCCGGGGTGGAGCTTCAGCCCGCGCAGCTTGAGGCGCGTAAACGCGTCCTCCAGCTTGTCCGGCGCGTCTTTGTCCATGGGATCGACCGAGGCAAAGCCGATGAACCGCTCCGGCGCGAGGTCGACGAGCCGCCGGATCTCCTCGTTCTCCACGACGGCGCAGCCGAGGCGCGCGGTGTAGTCCTGCGGCAGAAGGCACAGCTTGTCGAGCCCGGCGCACGCCATCTGGTTGAAGATGTGTTCCAGCGGAGCGACGCCGTTTTTGTGGATATCCAGCGCGTCGTGGCGCATCTGCTCGCGCGCGCCGTCGCCGTTGATCGGCTCAAAAAACGCCGGATGCACATGGACGTCAATGAACATGCCGCGCCTCCTCCTGATAACCCGCGCGCGCCATCATGGCGCGGACGTTTTCCAGCGCGCGGCGCGCGTAAAATCGCGGCTCGTTGATGTAGCCGGTCACCAGCTCCAGCGTGGCGGTACCGTCCCAGCCGATGCGTCGGAGCTCGCAAAACATCTCCGGCAGCGGGATCGCGCCCTCGCCGGGCAGGATGTGGCTGTCAGTGCCCTGCTCGCCGTCGATGATGTGCATATGGTCCATCTTTTTCCCCAGCTTGTCGAAGTACGCCATGATGCTCTCGTGCTGCACGAAGGGCGGCACCACGTCGCACATGCCGACGAGCCACGGGTTGTCAATGCGGTGAAACAGCTCGACCAGGTCGTTCGCGCGCGTAAAAAAGTTGGATTCATACGGCGTCAGCGGCTCAACGGTCAGCTTGATCTCCAGCTTCGCGGCGTAGTCGCCCAGCTCGCGAAGCGTCTTTTCCATGCGCGGCCACAGCTCGTCATAGGTGGCGAGATAGCCGCCGTTCGCGGGGCTTGTGAGCATGAATTCCGCGCCCATCTCCTTCGCCATGTCGAGACACAGCTTCAAATAGCGCACGGCATCCTCGCGCTGCGCCTCGGACCCGATCATGTAATTGTAGGGATAGGCGTTGTGCTCCGGCGTGTAGCCCGTGACCGGCATTTCATACCGGTCGATGAGCGTGCGCAGCGCTGCCATCTCGCCCGCCTTGAGATCCGGCGCGTAGGCGTGCGGCCGCCCGCCCCAGAGCTCGACGTAGTCGTAGCCGTACTCCCTCGCGTCCTGAAAGCAGTGTTCCAGCGGATTGCGTTGGTAGCCGGATGTAAACATACCGATTTTCATGTCGCGTTTCCTCCTTCCGCTGCGCCGTCCCACGGCTCAAAGACCTGAACGACCCGCGCGGCGACCTCCGCGCCCTGCTTCATGCACGCCTCGACCGGCAGTCCCCGCAGGACGCCCGCGAGGAATCCCGCGATATAGCTGTCACCGGCGCCGACGGTGTTGACCACGCGCGGCGCGGGGGCAGCGGGGCAGGAGAAGAAGCGCTCGCCGTCATAGGCGAGGCTGCCCCGCTCGCCGAAGGTGGCGACCGCGACCTTCATCCCGCGCTCGGTTTTGTCCGTCAGGAAGTCCCGCACAAACGCGTCCTCCCGATCATGGCAGGAGAAAAAGCCGTAGTCCACATACGGAAGCGTCCGCTCAATGATCGGGTCTGCCAGGCGGTCGCAGTAGTCGAAGCTGATCCGCACGGCGGGGTTTGCCGCCCGGATTGCGCCGAGCACGCCATCCGCCCTGCCCCACAGCGCCGTGTGGACAAGGTCGTGGCCCGCCGCAAAGGCAATGTCGTCCGCGTCGAAGACGATGTGCTCCAATACGCCCTCCTCATATTCGCCGTGGACGCGCTCCGTGCCGTCCATATCCATATAGGTGATCGCCGTGGGCCCACGGCCGGTCTTGAAGCGGCTGAGCTCCAGCCCCTCGGCAGTCAGCGTGCGGCGCATCCACGCGCCGTTTTCGTCGTCGCCGGTGGTGCTGATGACCGACGTCGGCACGCCCAGCTTTTGCAGGTTGACGCCGGTGTCCACCACGTTCCCGGTGGGATAGCGTCGGTTGACCTCCTTCCCGTCGATCAGGTGGTAAACGTCGATACAGTTGTCTCCGATCATGGCAGCCTTCATCTTCGGCATTGCCCCCTCTCGTTTCTAAGCAGATAAGTTAATAAGTTTTTCATACCAATCTGCCCACTATTATATGGACAGAACGACCGCCCGTCAACTCCGCAACAGGAATGAAATTTCATACCGATTTTTGCAGCTTTCAACCAAAGTGTTGTAAACGCAAAAAGCGATTTCATACCAATTTCAGAGCAACGGCCGGCGAATCGGGATGTCGCGGGCGGCTGTTTTCATACCGGTTCTGTCGCAAAACACAAGCGTTTTCCTCGTTTTCTGTTCATTGCTCCGAAATACACCCCAGCCTCTTGCACACCGCGTCTGCGTATGGTAAGCTTGCATCAGCTCAAGGGTGTGTGCAGACCCGCGGGCGCCCCCCTATTTTCTTTTAAGTGCTTCTGAGAGCAAAACGCAGAAGCCGTGCCGCCATGACAAGCGGAACGGCTTCTGCGCGTTTTTATTGGTTTGAAAAAATACTGTTAGGAGCGTGATACAGCATGACGGCAGATATCATTCTGCGTTCCGACTGCGTCTTTACCGCGACGGGTGAAGCGCCGTTTTCGGGCTATGTTGCCATAGGCGGCGGCCGTATTCTGGACGTTGGGCACGGCGAGCCGCCCGTATGGCTGAATGGAGCGGAAACCGAGACGGTAGAGCTGGGAGACAGGACCGTTTCTCCGGGCTTTGTCGACGTCCACTGCTTTTTTACCGGCTGGGCAGCGGAGAAGATCGGCGTCGACCCGGAGGACGTTTCCAACCATCCGGCTCTGCTCGGGAACCGGGAGAAGATCGAGCCTCTTTTCCGGGAGTACATGGCCATGCTCAACGCAAGGGGCGTCACGGCGGTCAAGGAAATGGGCTTTGACGACTTCTCGGGCTTTGCAGAATTGCTGGACGAGTGGGAAAGAGCAGACGAGCTGAGCCTGCGCGTGAGCTTTATGAGCCAGCCGGCGGGCAGGCCGATGGATCTTGCCTTCGGCAGAGCGATGCAGGAGCGCTTTCGGGGCGCTTTTGTGCGTTTTTCCGGATTCAATCGCATGACGGACGGCTCGATCAGTCAGCTTGAGGGCGATTTGAAGCAGCCATATTCCTGCGCAAGCGATATGACCTGTGCGCTTGCCATCGACTGGGACGCCATTGCCGCAGAGGTGCGCGCCGCGGACGAGGCGGGCTTCCGGTTTTCCCTGCACGCGCAGGGAGACGCCGCGATCGCAAGGGTGCTGGACATCTACGAGACATGCTGCCGGGATGAAAGCGGGAGGCTGGTCAACCGTCACGCCATCACGGATCTGGAGTTCAGCGACCCAGCCGATTTGGAGCGCATGGGACAGCTCGGCGCCATCGCCGAAATCTATCCGCAGATCCAGTCGATCGCGCGGCGGGAGGAAAAGCTGCGGATGATCCGTGAGAAGATCGGCATGGAGCGAGGGAGATACTACTGGAACCGCCGGAAGATGGCGGACAGCGGCGTACCGCTGAGCTGCGGCACGGATCTTCCGCTTCTGATCGACGATATCCCTGAATCCGTATATTGCGCCGTGGGCGGATACTTCCCAGAGGATAACGAGCCGTTCAACCGGCAGAACATGCTCACGGCGGAGGAGTTGATGACCGCGTGGACACGCGGCGGTGCCTACGCGCTCATGCGCGAAAATGAGCTGGGCACGCTGGAGAACGGGAAGCGGGCAGACATCGCCGTTCTTTCCGGCAACATCTTTACAACGCCGGCGGAGGACGCGCGCGGCCTGTCCGCCGTGCTGACGCTGGTGGATGGCAGAATGGTATACCGGAAGGAGGAGCTTGCTTCCGCAGCGCGGAATGCCTTCGCGCCATGATAGCCGAGCAATAATGCCCGGCTCACAACAAGCATTTACCAAAGGAGCGATCGATGAGCTATCTGAGCGTTTTGCAGGACAGGGAGCTACGGCGGCGGATCTTCCGTCTCGCGTGGCCCACCGTGACGGAAACCGCGCTTCAAACGCTGGTGCAATATGTGGATACCGCGCAGGTCGGACGGCTGGGCGCGGAAGCGTCGGCGGCGGTCGGGCTGACCGCCACGACCACATGGCTGGTCAACGCGCCGCTCTGGGCGCTTGGCGTCGGTGTTTTAACATGCGTTTCGCAGGCGCTGGGGGCGGAGGATCAGGAACGCGCGGAGCGCGCCGCGGGTCAGTCGCTCCTGCTGGCGCTCGTCGCGGGAGTAGTGATGACGGTACTGACGCTCTCGATCAGCCCATTTCTCCCAGTCTGGCTGGGAGCGGACGCCGCCATTCGGGCTGACGCGGAACGCTATTTCTTCATTATTTGCACGCCCATGCTCTTTCGCGCGTCCGCCGTCATTTTTGCCGCCGCCCTGCGCGCGGCGGGTGACACGAAGACGCCGATGTGGATCGATCTTGCGATGAACACCGTCAACATTGCGCTCAATTTCCTGCTGATCAACGAACCGCAGGCGCTGAGGCTCGGCACGGCGGAGTTTGCCGTCTGGGGCGCCGGACTGGGCGTGACCGGAGCTGCGATTGCCACGGCGGTATCCTACGTTGTGGGCGGCGTGT
>SVKM01000097.1 GCA_015068465.1 Oscillospiraceae bacterium | reverse complement strand
AAGTCCGAGACCGACTTCGCCAAGCGCACCGAGATGATGCACCAGGCCGAGGACATCCTCATGGCCACCAACTGCGTCATCCCCATCTATTACTACAACGACATCTATCTGATGAAGGACTATGTCAGCGGCATTTATTCCAACCCCTATGCCACCAAGTTCTTCATGTACGGCAAGCTGGGCAACGGCTCCGACACGCTGCGCCTGCAGCTCTCCAGCGAGCCCGATTTCCTCGACCCGGCGCTCAACAGCTCCGTTGACGGCGCTTGCCTTGCGGCAAACAGCTTCTCGGGCCTGTACACCTATGACGCCAACGGCAAGCCCGTTCCCGCCTGCGCCGAGAGCTACACCACCAGCGCCGACGGCCTGACCTACACGGTCACGCTCAAGGACGGCCTGAAGTGGTCCGACGGCAGCGACCTGACCGCCGAGGACTTCGTCTATGCATGGAAGCGCGCCGCCAGCGAGGACACCGCCGCCGACTACGGCTATATGTTCGACAACTTCAAGGGCTATCCCAACGACCTCGCGGTCTCCGCGCCGGACGCCAAGACCTTCGTCTTCGAGCTCAACGCGCCCTGCGCGTATATGGAAGACCTGATGGCGTTCCCGACCTTCTATCCCGTCAAGCAGTCCGAGGTCGAGTCCTATGCCGATTGGCAGACCAGCCCCGGCGGCTGGTGCCAGGAGGCGGGCTTCGTGTCCAACGGCGCCTATGTCTGCACCGGCTGGAACCACGACACGTCCATGACCTATGAGAAGAACCCGTACTGGTACGACGCCGACAAGGTCACGATCAACAAGCTCGAGTATATGCTCTCGGCTGACGACACCGCGATCTTCGCCGCCTACAACGCGGGCAACCTCGATTTCGCCGACTCCGTCCCGACCGACGAGGTCGCGTCCCTGCTCGATAACCCCGAGTTCCACATTGTCGACGAGCTGGGCACCTACTACGTCGCGTTCAACGCCAAGAGCAAGATCTTTGACGGCAAGACCCCGGAGGAGGCCGCCTGCATGCGCGAGGCGTTCACCATCCTCATCGACCGCGACTATATCTGCGAGAACATCGGCCAGACCGGCCAGGTCGCTGCGAACGCCTTTATCCCCCTGGGCATGGCGGACGGCAACGGAGGCATCTTCAAGGCGGACGCCCAGAGCGGCTAATATGACGCCTACGGCATCAACAACGACTATGACGGCACCGTCGCGAAGGCGGTCACGCTGCTCAAGGCCGCCGGCTACAAGTTCGGCGACGACGGCAAGCTCTCTCCCGAGACGCCCATCCAGCTTGAGTATCTGACCAACACGACCTCGGGCCACATCGCCATCGCCGAGTCCATTCAGCAGGACCTCGGCGCCGTGGGCATCGACCTGACGATCCAGCAGCAGGATTGGAACGTCTTCCTGCAGGAGCGCAAGCAGGGCAACTTCGACTTCGCGCGCGAGGGCTGGATCGCCGACTTCAACGACCCCATCAACATGCTTGAGATGTGGACCACCGTCTCCGGCAACAACGACTGCCAGTTCGGCCGCTGATTCCGCCGAAGAAAAGACCCGGCGACAGATAAAAAAGCCCGCGCGTTCCACGGAACGCGCGGGCTTTTTTGCACTTTTCGGCTCACGTCTTGCTCCCGGCGGCGCCGGAGGCAAGGTCGCGCAGCGACTTGCCGTAGAAGTAATCGTGCGTGAGCTTGTCGTACTCCGCCCAGAGCGGCAGCGTCTGGCAGGAGTCCGCACGCGGACAGGGCGCCGCGCCGCCGGCGAGGCAGGAGACCGTGGCGAGCGAGCCCTCCATCAGCTCCAGGATCTCGCCTACAGGATAGTCCTCGGGCGCGCGGCAGAGCCGGTAGCCGCCGCCCTTGCCGCTGACGCCGGCGACCATACCGCCGCCGACCAGGTCCTTGACGATGATCTCCAGATACTTTTTGGATATTTCCTGGCGCTGCGCGATATCCTTGAGCGGGATGCAGCCCTCGCCCTCGTGCTCGGCGAGATCGATCATCACCCGCAGCGCATAGCGCCCCTTTGTCGAAATCATGGTACCACTCCTTTTTACCTATTATACCACGGGGTAAATAGGAATGGCAAGGAGAATATTTGCAAATTGCCTATTGACATAGTGGGTAAATAGGAGTATAGTGCGGGAAGAAAAACGAAAAGGAGACGACACATGGAAATATATGCCGACAACGCGGCGACGACCAAGATGAGCCGCACCGCGACGGAAGCGATGATGCAGTGTCTGGAGAACCAGTACGGCAACCCGTCGAGCCTCTATTCGCTCGGGCAGCGGGCGAAGGAAAAGCTGGAGCTTTCGCGCGAGGAGATCGCCGCGGTCATCGGCGCATCGCCGAAGGAGATCACCTTCACCTCCGGCGGCAGCGAGGCGGACAATCAGGCGCTGCGCTCCGCCGCGGCGCTGGGGAAAAAGGCGGGGAAGAAGCACATCATCTCCACGGCGTTCGAGCACCACGCGATACTGCACACGCTCAAGGCGCTGGAAAAGGAGGGCTTTGAGGTCACGCTCCTGCCGGTGCATGAGAACGGCGTCGTGCGCGTGAACGAGCTGGAGGAGCTGCTGCGGGACGATACCTGCCTTGTTTCGGTCATGTTCGCCAACAATGAAATCGGCACGATCCAGCCGATCCGGGAGATCGGCGCGCTGTGCCGCTCTCACGGCGTGCTGTTCCACACCGACGCGGTGCAGGCGGTGGGTCACCTGCCCATCGACGTCGCGGCGGACAACATCGACCTGCTTTCCGCATCGGGGCACAAGTTCCACGGGCCCAAGGGCGTCGGGTTCCTGTACGCGCGCCGCGGCGTCCGCCTGACGAGCCTCATTGAGGGCGGCGCGCAGGAGCGCGGCAAGCGCGCGGGCACCGAAAACGTCGCAGGCGTCGCGGCGATGGCGACGGCGCTGCGCGAGGCGGCGGAGAACATGGAGGCGAACGCGGCGCATCTGCTCCCGCTGCGCGACAGGCTGATCGCGGGGCTGCGCGAGATCCCGCACGCCGAGCTCAACGGCGACGCGGAAAAGCGTCTGCCGGGCAACGTCAATTTCTGCTTCGAGGGCATCGAGGGCGAATCGCTGCTGCTCCTTTTGGACGACCGGGGCATCTGCGCGTCGTCGGGCAGCGCCTGCACCTCCGGCTCGCTCGACCCCAGCCATGTGCTGCTCGCCATCGGGCGCGTACACGACGTGGCGCACGGCTCGCTGCGTCTGACGCTCGGCGAGGACGCGACGGCGGAGGAGGTCGAGTATATCATCCAAAACGTGAAGGAGGTCGTGGAGCATCTGCGAAGCTTTTCGCCGGTCTGGCGCGACCTTGAAAGCGGCAAGGCGCCGCACATCCTGTAAGCGAATCTTTTGATTGGGGAGGAACCGAAAATGGCATTATACAGCGAGACCGTGATGGATCACTTCCGCAACCCGCGCAACGTCGGCGTCATTGAGGACGCGGACGGCGTCGGCGAGGTCGGCAACGCCAAGTGCGGCGATATTATGAAGATGTATCTCAAAATCGAAGACGGCGTGGTCGCCGACGTGAAGTTCGAGACCTTCGGCTGCGGCAGCGCGATCGCGTCGAGCTCGATGGCGACCGAAATGATCAAGGGCAAGCCGCTTTCCGAGGTGGCGCAGCTGACCAACAAGGCGGTGGCGGAGGCGCTCGACGGCCTGCCCGACTACAAGATGCACTGCTCGGTGCTCGCCGAGGAGGCGATCCACTCCGCGCTCGAGGATTACTACAAAAAGCATCCGGAGAAGGAAGCGTAAAGAGCGGGTATTCTCCAAAAAAGCGGCGCGGGTCCGTGATGTTTCACGGATCCGCGCCGCTTTGCGCTTCAGCTTTGTTCTTTTTCCTTCGTCCGCTTCTCCAGCGCCGGAAGGAGCTCCTCCTGAAAGACAAAGTCCAGGATCGCGGCGAGCGGGATCGCAAACAGGATGCCCACGATGCCGAACATGTTGCCGCAGACGATGATCGCCGCGAGGATCAGAAGCCCCGACACGCCGAGCGAGTTGCCGAACAGCTTCGGCTTGATGACATAGCCGTCGAGGAACTGGAGCACCATCGTAAAGAGCAGGAAGATCAGCGCGTGGATCGGATTGACCAGCAGCAGGATAAACCCGCCGATCACCGCGCCGATCACGGGGCCGAAGGTCGGGATCAGGTTGGTCACGGCGACCGCCAGGGACACGAGCCCGACGTACTGCATCCCCAGACACGCCATGAAGATCGCGTTGGCGACGCCGACGATCAGCGCGTCGAGCAGCGTGAAGACGATGTAGCGCACCAGGATCTTGTCGCAGCGGCTGACGAACATCACGAGAGCGTCCATGCGCTTTTGCGGCAGGAGCGTGCGCAGCAGGCGCAGCGTGCCGCGCTTGAGGGATTCCTTCGAGGCGAGCAGATACACCGAGAGGATCAGCGCGACGAACCACTTGATCAGGCTCTTGCCCGCCACGGCCGAGGCGTCGAGGATGCTGTTGACGTTCTTCATCAGCAGCTCCGTGAGCTTGTTCATCAGATCCGCGGACGAGCCGATGAGCTCCTCCAGCTTGAGCGTGTCCGCGACGCCGAGCTTTACCGTCAGCTTTTGCAGCGACGCGAGATACCCGTCCATGTTGCTCATCAGCATCATCACGCTGTCCGCGAGCTGCGGGATCAGCGTGCCGAGCAAAAAGCCGAGAAACAGCAGCAGCGTCAGCACCGTCAGGGCAATGGAGACCGGCCAGCCGATTTTCGCGTTGCCTGATTTTTTGAACAGCAGCCGGTAATACAAAGACGCCAGCGGGTTCATGATATAGGCGAGTATGGCGCCGAGAAAGATCGCGTTGAAATATCCCAGGAACGTCCGTATCCCGCCGAGAATGGTGCTCAGGTGCGTCAGCGCAACGTAAAGCGCCACCGCAATGCACGCGGCGACGGCATAGGGATACCACTGCCTGTTTCGAAGCTTGTCTTTCATCCACGTTCCTCCTCGCGCTTCCCGCTTTTCTTCACTCCTAAACTTTACCGCATCGGCGCGCAGAAATCAATACCGGGGTTTTTGCTTTCTCGCAGATTTCATGGTTGAAATTGGCGAAAAATTCGGTTATTATAGTAATGGCTTATTATAGCATGCGCACTCTGGGCGGCGCATGCCGGGAGGGAGCTTTCATGGTAAAACATAAAAGCCCGATCAATCGGAGCATTATCATAGGCTGCGCGGCGCTGATCGTCGCATTGAGCCTGCTTCTCTCGCTGCAAACGCGCATGAGCTTTTCGGACGCTCTTTATGAGCAGTATGACGCGAGGCTGAAAAACGTCCTTATGTCGGTGGAGCATGAAACCGACGTGGATGATTTGCGCGAATGCATTGAAAGCGGGGTCTCTTCGCCCAAACGCGACGAGCTGCAGCAGCGCCTTAACCGGATGGTCGACGATTACGACTTGGCGTACCTGTATATCTGCATCATGGTCAAGGACGGACAGAACGTGATGATCAATGTTGTTTCGGCGACCAGCGAGGCGGAGCGTGCTGCCGGCGAGGAGGATCTGCCGCTTCTGATGGACGCGTCCGATTGGTATGCTCCCGAGGAGCTGGCGCGCTACGCTTCGGCGTGGTATCAGCCGGAGAAGGTTTCCTATTTTGAGGAGACTTCGGATTACGGGCCTTGCTATACCGCGTGCAAGCCGCTTGTGGATTCGAACGGCGAGGTCGTTGCCATGGCCTGTGCGGACTACATGGTGGAGACGATCCACAGCAACGTGAGAAGAAACGTCATGCGCAACGTGGCGCTGATCCTGACGGTCTGCGTGACCTTCGGTATGTTGCTGGCGCTATGGCTGCGCAAGAACGTGACAAAGCCGATCCATGCCCTTGAGCAGAGCGCGCTGCGCTTCGCGCGCATGACCCATGAGGTCACGGACGCGGAGGATCTTTCCTTCGACGCCGCCGAGATCGAGGCGAGCGGCGAGGTCAAGCTCCTCATCGACGCCATGGTCAAGCTCTCACAGGAGATGAAGAGCCAGGTCGAGGACAGCCTTTCCGCCGAGGAGCGCGCGAGCCGCGCGGAGGAGGAGAACGCCAAGCTGACGGAGAAGGCGGAGGCGGCGATCAAGATCGCGGAGCTGACGCAGTCCGTTACCTCGCTTTTGACCAACATGCCGGGGCTTACGTTCTCCAAGGACGTGAAGACCAGAAAATATCTCGCCTGCAACCAGGCGTTTGCCGAGTTCGCGCACAGAAAGACCCCGGAGGAGGTCGTGGGCCTGACCGACCTTGAGATCTTCGACGAGGCGACGGCGGACCACTTTACCACGGACGACAGCAAGGCAATCGGCATGGACGAGCCGTATGTCATCTATGAGGACGTGCTGGACGCCTCCGGCAGCCCGCGCCAGTTCCAGACCACGAAGCTCAAGTTTACCGACGCCACGGGCAGGCTGTGCCTGCTCGGCATGTCGATCGACTTCACGGAGCTGATGCGCACCAAGCAGGAGACGATCCGCGCGATGGAGGCGTATGAGAAGGCGCAGAGCGCCAGCGCCATGTATTCCCATATCGCGCAGGCGCTTTCGGCGAACTACGCGCAGCTTTACTATGTCGATCTCGCGACGGACGAATTCATCGAATACAGCTCCACCGCCGAGGACGGCGAAATGTCGATGGAACGCCGCGGCGAAGATTTCTTCAACGCCAGCCACCACGATGCGATGGAGCAGCTCCATCCCGACGACAGGGATATGTTCCTCGAGATGTTTACCAAGGAAAATATCCTCCGGACGCTGGCGGAGCAGGGCACGTTCGCACTGACCTACCGCCTGCTGTCCGCCGGCGGCGAGAGCGGCTACGTCAGTCTGAAGGCGGTTCGTGCGCAGGGCGACGAGGAACATCTTACCATCACCGTCACCAACGTCGAGGCGCTCGACGTGCGCAACGAGATGACGGGCCTCTATCCGGAGACGGCGTTCTTTATCCACGGCAAGGAGCTTTTGCGCGAGCATACCGACGGCTGGTGCGTGCTCGCAATGGATCTTGAGCACTTCAAGCTCTTCAACGAATGGTACGGCAGAGAAGCCGGCGACCAGCTCCTTGCCCAGATCGGCGAGCGGCTCGTGAAGAAGGAGGAGGATACCGGCGCGCTCGGCTGCTATATGGGACAGGACGACTTCTGCCTGCTCATGCCCTATGAGGAGGAAGGAGTTAAAAAGCTCTACGCGGATATCCATGAGATGATCATGGAGCATGGCACGTCCGTGGGCTTCATGCCGGCGATCGGCGTGTGCATGACGGACGGCGACAACACGCTTGAAGAACTCTACGACCGCGCGGCGCTCGCGTCCAAGCACGCCAAGGAGAACTACCACACGCGCATCCGCATCTTTGAGCCGTCCATGTACCAGAAGACGGAGCGGGATTACCAGATCCTCTCCGACTTCCAGCAGGCGCTGCAGAACCAGGAGCTGTTCATCGTGCTCCAGCCGCAGTGCCGCATCGACACCGGCAGGATCGTCGGCGCGGAGTCGCTGGTGCGCTGGAAGAAGGCGGACGGGAAATTCGTCTCCCCGGGCATCTTCGTTCCCGTGCTCGAGCAGTACGGCTTCGTCACCGACCTCGACAAGTTCGTGTGGGAGGAGGTCTGCATCTGGCAGCGCGCGTGGATCGACAGCGGGCATACGCCGCTGCCGGTATCCGTGAACGTCTCGCAGATCGACATTTTCACGATCGACGTGCCGTCCTACTTTGACCTGCTGATCTGGAAATACAAGCTGCCGGTGGACGTCATCAAGATCGAGATCACGGAATCCGCCTACGTGGGCGACGGCTCGGTGGCGGACACGGTCAGGCGCCTGCGCGAAAAGGGCTTCCTCGTGCTGATGGACGATTTCGGCAGCGGGTATTCCTCGCTGAACATGCTGCGAAATCTCAACGTCGATATCATCAAGCTCGACGCGCAGTTCCTGCGCATGAACGACGGCGACCACAAGGGCGTACATATCCTCGAATCCATCGTCAACATGGCGAAAACGATGGGCGTGCCCATCATCGTCGAGGGCGTGGAGACCAAGGAGGAGACGGAATTTATCAAGAGTCTCGGCTGCCGCTACGTGCAGGGCTATTTCTTCTACAAGCCCATGGCGGTGTCGGAGTTTGAGCAGCTCATCGGCGACCCGGAGCGGATCGACACCGGCGGGTTCGTGTTCAAGGTCAAGGAGGAGTTCCACACGCGCGAATTTCTCGACCAGAACATCTACAGCGACACGATGCTCAACAACATCCTCGGCCCCGTGGCGTTTTTCAACCTGCACGGCGAGGACATCGACTGCATCCGCTACAACGAGCAGTTCGTCAGCGAGATCAACTCCAAGTACTTTGACCAGCTGCTCACCTCGGCGCAGCGGCTGGTGCTCGACGACGATCTGCCCGTGCTCTATGGACTTTTGGAGCAGGCGATGAACGACCCGCTCGGCGGCGCCGCGGACATCATCCGCTTCCGCCGCGAGGACGGCACGGTCGCGCAGTTCCGCATGCAGTTCTTCTTCCTGGAGGAGGACGAGAACGGCAAGCGCTTCTACGGCTCCATGCGCGACGTCACGCAGCTCGACAAGCTCAACGGGCAGATGCGCATGATCTCGCGCCTTTCCAACGACGAGGTCGTCTTCGTGCGCCGCCGCGAGAACGGTATTTTGTTCCAGGTGACCGTCCACGGGCTGGAGGACGCGCTCGGCGTCTCGCGCGACGAGTTCGAGGAGGAGCTCAACAGCGGCGCCTACCGCGAACGCCTGGAGCCGGACAAACGCGACGGGATCGAGCGCATGATCCGCGACGCCAATCTGCAGATGCCGGATTTCTCGGCGCCGTTCCCGGTAAAGGGGGCGGGCGGCAAGACCGTGAGCATGCAGGTCCGCTTCGACTCCATCCAGGACAAGAGCAGCGGTGTGGACTATCTGCTGATCCTGCGCAGGGCGGAGGGCTAAGCCATACAAAAAAACGGGCGGAACGGCGACTTGCCGTTCCGCCCGCTTTTCGACGCCGACAAACATTTATTATAACCGTCCGCCGGAGATCGCGCAAGCCCCCCGGGGGGATGCACCGTTTGCACAGAGCGAAAGACGGAATGTTGGCGAAAGTGCTGAAAAGTACGGATTTCCGTGCATGATCGGCAGCTGCGGGCGGCCTGTCCTTGACACGGCGCCGATGGATATGATAATTTATAAAATAGTAGCAGTATGAGGAGAATTTTGGGGCGGAAGTATTTGCGCCCCGAAACTGCTGAGAAAAGGAGATAAAATATGGCGCAGATGACCCGTGACGAAAAGATCTTCAAGCTCGGGAAGATCATCACCGACCGCAAGGAGGTTCTGCTCGGCACCGAGAAGATGTCGACGGACTCCCCCGAGTATTGGG
>SVKM01000096.1 GCA_015068465.1 Oscillospiraceae bacterium | reverse complement strand
GGAGGTGACGCCGGAGAACTGCGTCGCCTGCGGCAAGTGCGTCGAGGTCTGCCCCGCGGGCGCCGTGCGCCTGGGCCAGAAGCTGTGCACCAAGCACGGCGAGATCGAGTATCCCAAGCACGAGCTGCCCGACGACACCAAGTGGGGCGAGGACAAGTGGAACTGGAACTATAAGAACGAAAACGGCGTCATCCAGACCTGGCCCACCGGCACCGCACCGTGCAAGGCGGCGTGCCCGCTGCACATCGCCATCCAGGGCTACATCAAGATGGCCAGCGAGGGCAAGTACCGCGAGGCGCTCGAGCTCATCAAGCGCGACAATCCGTTCCCGGCGGTCTGCGGCGCGATCTGCCGCAAGTACTGCGAGGACGAGTGCACCCGCGGCACGGTCGACGAGGCGCTTGCCATCGACGACATCAAGCAGTTCATCGCCGCGCAGGACCTCAAGGCGGAGCACCGCTACGTCCCGCCGATGGTTTCCACCACGCGCGAGCACTTTGACCAGAAGATCGCCATCATCGGCTCCGGCCCCGCGGGCCTTGCCTGCGCGTACTTCCTCGCGATCGAGGGCTACAGCCCGGTCGTGTTCGAGAAGGACGAGGTGCCCGGCGGCATGATGGTCACCGGCATCCCCAACTTCCGCCTCGAAAAGGACGTCGTCAACGCCGAGATCGACATTCTCCGCGAGATGGGCGTGCAGTTCAAGTGCGGCGTCGAGGTCGGCAAGGACGTTACGATCGCGCAGCTGCGCGAAGAGGGCTACAAGGGCTTCTTCCTCGGCGTCGGCCTCCAGTTCGGCGGCAAGCTGAACATCCCCGGCGACGACGCGGAGAACGTCATGCCCGGCGTCGATTATCTCAAGAAGGTCAACGGCGGCAAGATCGGCAAGCTCAGCGGCAACGTGGTCGTCATCGGCGGCGGCAACATCGGCGCCGACGTGGCGCGCACCGCCATCCGCCAGGGCGCGGACAGCGTGCAGCTGTACTGCCTGGAGAGCTACGACGAGATGCCCATGGGCGAAGAGGATCAGGAGCTGTGCAAGGAAGACGGCGTCGTCATCCACGCCGGCTGGGGCCAGACCGAGATCGAGGTCAACGGCGGCAAGTGCGCGGGCATCAAGTTCCGCAAGTGCGTGTCCGTCAAGAATGCCGAGGGCCGCTTTGACCCGAAGTTCGACGACAACGAAACCACGTCCGAGAAGTGCACGACCGTCCTTTACTGCATCGGCCAGAAGGTCGACTGGAAGGAAATGCTCAAGGGCACGAAGGTCGAGTTCAACCGCAACGGCACCGCCATTGCCGACCCGATCACCCGCCAGACCGCGGAGCCCGACATCTTTGTCGGCGGCGACGCGTACACGGGCCAGAAGTTCGTGGTCGACGCGATCGCGGGCGGCCGCGAGGGCGCCGTGTCCCTGCACCGCTTCGTCAACGAGGGACAGTCGCTCACGATCCACCGCAACACCCGCAACTTTACCCCGCTGAACAAGGACGACATCGTTCTGCCGACCGAGTCCTACAAGAAGCCCAAGCGCGCGGTCAAGGGCATCGACAAGGCGAAGGTCCGCACGATGAACGACGAGCGTCTGGTCTTCACCGAGGAGCAGATCAAGTCCGAGGCGTCCCGCTGCCTCAGCTGCGGCCGCAGCGTGGTCGATACGAACAAGTGCCTGGGCTGCGGCATGTGCACCGTCCAGTGCAAGTTCGACGCGATCCACCTCAAGCGCACGATGGGCGACGCGTATTCCAAGATGATCCCCGCCGAGGACAAGTTCAAGGCGATGGGCGCCTATGCCGCCAAGCGCAGCATCAAGATCCTCAAGAAGCAGGCGTCCGGCAAGTGACACAGGAGGCAGTATGCACGAACTTGGCTTGGTAAATTATGTGGTCAAGCAGGTCAGCAAGATCGCGGAGGAAAACGAGGCCAAGAAGGTCTGCTCGGTAACGCTGGAATTCGGGGAGGTCTCCGGCATCGTGCCGTCGTACCTCTACAACTACTGGAACTGGTACATCAAGAAGTTTCCACTTTTTGAGGGCGCGAAGCTCTACTGCGAGACGATCCCCGCCGTTACCTGGTGCGACGACTGCAAAAAAACCTATCCCACCGTGACCTACGGAAAGGAATGTCCCCGCTGCGGCGGCGGCAATACCTGGCTGCAGCAGGGCAACGAAATGAACATCAAGCAGATCGAGGTCGAATAGACCAAATAGACTTATGAAGGAGGAACGCATGGATAATCAGGAAATGCGCGCCATGAAGGAACGCCTTGGGCTGATAGACTACAAGATCAACTACAAGACGGGGGTCCATCTGAACGTGATCGAGGATTTCTTCTCCGGCAAGACCGACACGCTTGCGGCAAAGGACCGCGAGCGCATTGAGGCGCTGCTTCGCGCCGAGGCGAAGAAGCGCTGAGCGCACAAAAAACGAATCGGGGAGCGGGACGCGGCTGCGTCCCGCTCCTTTTTTGACGATTTGACGGAAAAACGCGGTTTTTTCGGTTTTGCATTGACCCGGGCTGTTGCTTCGGTTATAATTAGGTATATTCTGGCATAGGTATTAACTTTTCTTGGAGAGGGAGTATCCGAATGGACCCTGTGGAGAATAAGGAAGGCCTTAACAGCGGTACGTTGGACCGCTATCTCTCACCGCTCGGCGTCTGGGCGCTCGCCTTTGGCTGCGCCGTGGGCTGGGGTGCGTTCGTCATGCCCGGAACAACGTTTTTGCCCGTGGCGGGGCCGCTCGGCACCTGCCTTGGCATGGCGATCGGCGCGGCGATCATGCTGATCATCGGCGTGAACTACCACTACCTGATGAACCGCTGTCCGGACGCGGGAGGCACCTTCGCTTATGCCAAGCAGGCGTTCGGCTACGACCACGGCCTGCTCAGCGCGTGGTTTTTGATCCTGGTCTACATTGCCATTGTCTGGGCGAACGCGACGGCGCTGCCCATTATCTTCCGAAATCTGCTCGGCGACGCGTTCCAATTCGGCTTCCATTACCGGCTTGCCGGCTTCGACGTCTATTTGGGCGAGGTGCTGCTCTCCGTCGCGGCGCTGCTGCTGATGGGAACGGTATGCATCCGCGGCGGGCGCTTTGCCGCGGCGGTGCAGACCGCGATGGCGCTCGTGCTCTTTGCGGGCGTTGCGATCGGCTTTGCCGCGGCGGTGTCCCGCCTTGGGGGCGGCGTGTTCAGCGTCAAGCCTCCCTTCGCCTCGGGGAAGAGCACGAGCGCGGCGGTGTTCAACATTGTGGCGCTTTCGCCGTGGGCGTTTGCCGGCTTCGAGTCGATCTCCCACTCGGCGGAGGAATTCCGCTTTTCCACAAAAAAGACGCTGCTGATCATGTCCTGTGCCGTGATCGCGGGCGCGATGGTGTATGTGTTCCTTGCGGTCATTGCCGTCGCGGTGCTGCCGGAGGGCTATGACAACTGGAGCTACTACATCCGCGACATCGGCAATCTCAAGGGGCTGGCGGGCCTGCCGACCTTCTACGCGATCCATGAGATGATGGGCAATCGGGGACTGTTGATCCTCGGCGTGACGGTGGTCGCCGCCGTCGGCACGGGGCTTGTCGGCAACTGCCTCGCCGCGAGCCGCCTGATCTACTCCATGGCGCGGGACGAGCTGCTGCCGGGCTGGTTTGCGGGTCTCAACGACAGGCGATCTCCGAAGAATGCCATCCTGTTCATCCTGCTGCTCTCGCTTCCGATCCCGCTGCTCGGAAGGACCGCCATCGGCTGGATCGTGGACGTCAACACGATCGGCGCGACCATCGCCTACGCCTATACCTCCGCCGTGGCGTTCAAGACCGCGCGGGAGAACGGCAATATGCCGGTGCAGGTCACAGGCGCGCTCGGCGCGCTGATCTCGGTGCTGTTTTTCCTCTATTTCCTGGTGCCGAACTTCTGGACGGTCAGCGCGCTGGCGACGGAATCCTATCTTATCCTGATCGCCTGGAGCATTTTGGGCTTCCTGTTCTTCCACTTTGTGTTCCGCGTGGACAAGGAACGACGCTTCGGCAAGTCGACGGTCGTGTGGATCGTGCTGCTGTTTCTGATCTTCTTTGCGTCGATGCTCTGGCTGCGCGAGGCGACCCACCGCACGACCGAGCAGGTGCTCGACAATCTCAACGAGTACAACGTCGAGGAGCTGCGCCTGCACGGCGTCGAACAGACGGCGGACGAGAAGGCGGACTCGGAGTATTACATTGAAAAGCAGATGATGCTTGTCAGCGCCTCGCTCACGCGGCACAGCCTGCTGCAGATGGCGCTCATCATGCTGGCGCTGTTCATCATGTTCAGCATCTACAACGCCATGGTCCGGCGCGAGAAGGACATGGAGGTGCAAAAGGTACGGGCGGAGCAGAGCAGCAAGGCGAAAACCGCGTTTTTGTCCAACATGTCCCACGATATCCGCACGCCCATGAACGCCATCATCGGCTACACGACCGTTGCGCAGCGGGAAGGCTGCACGCCGGAGGAGATGCGCGAGTATCTCGCCAAGATCGAGGCGTCCGGACAGCATTTGCTTGCGCTGATCAACGACATTTTGGAGATGAGCCGCATCGAAAGCGGCAAGATGGATCTCGAGCCGATGGCGATCGACCTGAAGAAGACGCTTGACGAGGCGTGCGAGATGTTCGCTTCGCAGATGAGCGCGAAAAACATCGCCTTTACGGTTGAGGCTTCGCAGATCGAAAACGACTTTGTCTGCTGCGATAAAAACCGGCTCAGCCGCGTGCTGCTGAACCTGCTGAGCAACTCCTACAAGTTCACGCCCGAGGGCGGCGCGGTCTCCGTGTCGCTCCGCCAGACCGGCATGGGCGAGGGGTACGGCGATTACGAGCTGCGCGTCAAGGACAGCGGCATCGGCATGACGCAGGAGTTTGCCTCGAAGGTGTTCGAGGCGTTCGAGCGCGAGCGTACCTCCACCGTCAGCGGTATTCAGGGCACCGGCCTCGGCATGGCGATCACCAAGAGCATCGTCGATCTGATGGGCGGAACGATCGACGTCGTGACCGCGCCCGACAAGGGCACGGAGTTCATCATCCGCATCCGATTTGCGCTCGCGGGGCGGACGGAGGAGGCCGACGCGCGGACGGAGAGCGCGGACGGGGTGGACTTCACGAAGGTCCGGCTGCTGCTCGTGGACGACAACGAGATCAACCGCGAGATCGCGACGCTGCTGCTGGAGGAGGCGGGCTTCACGGTCGACACCGCCGAAAACGGAAAGCTTGCCGTCGAGCGCATTGAGACGTCCGGCCCCGGCGCCTATCAGGCGGTGCTGATGGACATTCAGATGCCGGTGATGAACGGCTACGACGCGACGCGCGCGATCCGCGCGCTGGACGACCCGGCGCTTGCGTCCATCCCGATCGTCGCGATGACGGCGAACGCGTTTGCGGAGGATATCCAGATGGCGAAGGACGCCGGCATGAACAGCCACATTGCAAAACCCATCGACGTTGAGAAGATGATGAAAACGCTCACGGACGTGCTGCGCTGAGAGATTGGATGCACGAAAGCTTGGGAGGAAACAATGAGACCTGTTTTTAAGCCCGCGGCGCTTCTGGCGGATATGGGTTATACGAATGTCTGCGCGTTCGGCGGCATCGTGGACTGGAAGGGCGAGGTTGCTGTCGGACCGGAGGATTGAGCGGGAACGGCTTTGCACGGAACAGACGGATACAAACGTCGGGAAAGAGGGCGGCCTATGAGCGCTGGTTTATTTGATTTTCTGCTTCGCGAGAACTCGCCTGCGGCGATGTTCGACTACTTCAACCGTTCGGACTTCGACGAGCTGATCGAGATCGACCTGATCCGGGATCGCTGCACCAACATCTACCACGTCGAGGGGAAGTACTATGTCCCGATCCTCGAGGGCACGAGCTCCGGCATGTTCGAATACAGCCTGGAGCACATGATCCACCCGGACGACCGCCAGACCGTCCGCGCCGCCATGCAGCCCGACACGATCCTGGAGCGTCTGGCGCACGCGGAGCCCGTGGGCCTGCTGACCGTCCAGTTCCGCTACAAGCTGCTCGACGGAGGCTGGCGCTGGGTCGAACAGGTCGTGCTCGGCGGGACGCAGTTCGGCTTCGGAGAAGGCGTGATCCGCGTCTATGTGTTCGACATTCAGAACCAGAAGGATCGCCAGCTCGGCTTGACGCCGAACTTCCGCGCGAACACCGATCGCGACGAGATGACGGGCCTGCTGCGGAAAAAGTCGTTTTTTACCGAGGGCGAGGTGCTTGCGCGCAGCCGGGAGGAGGACTGGGCGCTGTATGCCGTCGACATCGAGCACTTCAAGCTGTTCAACGAGTGGTACGGGCATGAGTCCGGCGATTTGCTGCTCACGGAGATCGGCGAGGTGTTCAAGGCGGCGGAGGAGACCTGCGCGGGCCTAGCCGGCTATATGGGGCAGGACGACTTCTGCCTGCTTGCACCCTATGCCCCGGAGCTGGCGGAGCAGATCTTCGAGGACATCCATACGCTGATCGTGGCGCGCGGCGCCTCCATGGGCTTCCTGCCCGCCATCGGCGTGAGCCATCTGGGCGAGGGCGAGTCCGTGATGATCGCGCTCGACCGCGCGGCGCTTGCGGTGGGAAAGGTAAAGGGTAATTTCCGTGTCCGCATCCGCGAGTACACGTCTGCCATGCGCGAGCAGGCTGACCATGAATACCGCCTGCTCTCGGATTTCCAGAGGGGGCTGAAAAACCGCGAATTCTTCTTCTGCCTCCAGCCGCAGTGCACCGTGCCGAACGGCGCGGTGGTCGGCGCCGAGTCGCTTGCGCGCTGGCGTACGCCGGACGGCAGGACGATCCCGCCGGACGAGTTTATTCCGGTGCTGGAGAAGTACGGCTTCGTCACCGATCTCGACGAGTATATCTGGGAGAGCGTCTGCGCCTGGCTGCACCGCTGGATCGCGGACGGGCATACGCCGGTTCCCGTTTCGGTCAACGTCTCGCGCATCGACTTTTTCTCCGTCGACGTGCCGGAGTTTCTGGACGCTCTGGTCAAAAAGTACGACCTGCCGCATGACGTTTTGAAGGTCGAGGTCACGGAGTCCGCCTATGTGGACGATGCCGACTCGATCCGCGAGGCGGTGCGGAAGCTGCGCGAAAAGGGCTTCCTCGTTTTGATGGACGATTTCGGAAGCGGTTATTCCTCACTCAATATGCTCCGCGCGCTCAACATGGACGTCATAAAGCTCGACGCGCAGTTCTTGCGCATCGGCAAGGACGAGGAGAAAAAGGGCATCCACATTCTCGAGACGATCGTCAACATGACAAAGACCATGGCGGTGCCGATCATCGTCGAGGGCGTGGAGAGCGCCGAGCAGGCGAGCTTTCTCGAAAAACTGGGCTGCCGGTACATCCAGGGCAATTTCTACCATCTGCCGCTGCCGGTGGCGGATTTTGAAAAGCTCATCGGGGACGAGCGGAACATCGACACGGGCGGCTTTTCGTTCTACGCCAACCAGCAGTTCAGCGTGCGCGAGTTTATGGATCAGAACATCTACAGCGACTCCATGCTCAACAACATCCTCGGTGCGGCGGCGTTTTACTGCTGGGACGGGAAAGACCGGGTCGACATCGTGCGCTACAACGAGCAGTTTTACCGCATCGTCAACGTGCCGGATTTCCACGACCGGCTCACGGACATCAAGCAGTATTTCCACCCCAACGACAAGCAGCCCTTCCTCGAGTTGCTCCAAAGGGCGGAGGAGGACCGCCTCAACGGCGCGGAGGGCGTGTTCGGCGTGTACCGCACCGACGGCTCGCTCGGACGATTTTTCGAGCATTTCTACTTCCTGGAGGAGGGGGAGAACGGCAAGATCTTCTACGGCGCCATGCAGGACGTCAGCGAGATCACGAACCTCCAGAACCACATGCGTCTTCTCTCAAAGTTCGCCTCGGAGAGCATCGTTTTCCTGCGCAACAAGGACGGCGGCTGGTACTATCAGGTCATCGTCCACGGCCTGCGCAGCGACATCGGGCTGAGCCAGGAGGAGTTTGAGCGTGAGCTCAACAGCGGCGCGTTCCTTTCGCGGCTGTGCACGGGCGAGGGGGAGCGCCTGCGCGAGCTGAGCGGCAGCCTGAAGGACGGAAAGATGCCGGGCATGTTCCTGCGGATGCGCAATCGCGCGGGCGAGCAGGTCGAACTCTATCTGAAAATCGACTATGTCCATGACGAGTACAGCAACGTCGAGTACATTCTGATGTTCCGTATGCGCGAGTGCGAATGAGTCTATCGAAATGCGGAAAGCCGGAAGAGAGACTATTTTTCTCTTCCGGCTTTCATACTATATTTAGGGGGTCTTTTGTGTTAGGCGGCGCAAATCTTTCAACATTTTGTGGTTTTGCCACTTGACAAGCACAAGAGTTGCGGTTATTATGTAAAACAGATGTGAAGGCGGGGGACGTGCTATGCTGGTCGCGGGAGTTCAAAAGTTGACGCTGCTGGACTATCCGGGACAGGTGGCATGCACCGTGTTCACAGGCGGCTGCAATTTCCGCTGCCCGTTTTGCCACAATGCGTCTCTGGTGCTGCCGGAGCGCATGGAGAAGGGCGGCGGTGCGGAGGCGACGCTGGATTTTTTGCGCAAGCGGCAGGGCATTCTGGACGGTGTGTGCGTCACGGGAGGCGAGCCGCTGCTGCAGGAGGGGCTCGCCGATTTTTTGCGCGCGGTGCGCGCCATGGGCTACAAGATCAAGCTCGATACCAACGGCTCGTTTCCCGACCGCCTGCGGGCGCTCGTGGAGGAGGGGCTTGTCGACCGTGTTGCGATGGACGTCAAGAATTCCCCGGATCTGTACGCGAAGACGGTGGGGCTTCCGCTGCTGGATATCGCCGCCGTCGAGCGCAGCAAGAACTACCTGCTCGAAGGGTGCGTCGGCTATGAGTTCCGCACGACGGTCGTGCGGGGGCTCCACACGGCGCAGAGCCTGACGGATGCGGCGCGCTGGATCGCGGGGGCGAGGGAGTACTATTTGCAGCAGTACCGCGACTCCGGCGATCTGATCGACGCGGGCGGGCTCGACGCGTTTTCCGACGACGAGATGCGCGCGTTTGTCGAGCGTTTAAGGCCCATCATACCCGCGGTGGAGCTGCGCGGCGTGGAATAAAGAGAAAGAAATACTTTTGAGGGAGAGAGATATATATATGTACCAGGTCATCAAGCGCGACGGCGAGATCGTGGAGTTCGACATCAACCGGATCGCGGCGGCGATCAAAAAGGCGTTCGAGGCGACGCAGACCGATTACAACGACAGCGTGATCGATTTCCTCGCGCTCAAGGTCTCGGCGGACTTCCTGCCGAAGGTCAAGGACGGCCTTGTCGCGATGGAGGACATCCAGGACAGCGTGGAGGCGGTGCTTTCCCGCGGCGGCTACG